>NZ_BCRS01000180.1 GCF_001552715.1 Mycolicibacterium vaccae NBRC 14118 = CIP 105934 | reverse complement strand
CCCCCACCCCGGCAGCGGCGGACCGCCCCGGCCCCGCCGCCACCCCCACCGCCGGTAAAGAAGAAGCCCCACCGGCTGCGCCGCCTCGTCCGCATCGCGATGGCCCTGGTGCTGCTGCTCGCCGTCGGCACGGTCGCGGCGGGCGTGTGGATCGACTCGTCGCTGACCCGCGTCGCGGCGCTGGCCGACTACCCCGAGCGGCCGGCACAGGGCGAAGGCACGACGTGGCTGCTCGTCGGCTCGGACGGACGAGAGGGACTGACCCCCGAGCAGCAGGCCGAGCTCGCCACCGGTGGCGTGCTCGGCGGCAGCCGCACCGACACGATCCTGCTGGTGCATCTGCCCGGACTGGGCGCCGCGGCCCCGGCCACCATGGTGTCGATACCGCGCGACTCGTACGTCCCGATCCCCGGCTACGGCAGCGACAAGATCAACGCCGCGTTCTCCGTCGGCGGTCCGCAGCTGCTGGCCCAGACGGTCGAGCTGGCCACCGGCCTGCGCATCGACCACTACGCGGAGATCGGCTTCGGCGGCTTCGCGGGGCTGGTCGACGCCGTCGGCGGGGTGACGATGTGCCCGGCCGAACCCATCAACGACCCTCTGGCGGGCATCAACCTGCCCGCCGGCTGCCAGCAGCTCGATGGGCGGTCGGCGCTGGGCTTCGTCCGGTCGCGGGCGACCCCGCGGGCCGACCTGGACCGGATGGTCAACCAGCGCCAGTTCATGAGCGCGCTGGTCGCGCGTGCGGCCAGCCCGGGCGTGCTGCTCAACCCGTTGCGCTGGTACCCGCTGCTGCACGCCGCCGCGGACACCGTGACGGTCGGGACAGGCGACCACGTGTGGGACCTCGGGCGGCTGGCGTGGGGGCTGCGGGGTGACCTCACCACGGTGACCGTGCCGATCGGTGAGTTCACCGCGAACGGGTCCGGCTCGATCGTCGTATGGGACACCGAGGCCGCGCAGCGGTTGTTCTCGGCGCTCGCGTCCGACACACCGGTGCCCCAGGACCTCCTCGAGGGCGCCGGTCCATAACCGCTGAGCAAACTCTGTAGTGCGGGTCACAATGGTCACCCTAACTAAAGCAAACCTAACCTCGGTAAGGTTCACCTTCGATGAAAAGGTCCCGTGACCTGCCCTATTGTGGTGGCATGACTTCCGTTGCCGCCTCCGACGCACTCGACACGAAATTCCACAGCCTGCTCAACGACCAGGTGCGTAGCGAACTCGGCGCGTCGCAGCAGTACCTCGCGATCGCGGTGTATTTCGACAGCGACGACCTCCCGCAACTGGCCGAGTTCTTCTATCGCCAGTCGGTCGAGGAACGCAATCACGCGATGATGCTGGTGCGTTACCTGGTCGATCGCGGCGTCCGCACCGAGATCCCGGCCGTGGATCCGGTGCGCAACTCCTTCGAGACCCCGCGTGAGGCCATCGCGTTCGCGCTCGATCTGGAGCGTGAGGTCACCGACCAGATCAGCCGGCTGGCCGCCACCGCCCGCGACGAGGGCGACTACCTCGGCGAGCAGTTCATGCAGTGGTTCCTCAAGGAACAGGTCGAAGAGGTCGCGCAGATGACCACCCTGGTGCGGATCGCCGACCGGGCGGGCGCGAACCTGTTCCACCTCGAGGACTTCGTGGCACGCGAACTCGCCGCCCCGTCGGCGGACCCGTCCGCCCCCAAGGCCGCGGGCGGCGCGCTCTAAGCGCGTCCGCTCAGTCGCGTTCGGCGCCGGTCAGACCGGTCTGCAGCCAGGACTTGGTGCGGCCGGGGTGGTTCGTCGCGATCCAGGCCACCCCGAGGTCGCGGCAGTACTGCACGTCCTCGTAGTGGTCGACGGTCCAGCAGTACAGCGCGCGGCCCTGCGCGGCAGCCCGGTCGACCAGCTCCGGATGTTCCCGCAGGGTCGCGATGGACGGACCCACCGCGGTCGCGCCCACGGTGGTGGCCGCGCTCCCCCCGAGATAGCGCGAGGTCTCGCCCAGCAGCACCGTCGGCAGCAGCGGCGCGGCACGGCGGATCCGCCACACTGCCGCCGCCGAGAAGGACATCACCACCGCGCGGGACAGATCGGCCGAGGCGGGCGACGCGATGCCGTAGCGGTGCAGCAGCGCCAACACCTTGCTCTCCACCAGCGCGCCGTACCGCACGGGATGTTTGGTCTCGATGAACATCTTCACCGGCCGGTTCCAGTCCATGACCAGGGACACCAGGCTGTCGAGAGTCAGCAGACCGGTGTCGCCGATGCTGCCGTCGTCCTTCCAGCTGGGATGCCAGGAGCCGAATTCCAGATCGCGCAGCTGTGCCAGCGTCATGTCGCTGACCAGTCCGGAACCGGTGGACGTGCGGTCCAGCCTGCGGTCGTGCAGGCACACCAGATGCCCGTCCCGGGTCAGCCGCACGTCGCACTCGACGGCGTCCGCGCCCTCCTCGAGAGCGAGCTCGTAGGCCGCCAGGGTGTGCTCGGGACGCCCGGCCGAGGCACCCCGGTGAGCGACCACGAATGGATGACCGCAGAAAGTCCCGCCCGAGCTCATATCGCTATGCTGCCGGGTTCTCCCCGGCGCTCTCAACCGCACGCGCGGGTTCGGGGCGCTCCGGTGCCTCGGATTCCTCGGCACCGGCGGCGACCATGACCCACCGCCGGGCTGGTTTTTCCACCGGCTGCTGTTCGAAACCGAGGAACACCTTGAGCGCGGCCAACAGCGCGGCGGCCGCGAACAGATACGCCACGATCGTGGTGACGGTGTTGTCGGCGATGCCCTGCGGGTCGGCCGTGAAGCTGGTCGCGAATGCGAACACCGACACCACGGTGCTGGCCACCCACAGCAGCCACCACACCAGGATCGACCGCTGCAACCAGCGCAGCCGGGCCTCGGTCCCGGCGAGCTCGATCACGAACACCGGCGCCCAGAGCAGGTTGACGAACGGGACCAGGCAACCCAGCCGTAGCGCCCACCCGGGCCTGGGCTCGGCCTGACCGGCGTGGGCGAACGCAACTGCCCGACGCGCGATCAGCCAGTTCATCAACACCACCACGCTCGCCACGGTCATGAACACCGCCGCGACGCTCACCGCGACACCGCCCCAGGTGGCCGCGCCCGCGACCCACGGGTTCAGCAGCACCGACCGGTTGATGATCAGCAGCACGTAGCGCACCAGATGGACGAACGCCGCCGCTCCCAGCGTCGCGGCCGTCACCACGAGCGTCATCTGCACCGCGGTCGGCGACGGTCCCTTGCGCTGGGCCGCGGGTTCGACGGCGCTCTCGAAATGTTCGACCAGACCCCACCGCGGGATGCCCTGATAGCGCGGGGTCGGACCGAGCTCACGGCGTCCGCGGCGGGGATGTGGTGGCGCGCCGGGCCGTACCGCCACCCAGCGATAGCCGGACGGCAGCGGTTGCCCCTGGCGCTTCGGGTCCGGGTGCGGGCTCTGGCCTGGACCCCAGCCCTGTCCGGAAGCATGGCCCGACGGTGCGAGCAGCGTGCCGCGACAGCGCGGGCACCACACCCGCTGCCGGTCGCGCACGTTCCACCGCGTCCCGCACTGGGAACACACTTGGATCATCGGACCAGAGTAAGTCAGACCGTGCCTGCGTCTCCGCGGTCGGTGACGACCGGGCGTCCGGCTCCGGCCCAGGCCAGCATCCCGCCGGTGACGTTGATCGGGTCGTAGCCGTTGCGCGCCAGGTACTGCGCGACGCGCTGCGAACGGCCGCCGACGTGGCAGACCACGAACAACTGCGCCTGGGTGTCGATCTCGGCCAGTCGGGCGGGGACGTCCCCCATCGGGATGTGCTGAGCGCCCGGCGCGTGACCGCGCTGCCACTCGTCGTCCTCGCGCACATCCAGCAGGACCACGGCCTCGTCGAACTCGACCGGAACGTCGCCGATCGCCGCCTGCGGCACCTCGGTGTCATCCATGACCTCATGCTGGCACGTGCCCGCCCGAGTGGCCAGAACGGGTCGGCAGCAATACCGCCGGGGCCGGGGCTATCCACAGTTTCCACAACTTCATCCACAGGCGGTCGGGCCCCGGACCGGCCCATGAGCCGCTGGTCGGCCCGTTCCTGGGGATAACCCGCCCCACCTGCGCTCAGGTAGTCAACAGGGGACACACGGCTTGAGCGAAATATTTAGTGACACTAATCAGTTTCGCGCTCCGATCGCGATTCGGTGCTCGATTTCTCAGCGGCAGACGACAGGCGTTATGATCGCCGTCACACGCGCCGATGTGTGATCGATCTCACTGAAGCGGTGACCGGGGAGGTACAGACGTGCTGGTGAGGAGCTTCTGATGGCGTCGTCTTCGATGGGCTCGGGGTCGGCATTCCAACCCTCTGAATGGCAGTCCTCTGCGCGCGCCTACACCCGCGGCCAGCTGATGGCGTGCCTGCGCGCAGGGCTCATCGCGCTGGTGCTGCTCGGCGTTCTCGCGCTGATCGTCCTGTACTGACCGAGCGCGATCAGTCCGCGCGACGTGCCGGCAGCCGCCAGACCACGCGATAGCTCCCCACGGCGGAAACCGGGCCGAAGTCATGCGAATCGCTGGCCCCGACCGCGCGTGGATTGTCCGACCGGGCTTCGAACACCGTGCCGTACACCTCCCCCACGCGTTTGACGAGCCAGCGGGTCGACGTGTGCGGGTGGCGGAACACCCGGAGCTGACCGGCGCGCGGGCTGCCGCCCCGCCAGGCCAACAGCATGTCGCCGGGCTTGAGCGTCGGAAGCATCGAGTCCTCGACCACCACGAAACGGCGTACCGGCCAATCGAACCCGGACGTCCGTGGCCCATGGCTTCCCCGCATCGGCTAAGGGTAAGTTAGGGCCATGCTGCATCGACTGTTCGCCAACGCCACCCCTGCCCACGCCCACTGCGATCTGTTCTGCGGCGTCTACGACCCCGCGCAGGCCAAGATCGAGGCGCTGTCCTGCCTCAAGACGATCCAGAAGTACCACGACTCCGATGACGAGCACTTCAAGACGCGCGCCATCATCATCAAGGAGCGCCAGGCCGAAGAGGTCAAGCACCACCTGATGGTGCTGTGGGCCGACTTCTTCACCAAGGACCACTTCGAGCAGTTCCCGAACCTGCACCAGCTGTTCTGGGAGGGCGTGAAGGGCGCCGGTGACGTCAAGAAGTCGCTCGACGCCGCCGTGGCCGAGAAGCTGCTCAAGACGATCGACGAGATCTCCGACATCTTCTGGCAGACCGACAAGGGCAAGCAGATGGGTGTCTACCCTCCCGCCTGACCCGTTACCTGACCTATAGCCGGCTCGGTCTTCGACCGAGCCGGCTTTGTTTTGCCCGTTGGCAGTCGTGTCCCCTTGTCTGCCAATGCGTTTCTCCAGCATTCTGTACGAATCGACCCAGGGACGTGTCGGGCATTGGTACGGATGCCAGGAGGCGGAATGGAATTCGGGGCCGGGCGGGCGATCGAGGTCGCCCCTTTTCACTCTCGTGGGTCTCTCAAGGGATTCGTCGTGTCCGGGCGCTGGCCGGATTCCACAAAGGAATGGGCGCAGCTGCTCATGGTGGCAGTGCGCGTCGCGTCGATGCCGGGACTGCTGTCCACCACGACGATCTTCGGCGTCCGCGAGGAACTGCCGGAAGCGCCGGAGCCGGGCACGGTCGGCCTGGTGTTGGCCGAAGGCACCGTGATCGGGGACGCGGCCGTGCCGCCGGGCCATTTCGCCGACCGCCAACCCCCGGCCCTGATGATGTTGCATCCGCCGTCCGAGACCACGCCCTCGCTGCCGGAGTGCACCGGCGCGGCCTCGGGATGTGTGCTGCTGCCCGGGCTGCCGCACCTCGGGTTGGAGCACCGGGCGGCATGGGTCGAGGCGGAGTCCGACGGCACGGTGACCTCGATGGTCAGCCGGGTCGGCGTGGATCCGATCAGCCACCCGGACACCGCCATTCTCGCGATGCTGCTGGCGGCTTGAGCCCGGGCGCGTCGGTATTTTTGTCAGGACATTGACAGGGTTATGGCAGGACACTGCCTTCCTGAATGCCACTGGCTACTGACACCTTCCGGACTCCCCGCCGGGGCTGTGATCACCGGTGTTTGCCGCGTCACATGCCGCGAAGCCGGTTCCCATGCCGGGTGTCAGCCCGGCCCTTCTTACCCTCCAGCAAACCTTGAGAATTCAGGGCCTCCGGCGGGAGATCGTTGCCGGTGACACATAGGGCAACTTATGTGACGGCAGGCCCGGGGAAGACGCGCGTATGCTTGCTACGGAGCCGTTATTATTTGCTTAACCGCACGTACTATGGCAGTGCGAGGCGCGAATACTGACGCCGTTCACGACAGCAGCGGCGCTCCCGGGATGTGGACCGAGTTGACTGATACGAGGTTTGCACTTGGTTGTGGCCAGATGTGTGTCTACGATAATCAGCAAATACGCCGCCCGATGAACCCGCTCGCCTGTATGTGGAGGTCAATCCGATGAGCAATACGTTTGCCGCTCGCCTCAACCGCTTGTTCGACACGGTCTACCCGCCGGGACGTGGCCCGCACACCTCGGCGGAGGTGATCGCAGCGCTCAAGGCCGAGGGTGTCACGATGTCGGCTCCCTACCTGTCGCAGCTGCGTTCTGGCAATCGCACCAATCCCTCGGTCGCGACGATGGCCGCGCTTGCCAACTTCTTCCGCATCAAGCCCGCGTACTTCACTGACGACGAGTACTACGAGAAGCTTGACAAGGAACTCACCCTGCTCGCCGGCATGCGGGACGAAGGGGTTCGCCGCATCGCAGCCAGAACCGTGGGGCTGTCGGCCGAAGCCAAGCAGGACATCGTGCAGAAAGTCGACGAACTGCGTCGGCGCGAAAATCTCGACTGATTAGCCTTGCGGCGGTCGTCGGCGATCAGCCGGCAACCGCACCGCCGTCGGCGTGTTCCGAGACGGCGTCGTAGGCACCAGCGGTCAGGCGGCGGTACTGACGCGCGATCTCCAGAATCCACTCGCGATCCGAGTACGTAGCGGGCTGACGCAACCACGCCAGCCCAGGGAACTTCTCGCGCCCGTCGCCTGCGGCGCCGTGGCGTCCCTCGTGAATCCAGGCCGCGACGGCGGTCGCCTGCTCGTCCGGCGGCACGTCGGGGGCCTGCAGCTCAGCTCGTTGGACGAGCTCCTCGAGGTCGGTGACCTCGGTCCCGCTGCTGTCGACCGGACGCAGCGCACCGTCGGCCGCGGTCGCCTCCAGGAACAGCGCATCGGAGATCAGTGACATCCGCTCGGCGACCCGGAAGACCAACGGACCGCGCGGCCGGACGCCGATCCCGACATCGGGGTGGCGCCGGCCCAGTTCCTCGAGCAGCGGCTCGATCAGGTGTAGCTCCCGGCGGGCGCCGAACCAGTCCTCCAGGCTGGGCAGCAGGGATCCCGCCGCGACGATCAGCATCGCACAGCCCAGCAGCGTGGCCGCGGTGCCGATGCCCACCAGCTCGGTCGTACCCACCGCGCGGAGCACGAAGAACGCCAGGGCCAGCACGATCAGCACGATGCCCACGGTGAAGACGAACAGCGCCCGGCCCCGCCTGGTCCGGTTGGAGAGCCGCAGTCCCGCCCATGCCACCAGGCTCAGCGCCAGCAGCACGTACAGCAACGGAAGCAGCCAAGGCCACGTGTTTCCGCCGGATCCCAGGTTTCGCCGCAGGTACTCCTCGGGGGCCATCTCCGGCTGCTTGTCCGCTGCTAGGAAGACCGCGAAGCTGATCGACGCGATCACCGCGGCCACCCCGTACTGCGCGACCGCGATGCGCTTTGCGGTGGCCTGCGCGCGGCTGGAGGAGACCGTGGTGATCATCACGCAGCTACCGGCCGCGCAGGCCACCAACGCGACCTGGCTGAGGCCCATGGCGATGTTGGGCCAGCGCAGCACGGTGTCGATCAGCAGCGTCAGCGGCGGCCAGTTGAGCGCTGCGACCACGCCCAGGCTGCCGAGCGCCAGGATCATCGCGGTACTCACCAACGACTGCTTGTTGACCAACGCCCAGCCGATACGGAGGCCTGTGGCCAGCCCGAGAAGGCCGGCGATCACCCAGACGATCAACCAAACGCCTCTCCGAGCCGGACCTGCACGATCGAGGCGCGGTCCGAAGGCAGTCGCCCCAGCCGGTAGATCAGCAGCGCGGCGAAGTCCTCGGCCTCCTGTTCGGCTTCCTCGCCGCTGGGCCCCATGCAGCCGGTGCGCTGGTTGAGCATGTATCCGATCAGGTCCGAGCTGGCCAGCTCGGTGCTGTCGAGCGCCGCCTGGACGACCGGGATGCCCTCGTGGCCGAGCACCAGATGGCCCAGTTCATGGGCGAGCGTGCGATCCCAGGCCGGGAGGCCCTGCTGGATCAGGAAGACGTCGCGGTCGGCGTACTGGCGCCACTGCCCGCACACCCCGGGCGGCAATTCGGCCGTCGCGAGTTCGATGGGCCGGCCGCGGCTTTCGCCGACGGCCTCGACCAATCGAGGCAGCGAGACCTCACCCCGGCGCGGGGCGAGGTCGAGCACTTCACCGACCGCTCGCGTGACGCTGCGGCTCGCGGGCATTGAATCCCCCTCTCGATGGATCAACTATGCGCTGCCCGTCCCCGTGGGAGGGGCAGAACCGTCAGTTCATGAAGCGCGCAGTCCCACCGGTGCGCACCCCCTGCCCTGCCTTGGCCTGGCGATAGCCGACCAGGCCGCCGGCCCCGGTCAGGGCGAGCAGTCCGGCCAGCCCCGGTAGGGCCAGCGCCGCGATCTGCGACAGCCCGGCTGCACGCAGATACTCGCCGTAACCGACGCGCGCCGCCGACGCGGGAACGGCCGTCTCGCCGGTGGCGGGCGTGGTGGCGGACCGGGCCGGCGGCGGGGTCTCGGCGAGCCGAACCGCTCCCCCAGATGTGCCGGCACCCTGGCCGGCACCGACCGGCGCAGCGGTGCCGACGCCCGGAACGGTCACGACGATCGGCACAGTGATCGGCGCCTCCGGGACGTCCCCGTCGGCGGCGCCGATTCCCGGGACCGCGTCCAGCACGCCCGGCGGTTCCCCGGCCGGCAGTTCGGCACCCGGCCCGACCACACCGCCCGGGATCGGCCGGATGGACGGCATCCCCTCCGGTGGCCGGTCGCCGTAGACACCCTCGGATCGAGGGACCTCCCCGGGTTGCCCGGGCCACGGCCAGCCCGGCGCACAGTCCGGGTCTGCGTCCTCGCAGCAAGGCCGGGGCTCCACCGCGTCGTCCTCGCCGCGGGGACCGGAGGCGGGTGGCGGCACGGTGTCCGCGGGGTCCGGGGGGTCGACGGGGTCCGCGGGTTCTTCCGGCGGATCCTCGGGCGGATCGGAGGCGGGGTCCTCGACGGGGTCTCCGCTGTCGACGGAGTCCGGCTCGCCTTTCGGCAGGTCAGGACGTGCCGCATCCCCGTCGGCGCCGCCGACGACACCGTCCACAGCCCTTGGGCCGGACTCGGCCGACGCGGTCGGGACGGCGCCCACGAGCAGGCCGGACAGCACCATGACGGTTGCTGCAACGACCCGCGCACCCACGTCGTCACCCCCTTCGGCGGACCGGCCGCCGTCTGACCCCGATGTGGGTCGATTCTCGCACAATCGGCTCGCGCTGTTTGCTGCGACGATCACATCGCCCGGCGGGCGGGGCGTGCGGACATCCCGTCCGGCGGCAAACGCTAGTGTTGATCACCGTCACCGCCGGATATCCGGCGGATGTGCCCATGAGTTGACCGGGAGGCCGCAGGGATGAGTCTGTTCAAGCGACGTAAATCCCGTGCGACCCGAAGGGCCGAGGCCCGCGCCATCAAGGCCAAGGCCAAGCTCGAAGCGAGGCTGTCGGCGAAGAACGAGGTGCGCCGGTTCAAATCCGAGCAGAAGGCACAGGCCCGCGCGCTGCGCTCGCAACTGAAGGCGCAGCGCGACAGCGACCGTGCCGCGCTGAAGGTAGCTGAAACTCAGCTGAAGGCAGCGAGTGAGGGCAAGCTGTTCTCTCCCAGCCGGATCCGGAGGGCGCTGACCGTATCGCGTTTGCTGGCTCCGGTGGTGGTGCCGCTGGTGTACCGCGCTTCGATCTCCGCGCGCGGCTTGATCGACGAACGCCGCGCCGACCGGCTCGGGGTGCCGTTGAGTCAGCTCGGCCAGTTCTCCGGACACGGCGCGCAGCTGTCGGCCCGGATCAGCGGTGCCGAGCACTCGCTGCGCCTGATCGCCGAGAAGAAGCCGAAGGACGCCGAGACGAAGCAGTTCGTCACCGCCATCACCGAGCGGCTGACCGATCTGAATGCCGCCGTCGCCGCGGCCGAGAACATGCCGTCGGCCCGCAGGCGCGCCGCGCACGCGGCGATCGCCGAGCAACTCGACGGCATCGACGCCGACCTGATGGCCCGATTGGGCGTGGTCTGACCCGTTGTCCAGAGCCCCGGCGCGACTGCGCGGCGCGGCTGCAGGTCTGCTGACGGCAGCCCTGACGCTGGCTGCGCACAGTGTCGGCGGCGGGGTCGTCCCGGCGGGTGCGTCGACGGTGCAGCTGGCGCTGATCGCGACGATCGTCGGGGCCCTGGCCTCGGCGATGCCCCGCGCCGACGGCGTACCGGTGCTGATGAGCGTGCTCGGCGCCGGTCAGCTGGCCGGCCACGCCGCGCTCGCGGCCCAGCACCACACACATGCCGCGCCGCCCGCGTGGGCGATGCTGTCGGCCCACACGCTGGCGGTGGGGATCGGGGCGGTGTTGATCGTCGCCGGGGCGCGGTTGTGCCGTGCGCTGTCCGCGGTCGTGCGCGTCGTCGGCGCCCGCACCCTGCCGACACCCGCGGCGCCGGGAAACGTCGCGGCCAGATTCGTCGAGCATCCGATGCGCTCAGCGCTGCTGCTGGCCTGCTCGAAGTCGCATCGAGGGCCACCGGTCGCGCTGCCCCGCTGACCGAGACCTTCCGATCGACAGAGAAAGCCAATCGAATGACTGCAGTACCGCGTGCGATGCACGCATTCCTGGTGGTGGCCGTGACACTCGGCCTCACCGTCGGCGCGCTGGGTTCCGCCGCATCGGCCTGGGCGCACGCCGCCCGCATCGCCAGTGACCCCGCCGAGAACACCGAGTTGGCGCGGCCGCCCGCCACGGTGAGCGCGACGTTCAACGAAGCGATGCAATCCCAGTTCGCCGCGATGACGGTGATCGGCCCGGACGGCGACCAGTGGTCGGAGGCCGATGTCACCGTCGACGGCGCCGTGATCAGCGTGCCGGTCCGGCCCGGCGGCCCCGCAGGCGAGTACACGGTGAACTACCGCGCGACCTCCGCCGACGGCCACGTGGTGACGGGATCGTGGTCCTACCGCGTCCTGACCGCCGACCCCGCGGGCACCACGGCACCGGCGAGCCCCACGGAGCCACCGCCGGGTGCCCCGGCAGCCGCACCCGCAGAGGCAGACAGCTCCGACGGCGGGGTGCCGGTCTGGCCGTTCGCGGCGGCGGCCGCGG
>NZ_BCRS01000179.1 GCF_001552715.1 Mycolicibacterium vaccae NBRC 14118 = CIP 105934 | reverse complement strand
TAGCCGGTGAAGTTCGGTCAGCGCGCAGGCGTAGCGTCCCTGGCCGCCCGCGGCGACGGCGCGCAGCCACACCTCGCGCCGCCCGGCGGCGGGGGGAAGCGGCCAGGTGTCCGGCCGGTCGCCGAACGCGGCGACTTCGAGGACGTTTGCGGAAACCGCGGGACCTGTGCTCATCGGACCGCGACGCTATCAAGCCGCATAGGGCCGAAAAAATCTCAACGGTTAACAGTTCGTGCACCCCGTGTTACAGCAATGTCACCGGATATGGAGGTCGGGGTTGCCGGATCACGCCTGCGGCGCCGGGCTTTCGCCCGAAATCACCGGTCACCGGGACTGGGCCGGAGGCTCCCATACCACTGCTTCCGTTGGCTGAACGCCTCTGAAATGAACGTGATGTAAATTTTCGGCCTGCGGATATGTGGTTCGGCACACCAAGAGGCTATTGACGGCAATTCCGAAGCCCTTCTACGTTGTGTGCACGAGTGGTCATCGGCGACTGTGCTCGGATTGTTCCACCGACTTAACCGGACGTGTGCCGCGAAAGAGTCTGTAGGGAGAGGAATTCCATTGCCACAGCCGCAGGAGCTTCCCGGTCCGAATGCTGATATCTGGGATTGGCAGATGAAGGGGGTTTGCCGGGGCGTCGATTCGTCGATGTTTTTCCACCCCGACGGTGAGCGCGGCCGGGCCCGCGCCCAGCGCGAGATGCGGGCCAAGGAGATGTGCCGGCGTTGTCCCGTGATCGCACAATGCCGTTCACACGCGCTGGCCGTCGGAGAGCCGTACGGCATCTGGGGCGGTCTGAGCGAATCCGAGCGTGAGCTGTTGCTCAAGCGCGGAATCCGCCGCAGCGCCTAGAACCAGATCTGAACGAAGGGCCCATCCCGGCTTGTCGCCACCGGGATGGGCCCTTCGCCCTTGCGGCACAACATGTGTGGATGCTGCAAGGTTCCTGTGAGGCAGATACGGGGTAGCCAGTGGCCACCACCTTCTGCCCTGAGGAACTGCCATGCGCGCGACACTGATGTACCAAGCCGGCGACGTCCGCGTCGAGACGGTTCCCGACTCGGTCATCAAGCACCCCACCGACGCGCTGGTGCGCATCACCGCGTCATGCATCTGCGGCAGCGACCTGCACCCCTATCACCACATGACCGCCGCCGAGGGGCCGGCGCGCATGGGGCACGAATTCATCGGAGTCGTCGAGGATGTCGGGTCGGACGTCGGCACCGTCAAGCGTGGGGACCTGGTGGTCTCGCCGTTCGCCGTCTCGGACAACGTGTGCGAATTCTGCCGTGAGGACCTGCAGACCTCCTGCTCGCACCCGGAGGCGAACTTCTGGGACGGCATCCCCGACGAGGGCGCCCAGGCCGAGGCCATCCGGGTGCCGCTGGCCGACGGAACCCTGGTGAAACTGCCCGTCACGCTGGACTCGGCGCTCATGGCGTCACTGCTCACCCTGGCCGACGTCTACGGCACCGGGTTCCACGCCGCCAGAATGGGCGGGGTGGGCCCCGGCAAGCGGGTGACCGTGATCGGGGACGGCGCGGTCGGACTGCTGGCGGTGCTGTCGGCCAAGCGCCTGGGAGCCGAACAGATCGTCCTCATGGGCCACCATCGCGACCGGACCGACCTGGGCCGCACGTTCGGCGCCACCGACGTCGTGGCCGAACGTGGAGAGGAAGGTATCGCCAAGGTCCGTGATCTCACCGGCGGGGAGGGCACCCACGCCGTGCTGGAGGCCGTCGGCTACCTGCCCGCCTATCAGCAGGCCCTCGGCGTCGTCCGGCGCGGCGGGGTGATCAGCCGCGTGGGGGTGCCCCAGTACGAGGAGGCGCCCATCGGATTCGGCAGCCTCTTCCGCCACAACATCCGTCTCGCCGGCGGGCCTGCCCCCGTGCGCGCGTACATCGAGGAGTTGATGCCCGACATCCTCGACGGCACACTCGAACCGGGCCGGGTGTTCGACGAAACCACCGATCTCGACGGAGTTCCCGACGGATACCGCGACATGGACGAACGGCGCAGCCTGAAAGTCCTCGTCACACCGTGACGCACGTCCGGCTGCCGGTGTCTATCCGGCCAGCGAACAGATTTCCAGCCGCTGCCATGCGCAATTCCGCTGCCGCACAACATGTTCGGCGCCGTCATGTGGGCCTTGCGCGCACATCCTGACGGGGCCGGCCGAGCTATTGCCGCAGGTCATTTCGCGGTGCTAGCCTCGATTTGTCAGGAGCCTTCTTCGCGACCGACGACTTGCCGCCGCCGCGCCGCGCTCGGGTGACCGCGCGTTTCGACGAATAGTGTTGCTGCACAGCAAAATCCAGCTGCAGCGTGAGCAGGCGGCCGGTAGCGGAACGGCAGCCATCTCGCTAGTTTGCCGCATGTCCCGACGCAGGGAAGGCCAACCGAATGGCCGTCAGCGCACACAACCACGTCACCAGTGATTCCCACGAACGGGCCGACCAGCTGACCCTGGTTTCGCGTCTGAGGTCGGCGTTTCCGGAGCTGCCGGACGCCCCCACGGCGGACATGCTCGACCACCCCCGGATCAAGGCGTACCTCAAACCCGTGCACGACGTGGGCGGGGAACCCGACGCCCCGATCAAGTTCGAGAACAAGCAGTACGAACAGTGGGAAGAGCTGACGTACATCATGTGCGAGGTGCTCGCCTGGCGCGGCATCTGGGTGTCCGAGGAGCGACGCAGGATCGGCAACGTGGACGTGGGCCGCGCCCAGTACCTGGGGCTGCCCTACTACGCGCGGTGGTTGGTGTCGGTGGCCCGGGTGCTGGTGGAGAAACACCACATCAGCCTCGGTGAGCTCAGCGAACGCATGGCCGAGGTGCAGGAACGCTACGCGGGCGGACTCGACGGCAAGAAGATCGAGGCTCAGCCGAAGTCCGAGGGCGACGGCGCCGAGGTGAAGCGCAACGAGCACCACATCAAGGCGGTCGGCATCGGCGATCCGCAGATCTACGCCGGAAAGGCGGGCGAGCCGCGCTTCGCCGTCGGCGACGGTGTCGTGGTGCGCGACATGCCGGTCATCTTCTACACCCGCACCCCCGAGTACGTGCGCGGCGCCACCGGACGGATCGCGAAGGTGTCCTACGAGAGCCCGGCCGCCGAAGACGAGACCTGGGGCCTTACCGACGCCACCCCGGAGTGGTTCTACATCGTCGAATTCGACCTGCCGGACCTCTTCTACGGCTACGCCGGAGCGGCGCACGACAAGTTGCGCACCGAGATACCGCAGCGCTGGCTGGCGCCGGCGAACTGATCAGACTGCCGCCGAGAGGGACTCAACGATGAGCGACGACCATAGCCACAACCACGATCACGCCCGCACCGTCAAGCCGATGGTGGACGAGATCACCGACTTCGAGGTCCTGGAGATCGCGCTGCGCGAACTGTGCATCGAGAAAGGGATCTTCACCGCCGAGGACCACCGGCGGTTCACCGAGTTCTCCGAGCAGATCGGTCCGACCCCGGCCGCGCGCCTGGTCGCGAAATCCTGGCTGGATCCGGAATTCAAGAATCTGGCCCTGACCGACGCGCTGACCGCCAGCAAGGAAGTCGGTGTGGACTGGTTGCAGCCCACCGGGTTCGGCACGCCGAGCGACTTCGTGGCGTTCGAGGTACTCGAAGACACCCCGACCCTGCACAACGTGATCGTGTGCGGGCTGTGCTCGTGCTATCCGCGGCCCATCCTGGGCAATTCGCCGGAGTGGTACCGCACCCCCAACTACCGTCGCAGGCTCATCCGCTGGCCCCGCGAGGTGCTTGCGGAGTTCGGCCTGTACCTACCGGACAACGTCGCCGTACGCGTCGAGGACTCCAACCAGAAGCACCGGTTCATGGTGATGCCGATGCGCCCGGAGGGCACCGAGGGCTGGACCGAGGACCAGCTGACCGAGATCATCACCCGCGACTGCCTGATCGGCGTGGCGCTGCCGAAACCCGGCGTCACGTCCAACGTCATCGTCGACACCCGGCCCGCCCTGCATCCCTAGGACACCGCATGACCTCCGAGGAACTGTCCCATCCGGTCGAGCGGGTCCAGAGCCCGACACTGAACGAGATCGTCGAGCGCAACCAGGTATGGCCGGTGATGGCAGCCAAATACCACGTCGAGAATCCGGTTCCGCCGTGGAAGACCAGCCTCGACGGGCTGTGCGAGGCCCTCGACCACGCGGCGTGCGACGCCGACGTGCCGGACTTCAAGCAGCGCCGGGACGAGGAGGATCTGCTGTCGGCGACGCGCTACGCCGACCTGCCGTACCCGGAGAACCAACTCGTCGCACTGGCCCACTCCCTGCTGGCCCGGGGCGTGATCGACGAGGAGGACCTGCGCCGCCGGATGGCCGGCATCCGGGGCCGTCTGGAGGCCTGACCTCCCGGACGCACCCCGTCAGTCGCGCCGGGCCAGTTCCCGCAGCACCGCACTGGTGGCCGCCCAGTCCATGCACTTGTCGGTGACCGACTGGCCGTAGGTCAGCGGACGGGCCTCGGGCGCCTGCGCGCCCGCGACGAGGAAGCTCTCCAGCATCACCCCGCTGACCGGCAGGCCGTCGCGAACCAGCTGCGCCACCTCGGCGGCGACCCCGGCCTGGCGCACGTGATCCTTGCCGGAATTGGCGTGACTGCAGTCGATCACGACACGACCGGGCAGTCCGGCGGCGGTCAGTTTGGCGACCGTCGTGCGCACCGACTCCGCATCGCTGTTCGGTCCCCCGGTGCCGCCGCGCAGGATCACGTGGCAGTCGTCGTTGCCCTCGGTGCTCACCAGCGCGCCGCGCCCGAGGTCGTCCATGCCGAAGAAGACATGTTGGGCGGCAGCGGCTTTCACACCGTCGACCGCGACCTGGATGTTGCCGTCGGTGCCGTTCTTGAACCCGACCGGCATCGACAGCCCTGACGCCAGCTGACGGTGCACCTGGGACTCGGTGGTGCGGGCGCCGATCGCACCCCACGCCACGGCGTCGGCGATGTACTGCGGGCTCGTCGGCTCCAGGAACTCACAACCGACCGGCAGTCCGATGTCGATGATGTCGAGCAGCAGCTGCCGCGCCGTGCGCAGACCCCGCGCGACATCGAAGGTGCCGTCCATCCCGGGGTCGTTGATCAGACCCTTCCATCCGGTGGTCGTGCGGGGCTTCTCGAAGTAGACCCGCATCACGATCTTGAGCCGGCCGTCGAGCTCGGCGGCGATCTCGGCGAGCCGGGCCGCGTAGTCCAGTGCGGCGGCGGGGTCGTGCACCGAGCACGGACCCACGACGACGAGCAGTCGGTCGTCGCGTCCGGCCAGGATGTCGGCGATCTCGTCGCGGTCCCGGGCCACCCGTTCGGCGCGGCGGGCGCCGAGCGGGAACTCGGCGAGCACCTCGTGCGGGCTGGGAATCTCGCTGAACCTGCGGATGCGCCGGTCCGACGTCGCGGGGACGGTCACGGTCTGGGCGGAAACCATAGTGTTGGTGCCTTTCTGGTTCGGGCACCGAAGGTGAAATGTCCGGCGCCCTTTAATGACGAAAGGCAGCGACCGAGTGGTCACTGCCTGGGCTCCGGGAGGATGCGTGCTTAGTGCTGCGCTTTATCGGCTCCGCCCGGAGCCTCGATAAAGCGCCAATAGCCGGCGCGCATACGGATGTTCACGTCGACGACCATACACCCAACCGCCGTACCGTCGGCCACGGCCCCCAGGAGAACCGCACCCTGCCAGGCCGGCGGCGACCGGATTACGTTTCGGAGACATGACCTCCACACCTTCCATGACCAGGAATTTCGCCCTCCTACTGGGCACCGCCGTCGTCTCCACGGCGTGTGCGGGCGCGGCCAGTCACGCCGCGCCACCAGAAGCACCCGGCAACGCCGCCATCGTGCGCGACGGGCTGGCCCGCGGTGTCGGCGGGCCGGATACGTTCTACGCGCTGCTCGCCGAGGACGTGCGATGGACGGTGGCCAGGGCGACGACACCACGGACCTACACGTCACGCCAGGAGTTCCTGGACAGCGCCGCAGCGCCGATCGTGGACCGGCTGACCGGACCCATCCAGGCCGAGGTGCACGAGATCCTCGCCGACGACGACCGCGTCGTGGCGCGGTGGCGGGGCACCGCCACCGCGCGGGACGGTCAGCCTTACGTCAACGAGTACAACTGGGTGATGAGCCTGGAAGGCGGGCAGGTCACCGACGTCGTCGCCTATCTCGACTTCGTCGTCCTCGACGAACTGCTCGCGCGGGTGCCCCTCCCGTCCTGAGGTGCGGTAAGCCCGCCTGAGTCCCTGCGCGCTGCCCCGGCAGTTCATATCGCCGGGTCGAGGCCGAAGACCTGCACCGGCGCCGACTTCCCCCTGAGCGCGAAGAACCCACGCTCGGTGAGTTCGGGAGGCCGACCGGCCAGCGCGTCGACACTGGTGCCGGTGAGAAGGATGGTGTCGCCGGTCGTCTTGGTCAGCTGCTCGACCCGGGCCGCGACGTTGACCGTGTCGCCGATCAACGTGAACTCGAGTTTTCCGCCGCCGCCGATCGTGCCGGCGATGACGAGCCCGGTGTTGATCCCGACACCGATGCGCAACTCGTCGTCGAACCGCTCACCCACCCGGCGATGGATCAAAACCGCGGCGCTCAACGCTTTGTCAGCGTGGTTCGCCAGGTCGTTGGGGGCGCCGAAGATGGCCAACGCACCGTCGCCGAGGAACTTGTTGACGTGGCCGCCGGCGTCCACGACGGCCGGGACCACGATCCCGAAGAGGTCGTTGAGCCGCGCGACGGCGTCCTCGGCGGTGTTCGCCTCGGCGAACGGGGTGAAGTCCCGGATGTCGACGAACATCACCGTCACTTCCCGGCGCTCACCGCTGAACACGTCGTCGCCCTGCTCCAGCAGCCGGGCCGCCAGGTCAGGGTCGACGTAGGTACCGAACGCGGCGTGAAGACGTCGCCGCTCGGCCAGGCCCGTCTGCATGCGGTTGAACGATGCTGACAGGGCGCCGAGGTCGTCGTCCTGCACCACCGGCAGTCGCTCACTGATGTCACCGCCGGCGACGCGGCGGGTTCCGGCGGCGAGATCGCGAAGTGGCTGCAGCAGAGGGGAATAAGCGGCCCACAGGGAGGGTCCGATGACGAGCACCAGGGCTCCGCCGATCACGATGGCCAGGGCCGGGCCGTGCCGCTCCATGTCGAACACCGCACCCATGATCGCGCCCGCGGCGGCGAACGCGAACCCCACGGCGAGCATGGCGGCGTTGGTCCACGTGGTGAACGCGGGCCGGGATCGCGGCAGGCCGTCGCCGATGTCGGTGCCTGCGGCGATCGCCGCGCGTGCGGGCCGCAGCGTCGCTTCGACGTAACTGTGCAGCGTGATCAGTTGACCGGCAGTCCCGGCGATGGCGCCGAGAAGGGCGTACTGGAGCAACCGCCACCCGCTCGCGCCGGCGATCATCGCGAGCACCACGAACAGCGACCCGATGCACAGACCGGTGACGACCAGCCCCCGGATGATCAGCTTGCGACCGTAGATATAGGTGGCGCGCAGTGCGTCGGCGGGGTCGACGTCGTCGCCATCGGCCCAGCGCTGGACGAGACGGACCTCCTTGCCGCTCGGGAAGATCATCAGATACAGGTAGACGAGTACGACGGCGACCGTGACAGCGGCGGCCTCGAGGTAGCGAGTGGACCTCTCGAACGCGACGATCCCGACCGACCAGGCGAGATAGACGGGCAGCGCCAGAAGCAGCGTGAGCGCCCAGCACGCCCACGCGTACCTGGGTCCGTACCGCTCCCAGGCCCATTGCCAGATGCGATCCATGGATCAACGAAACACCTGCGGCGACGAATCGGAGGGTGTTTCTCCGTCGCTCATCCCCATGCGGACACGAAAACGCCCCCGGCCGGAAACCGGGGGCGTTTTCGTGTCCGGTGTCAGCACGACACCGGCGGCGGTGAAACTAGATGCAGACGAATCCGCTGACGTTTCCGTACGGGCTGGTCGCGGTGATGCAGGCGTCGACACCTCGCAGGCCGTCGTTGCCGGCCCACTTGGCGTGCCGCGGGCCCTTGCCGGGATGCTTCCAGTCGTGATGCGGCTTCTCGGCGAAACCGACCCCCGCACCGACCGGTGCGGCACCCGCCGCACCCGCTCCCACAAGGCCTGCTGCGCCCAGTCCGGCGGCCAGAACCGCTCCTGCAACAAGGTGATTCAGTTTCATGAATTCCTCTCTAGTGAGATTTCGAGCCTACCTAACCAACTCGGCAGGGCAACTGCCGGCTCGACAGCCTTATGGAGAAATCCTCCCGCACCGCGGGCGCGCCGTAAAGAACCCCTGCTCAGCCGCTACGCACATAGCCACGCGCTCCGGTTCGAAACCACAAGACCCAGAACACAATTGACCTGGGCGACAATTGTGTCGTGGTGCCGATGACCATTGCTATCTACTAGCCGGCCGCGTGGTCGCTGTACTCGGGATAGCGCGGCAGATAACCGCGTGCCCGCGCCAGCGGGGCCAGCATCGGACCGAGTCCTCGCATCGCGAGTCCGAGGACACCCGGCGTCCCGATGCCAACTCGATAGGCATGCGCTATCGACACCAACTGGAGGAAGCTGGGCAACTGCGTGCTCGGATTGACTTTTCCGTCTCTGGCGAGTCCGAACCACGTCTCGAAGAAAGTCTCCATATCGAATGCCGGGCTGAGCGTGACGACAACGGCTGCAGGCTCGGCGAAAGGGTTCCCCCAGACGTGCCCGACGCCCCGCGGGACCACGACTTTCTCCCCGGCCTCGGCGACGCGTCGTCGACCCGCCACCTCGATCTGGACCCGCCCTTCCGCTACGTCGAAATGTTCCGAGCCACCAGGGTGGGTGTGGGGCCGCGGCAACGACCCGCCGGCGGCCATCTCGATTCTCGCCTTCAGGAACGCACCGCCGGTTGTCGCAGCGGTTTCGAGGAAGGTGAGCCGCTCTCCACTGAGCGGATGCTCGATCGTGTCGCCCACACGTGCCATGCCCGCCCCCGCTCACTGCGCAATCAGATGATTGAAAGTATCGACCACCCGTCGCGGGTTGTCACTTGTTGCCACCACAACGAAAACACCCTCGTCCCAACAGGACCGGGGTGTCGCGTAACTCAACGATCGATGGCGCTGACGGCCGTCGCCATGGCCGTCGTCTTCAGCTTCGACAGGTTTGCCGACGATCGCCGTCGCCCCGCGGCGCCCAACCGAGACAAAACACCCCCGGCCCAAAAGGACCGGGGGTGCTTCACAGAGCTACGAACTAGTGGGCGTGCCCGTGACCGTGGCCGTGGCCGTGGCCGTCGTCCTCAGCCTCGACCGGCTTTTCGACGATCGCGGTCTCGGTGGTCAGGATCATGCGGGCCACCGACGCCGCGTTGACCACTGCCGAGCGCGTCACCTTCACCGGGTCGATGACGCCGTCGGCGATCAGGTCGCCGTACTCCAGCGTCGCGGCGTTGAAGCCATGTCCGGCAGGCAGTTCGGCGACCTTGTTCACCACGACCGCACCGTCGAGCCCGGCGTTGGTGGCGATCCAGTACAGCGGCGAGGACAGTCCGGCAGAGAACACGTCGACACCGAGGGCCTCGTCACCGGACAGCTCGGAACGGAGCTTCTCCAGCGACTTGCGGGCCTGCACCAGCGCCGCGCCTCCGCCGACGACGATGCCTTCCTCCACAGCGGCTTTCGCGGCTGAGACGGCGTCCTCGACGGCTTCCTTGCGCTTCTTCAGGTCGGTCTCGGTGGCCGCGCCGACCTTGATGACCGCAACGCCACCGGCGAGCTTGGCCAGTCGCTCTTCGAGCTTCTCGCGATCCCAGTCGGAATCCGAGGCCTCGATCTCAGCACGCAGCTGAGACTTGCGCCCCTCGATGGCCTCCTGAGTGCCGCCGCCGTCGACGATGACAGTGCTGTCCTTGTCGACCACGACGCGGCGGGCGGTTCCGAGGACCTCCAGACCCGCCTCACGCAGGACCAGGCCCACGTCGGGGTTGACAACCTGGGCGCCGGTCACGACCGCGAGGTCGTCGAGGAATGCCTTGCGGCGGTCGCCGAAGAACGGCGCCTTGACCGCGACAGCCTTGAGCGTCTTGCGGATGGCATTGACGACGAGAGTCGAAAGCGCCTCGCCCTCAACATCTTCAGCGACGATCAGCAGTGGCTTTCCGGCCTCGGCGACCTTCTCCAGCAGCGGCAGCAGGTCGGGCAGCGAGCTGATCTTCTCGCGGTGCAGCAGGATCAGGGCGTCTTCGAGGACCGCTTCCTGCAGGTCGAAGTCGGTGACGAAGTAGGCCGACAGGAAGCCCTTGTCGAAGCCGACGCCCTCGGTGATCTCCAGCTCGGTGTTCATCGTCGAAGACTCTTCGACCGTGACGACACCGTCGGTGCCGACCTTGGTCATGGCCTGACCGACGAGCTCGCCGACGAGCTCGTCACGCGACGACACGGTCGCAACCTGGGCGATCGACTTGGCGTCCTTGACCGGGGTGGCGGCGGCCAGCAGCGCCTCGGAGACAGCGTCGGCGGCCTTGGAGATCCCGGCGCCGAGCGCGATCGGGTTGGCACCGGCAGCGACGTTGCGCAGGCCGGCCTTGACCAGAGCCTGGGCCAGCACGGTGGCGGTGGTGGTGCCGTCGCCGGCGACGTCGTTGGTCTTGGTGGCCACCGACTTGACCAGCTGTGCACCGAGGTTCTCGAACGGATCCTCGAGGTCGATGTCGCGCGCGATCGTCACGCCGTCATTGGTGACGGTGGGCCCGCCCCAGGACTTGGCGAGCACCACATGGCGGCCACGCGGGCCGAGCGTCACCTTGACCGCGTCGGCGAGTTTGTCGACGCCGATCTCCATGGCGCGGCGCGCGGTTTCGTTGAACTCAATCTGCTTACTCATGAATGTCTTTCCTAGGAACGGGGTGAAACGCGCGCCGCCCCGGACATCACCCGTTGAGATGCGGGACGTCCGGGGCGGAACACGATTCGTTTACTTGGAGACGACAGCCAGCACGTCGCGGGCCGAGAGGATCAAGTACTCCTCGCCGTTGTACTTGATCTCGGTGCCGCCGTACTTGCTGTAGATGACTACGTCGCCCTCCGACACGTCCAGAGGAATCCGCTTCTCGCCGTCCTCATCCCAGCGGCCGGGGCCAACTGCGACGACGGTGCCTTCTTGCGGCTTTTCCTTGGCGGTGTCGGGGATAACCAGACCGGAAGCGGTCGTGGTCTCGGCCTCGTTGGCCTGAACGAGGATCTTGTCCTCGAGTGGCTTGATGTTCACGCTCGCCACGATGGAGCCCCTTCACTGATGTAGGTGTATGTACTCAGCGGTCGTTCCTTGCCTCACGCCGTCGTCGCGGGTGTCGACACGAGGCTGAAGCGACTGCCGCCTAGCACTCTATACAGGAGAGTGCTAGCACTCAAGGTCGGGGGCTGTTTCTTCCGCGGGTCGTCCAACGCGCCCACAGACGACGAGAGGCACCCCCGGGGGATAGGGGTGCCTCTCGCCGTGGATCGGTGGGGTTACTGG
>NZ_BCRS01000178.1 GCF_001552715.1 Mycolicibacterium vaccae NBRC 14118 = CIP 105934 | reverse complement strand
AGAAATCGCCCCCCACAATTGCGTGGGGGGCGATTTTCTTTTCTTTATCGCCATTTCTGTATTTCCAGATTATGAGGCCGCTCAGCTGGGGGATATCCTTTTGCCGTGCCCCAAGACAATCAGGGTGGCCGCGGCGACCGTCGACCCGGCCGCAACGGCAACGCCAACGGCAACCGGCAGCCGCGCCGTGACGCGCGTCCGGCGCCGCGTACGTCTGGCCCGAACCGTGCGCGCCCCAGCCAACCGCGGCCCGACACTGACGGGCCGGTAGGCCCGCCGATCCCGAAAGAGATCGAGGCCAAGCAGCTGGCGCCCGAGATCCGCGGAGAGCTCACCACCCTCGACCGCAGCACCGCCGACGCGGTGGCCCGGCACCTCGTGGCGGCCGGCGAGCTTCTCGACGAGGACCCCGAAGCCGCGCTGGCCCACGCCCGCGCCGCCCGCGCCCGTTCGGGCCGGATCGCCGCCGTGCGCGAGGCCGTCGGTATCGCCGCCTACCAGTGCGGCGACTGGGCCCAGGCCCTGGCCGAGCTACGCGCCGCACGCCGAATGGGAAGTCGCTCACCGTTGTTGGCGTTGATCGCCGACTGCGAACGCGGTGTCGGGCGACCTGAGCGGGCGATCGAACTCGCTCGCAGCCCTGAGGCCGCGGCACTGACCGGAGACGACGCGGACGAGCTTCGCATCGTCGTCGCCGGCGCGCGGTCGGACCTGGGTCAGCACGAACAGGCGCTGTCTGTGCTGTCCACCCCGACGCTCGACCCGAGCCGCACCGGGCAGACCGCAGCGCGGCTGTTCTACGCCTACGCCGAGACGCTGCTGGTCCTCGGCCGCAACGACGAAGCGCTGCAGTGGTTCCTGCACGCCGCACGCGCTGACGTCGAGGGAGTCACCGACGCCGAAGAACGCGTCACGGAGCTGTCCTGACGTGAGCAGCCTTGCGCAGCAGCATGATTGTCTGCTGCTCGACCTCGACGGCACGGTGTTCCGCGGCCACGAGCCGACCCCCGGCGCCGTCGAGACGCTCGCCGAGATCGGGTCGCGCATTCTGTTCGTCACCAACAACGCCTCCCGCGACGCCGAGCAGGTCGCCGTGCACCTGCGCGAGCTCGGCTTCACCGCGGGCGCCGGCGACATAGTCACGAGCGCCCAGAGTGCGGCGCGGCTGCTGGCCGACCAGCTGCCTGCGCAGGCCAAGGTGCTGGTGGTGGGCACCGACGCGCTGGCCGGGGAGGTCGCCGCGGTCGGGCTGACGCCGGTCCGGCAGTGGTCGGACGAGCCCGTCGCGGTCGTGCAGGGTCACTCGCCCGAGACCGGCTGGTCGGACCTGGCAGAGGCGGCGCTGGCGATCCGGGCAGGGGCGCTGTGGATCGCCGCCAACATCGACAAGACACTGCCGTCGGAGCGCGGTCTGCTGCCCGGCAACGGTTCGATGGTCGCCGCGATGCGCACCGCCACCGACCGCGATCCCCAGGTGGCGGGCAAGCCGGCTCCGGCGCTGATGCGGGACGCGTTGGCGCGCGGGCGGTTCGACCGGCCGCTGGTCGTCGGGGACCGCTTGGACACCGACATCGCCGGCGCCAATGCCGCGCAGCTGCCCAGCCTGATGGTGCTGTGCGGGGTCAACAACGTCGAGGACGCGATCTGGGCAGTGCCCGGCGAGCGCCCCACTTACCTTGCCGAAGACCTCAGAGCACTCACCGGCGCCGGCGCGGACACCCTGCGCGTGGCTCCGCACCCCGGCTGGCAGGTCGACGTCGACGAAGCGTCGGTGACGGTGCGGTCCACCGGAGCCGATCCCGGGGATGCGCTGGCGGCGGTGCGCGCGGTCGCCGCGGCGGTCTGGGCCGCGGACGCCGACCGTCGTCCGGTCCGGGTCGCGGACGACGGGGCGCGACAGGCCGTGCAGCAGTGGTCGCTGGTCTGCGCCGCCATCGACTAGCGTGAAGGCCGCTATGACCAACGACCCCACCCAGATCCGCGCCCAGGTCACCGAACTGCTGGGTGAGTCCGCCGAGGTGTCGGCGGCAGACCTGGACTCCGTCGCAGCGCGCCTCGAGGAGGCGCACGAATTGCTGGTGCGCGCGCTGGAATCCGTCGAGAAAGGCTGATCCGCGTGACGCGTCGCGCACGTGTTGACGCCGAACTGGTCCGGCGGGGCCTGGCCCGCTCGCGCCAGCAGGCCGCCGAGCTGATCGGTGCCGGCCGTGTCCGCGTCGACGGCATGCCCGCGGCCAAACCCGCCACGGCGATCGCGGTGACCGCCAATCTCACCGTCGAGGGCGACACCGATTCCTGGGTGTCGCGAGGGGCGCACAAACTGATCGGCGCGCTGGACGCGTTCGGACTGTCCGTGGAGCGGCGCCGGTGCCTGGACGCGGGCGCCTCGACCGGTGGATTCACCGAAGTGCTGCTGGCGCGCGACGCCCGCGAAGTGGTCGCCGTCGACGTCGGCTACGGCCAGCTGGCCTGGTCGCTGCGCACCGACCCGAGGGTCACGGTGATGGAACGCACCAACGTCCGCGAACTCACAGCCGAGGCCATCGGCGGCCCGGTCGATCTCGTCGTGGCCGACCTGTCGTTCATCTCGCTGGCGACGGTGCTGCCCGCACTGACGTCCTGCGCGTCACCCGGCGCGGATATCGTTCCCATGGTGAAACCTCAGTTCGAGGTCGGCAAGGACCGGGTCGGTGCCGGCGGTGTGGTGTCAGACCCTGCGTTGCGCGTCGACGCCGTGCTCTCGGTCGCGCGCAGGGCCGCGGAGTTGAATTGGCCCGCCGTCGCAGTGACCGCGAGCCCGCTGCCGGGACCGGCAGGCAACGTCGAGTACTTTCTGGACCTGCGCACCCCCGGCGAACACTCGCTGCAGGGGGACGATCTGGTGGCCGCGGTGCGTCGCGCGGTGGACGAGGGGCCGCAATGACCGAACGCACCATCCTGCTTGTCGTCCACACGGGTCGAGAAGAAGTGACCGAGGTGGCGCGCCGCTGCGAGAAAGTGCTGGGCGACAACGGGATCGCGTTGCGGGTGCTGTCGGCCGAGGCCGTCGACCGGGGACCCGTCCACCTCGCGCCCGACGACATGCGGGCACTCGGCGTGGAGATCGAGGTGGTCGACGTAGACGAGAGTGCCGCCGAGGGTTGTGAGTTGGTGCTGGTGCTCGGCGGCGACGGCACGTTTCTGCGGGCCGCCGAACTGGCGCGCAACGCCGAGATCCCGGTGCTCGGGGTGAACCTGGGCAAGATCGGGTTCCTGGCCGAGGCCGAGGCCGAGGCCATCGACGCCGTGCTCGACCACATCATCCGGCGTGACTACCGGGTGGAGCACCGGATGACGCTCGATGTCGCGGTCCGCGCCGGCGGCGAGTTGCTCGACCGCGGCTGGGCGCTCAACGAGGCGAGCCTGGAGAAGGGCCCGCGGCTGGGGGTGCTCGGTGTGGTGCTCGAGGTGGATGGGCGGCCGGTGTCGTCGTTCGGCTGCGACGGCGTGCTGGTGTCCTCGCCGACCGGGTCGACGGCCTACGCGTTCTCGGCCGGCGGCCCGGTGCTGTGGCCGGATCTGGAGGCGATCCTGGTGGTGCCCAACAACGCGCACGCGCTGTTCGCCCGCCCGATGGTGACGAGTCCCGAAGCGCTGATCGCCATCGAGATCGAGGCCAGCGGTCACGACGCGCTGGTGTTCTGCGACGGCCGGCGCGACATGATCGTGCCGGCAGGTGGCCGCCTCGAGGTCACCCGGTGCGCCACCCCGCTGAAGTGGGTGCGGCTGGACAGCGCACCGTTCACGGATCGGCTGGTACGCAAGTTCCGGCTGCCGGTCACGGGGTGGCGCGGACAGTAGTGCTCAACGAAATCCGAATCGAGGCGCTGGGTGCGATCAGCGCGGCGACCGCCGAGTTCGACGGCGGGCTGACCGTGCTGACCGGCGAGACCGGCGCGGGTAAGACGATGGTCGTCACCGGTCTGCACCTTCTCGGGGGTGCGCGCGCCGACGCGACCAAGGTGCGTTCCGGCGCGGAGCGCGCCGTCGTCGAGGGCCGGTTCACCACCGCCGAGCTCGGGGCGGCGGTGGCCGCGCAGGTCGACGAGATCCTGGACTCCTCAGGCGCCGAACGCGACGACGACGGCAGCATCATCGCGGCCCGCTCAGTGAGCCGGGACGGGCCGTCGCGGGCCTACCTCGGCGGCCGCAGCGTGCCGGCGAAGTCGCTGAGCGGTTTCACCAACGAACTGCTCACCCTGCACGGCCAGAACGACCAGCTGCGCCTGATGCGGCCGGACGAGCAGCGCGGAGCGCTGGACCGGTACGCCGACGTGACCGTTCAGCTCGAGCGCTACCGCACCGCACGCGAGGCCTGGCTGGAGGCCAAACGCGATCTCGACGACCGTCGGCGCCGGGCCCGGGAGATGGCACAGGAAGCCGACCGGCTGCAGTTCGCGCTGAACGAGATCGACGTGGTCGCCCCACAGCCGGGGGAGGACGAGGCGCTGGTCGCCGACATCCGCCGGCTGTCCGAACTCGACGCGCTGCGCGATGCGGTCGAGACCGCCCGGGCGGCGCTCTCGGGTGACGGTGACGACGGGTTCTCCGCCTCCCACGCGGTCGGTCAGGCACGGACGGCGCTGGAGGGCACCGACGACGTCCCGCTCAAGGCGCTGGCCGAACAGCTCGGCGGCGCGCTCGCCGTGCTGGTCGACGTGTCCGGGGAACTGAGTCATTTCCTGAGCGAACTGCCCACCGACACAAGCACTCTGGAAGCCAAGCTGGCGCGTCAGGGTGAACTGCGGACGCTGACGCGCAAATACGCCGCCGACGTCGACGGTGTGCTCGAGTGGGCCGCGCAGGCCCGTGACCGGCTCGCCCAGCTCGACGTGTCCGAGGAGGCTCTGGCCGGGCTGGATCGACGGGTGGGGGAGTTGCAGGCCAAGGTGGCCGCCTCGGCGCAGGACCTGACCAAGGTGCGGGTCAAGGCCGCCAAGGGGTTGTCCAAGGCGGTGACCGCCGAACTGTCCGGTCTGGCGATGGCAGGTGCGCAGTTCGTGATCTCGGTCAGCCCGCTGCCTGCGCGCGCCGACGACACCGCGCCGCTTTCGTTGCCCTCGGGGGCCACCGTGCACGCCGGCCGCGACGGGGCCGACGCCGTCGAGTTCGGGTTCGCCGCGCACGGCGGCTCGGATCTGCTGCCGCTGAACAAGAGTGCGTCCGGCGGTGAGCTCTCCCGCGTGATGCTGGCCCTCGAGGTGGTGCTGTCGGCATCGACCGAGGGCACGACCATGGTGTTCGACGAGGTCGACGCCGGTGTCGGCGGCCGGGCCGCGGTGCAGATCGGGCGCCGTCTGGCCCGGTTGGCGCGCACCCATCAGGTCATCGTGGTCACCCACCTGCCGCAGGTCGCCGCATATGCCGACGTGCATCTGGTCGTCGAGGGGGCCGCAGGGCGCGCCGACGGCAAGGGCAAGGCGAAATCCAGCGGCGTCCGCCGCCTGCAGGAGGAGGACCGGGTGGCCGAGCTGGCCAGGATGCTGGCCGGGCTGGGTGAGTCCGACAGCGGCCGCGCACACGCCCGCGACCTTCTCGACGCCGCCCGAAAGGACCGGGACGCCTCGGCATAGCGGTGTGACAGATGTGAAAGTAGGTAACTTCTGAGGCTGGTGTTACGGCGCGCCTCCGACGGATTCGTGAGGTTGCTGGCCAGAATCGGCCCATGAAGATGTCAGCGCTGCTGTCCCGTAATGCCAGCTCACGGCCAGGTATCACCGGCACCGCCCGCGTGGACCGCGACATCGATCGACTCCTGAGACGGGTCACCCCCGGCGACATCGTCGTTCTCGACGCCCTCGATCTGGACCGCGTCACTGCCGACGCCCTGGTCGAGGCCGGCGTCGTCGCGGTGGTCAACGCGTCCGCGTCGATCTCGGGCCGTTACCCCAACCTCGGACCCGAGGTGCTGGTCGCCAACGGCATCGCGCTGGTCGACAGCACCGGGCCCGAGGTGTTCAAAAAGGTCAAGGACGGCGCCCGGATCCGCCTCAACGAGGGCGGCGTCTACTCCGGTGACCGCCGACTGGCCCTGGGCATCGTGCGCACCGACGCCGACATCCACGAGCTGATGCAGGAGGCCAAGGGCGGTCTGGTCGCGCACCTGGAAGCGTTCGCGGGCAACACCATCGAGTTCATCCGCAGCGAGAGTCCGCTGCTGATCGACGGGATCGGCATCCCCGATATCGACGTCGACATGAACCGCAGGCACGTGGTGATCGTGGCCGAGGAAGACAACGCCGCGGCGGATCTGAAGGCGCTCAAGCCGTTCATCAAGGAATATCAACCGGTCCTGGTTGGCGTCGGCACCGGTGCCGACATCCTGCGCAAGGCCGGCTACCGGCCCGCGCTGATCGTCGGCGACCCCGACAAGATCAGCACCGAGGTGCTGCGCAGCGGCGCCCAGGTGGTGCTGCCCGCCGACGCCGACGGCCACGCCGCCGGGCTGGAGCGCATCCAGGACCTCGGCGTGGGCGCGATGACGTTCCCGGCGGCGGGATCCGCGGCGGACCTGGCGCTGCTGCTGTGCGACCACCACGGCGCGTCGCTGATCGTCACCGTCGGTCACACGGCCAGCATCGAGGAGTTCTTCGACCGCACCCGCCAGCAGAGCAACCCGTCGACGTTCCTGACCCGGATGAAGGTCGGGGAGAAACTCGTCGACGCCAAGGCCGTCGCCACGCTCTACCGCAGCCGCGTCTCCGGCGGGGCGGTCGCGCTGCTGGTGCTGGCCATGCTGATCGCGGTGATCGCCGCGCTGTGGGTGTCGCGGGCCGACGCCGCGGTGATCGAGTGGGTGTCCCAGTACTGGAACCAGTTCCTGCTCTGGGTCCAGGGTCTGGTCTCGTAGGGGCGGCGCGATGATCTCGCTGCGTTCCCACGCCATCTCGCTGGCCGCCGTGTTCCTGGCGCTGGCGATCGGTGTGGCCCTGGGCTCGGGACTGCTGTCCAACACCGTGCTGACCGGCCTGCGCGCCGACAAGCAGGAGATGCAGCAGCAGATCGACACGCTGACCGGTGACCGCAACGCGCTGAACGAGAAGTTGCGTGCCGCGGGTGATTTCGACGCCCAGGTGGCACCGCGCATTCTGCGCGACGGTCTGGGCGGCAAGTCGGTGGTGATCTTCCGGACCCCCGACGCCGCCGACGACGACGTCGACGGACTGATCCGGCTGATCGGTCAGGCCGGCGGCACGGTCAGCGGCACGGTCGGTCTGACGCAGCAGTTCGTCGAGGCGAACGCGGCCGAGAAACTGCTCTCGGTGGTCAACTCGCCGATCCTGCCCGCGGGCGCCCAGCTGAGCACCACGACGGTCGACCAGGGCTCGCAGGCCGGCGACCTTCTGGGTATCGCACTGCTCAACGACAGAGATCCCAGGACCCCGCCCGTCGACGACGCCCAACGGGGCACCGTGCTGGAGGCGCTGCGCGACACGGGCTTCGTGACGTACGACACGGCACGCATCGGCGGGGCCGACACCGCACTCGTGATCACCGGCGGCGCGCTGGGCGAGGATGCCGGTAACCGGGGCTCGACCGTCGCCCGGTTCGCGTCCGGGCTCGCTCCGCACGGTTTCGGCACCGTTCTGGCCGGGCGCGACGGATCGGCCACCGGAGCCTCCGCGGTAGCGGTGACCAGGTCGGATGCCGCGCTGAAGAACGCGGTCAGCACCGTGGACGACATCGGCAGCGAATCCGGCCGGATCACCTCGGTGCTCGCACTCGGCGCGCTGATCAACGGCGCCCGGCCGGACCAGTTCGGCATCGGCCCGGGAGCGACCTCGGTCACCGTCCCGCAGTAGCCCGGCGCGTCAACCCCACCGGGTGCCGGTCGGTGTTAGGGTGGGGTTCCGTGGGTCGGCAGGCCCCAAATCGGGTGTGAACCCAGCGAAAACAAGCCCTGCCCGGTCATCACGGAGGTTGTTCTTGCCAGCGTTACGCAAGCACCCGCAAACGGCCACCAAGCACCTCTTCGTCACTGGTGGTGTGGTGTCGTCACTCGGCAAAGGTCTCACGGCGTCCAGCCTGGGCCAGCTGTTGACGGCTCGGGGCCTGCAGGTGACGATGCAGAAACTCGATCCCTATCTGAACGTCGACCCGGGAACGATGAACCCGTTCCAGCACGGCGAGGTGTTCGTCACCGAGGACGGAGCCGAGACCGACCTCGACGTCGGCCACTACGAGCGCTTCCTGGACCGGAACCTGTCCGGGTCGGCCAATGTCACCACCGGACAGGTCTATTCGCAGGTCATCGCCAAGGAGCGACGCGGCGAGTACCTCGGCGACACCGTCCAGGTGATCCCGCACATCACCGACGAGATCAAGCGCCGCATCCTGGCGATGGACGACGCCGACGATCAGGGCAACCGGCCCGACGTGATCATCACCGAGATCGGCGGCACCGTCGGCGACATCGAATCGCTGCCGTTCCTGGAGGCCGCCCGCCAGGTCCGCCACGAGGTGGGCCGGGAGAACTGCTTCTTCCTGCACTGCTCGCTGGTGCCGTACATGGCGCCCTCCGGTGAGCTCAAGACCAAGCCGACGCAGCACTCGGTCGCCGCGCTGCGCAGCATCGGCATCACGCCGGACGCGCTGATCCTGCGGTGTGACCGGGACGTGCCCGAGGCGCTGAAGAACAAGATCGCGCTGATGTGCGACGTCGACATCGACGGCTGCATCTCCACCCCGGACGCGCCGTCGATCTACGACATCCCGAAGGTGCTGCACCGCGAGGAACTCGACGCCTATGTGGTCCGGCGGTTGAACCTGCCGTTCCGCGACGTCGATTGGACCCAGTGGAACGATCTGCTGCGCCGGGTGCACGAGCCGCGCGAGACCGTGCGAATCGCGTTGGTGGGCAAGTACATCGACCTGTCCGATGCCTACCTGTCGGTCGCCGAGGCGATCCGGGCAGGCGGGTTCGCGCACCACGCCAAGGTCGAGATGCGTTGGATCGCCTCCGACGACTGCGAGACCGACGCCTCGGCCGCGGCGGCACTGGCCGACATCGACGGCGTGCTGATCCCCGGCGGGTTCGGCATCCGCGGCATCGAGGGCAAGATCGGGGCCATCCGGTATGCGCGCAAGCGCGGGCTGCCGGTGCTCGGTCTGTGTCTGGGCCTGCAGTGCATCGTCATCGAGGCGGCACGGTCGGTGGGGCTGACGGAGGCGAACTCCGCCGAGTTCGACCCGGCCACCCCGGACCCGGTCATCTCCACGATGGCCGACCAGCGCGACGTGGTCGCCGGCGAAGCCGACCTCGGTGGCACGATGCGGCTGGGCGCCTATCCGGCGGTCCTCGAGCCGAATTCGATTGTCGCGCAAGCCTACGATTCCACGGAGGTGTCCGAGCGGCACCGGCACCGCTACGAGGTGAACAACTCCTACCGGGACCGGATCTCCGAGAGTGGCCTGCGGTTCTCAGGCACCTCACCGGACGGCCATCTCGTGGAGTTCGTCGAGTACCCGCCGGAGGTGCACCCGTTCCTGGTGGGCACTCAGGCCCACCCCGAGCTCAAGAGCCGTCCCACCCGTCCGCACCCGCTGTTCGTCGCGTTCGTCGGCGCATCGCTGGACTACAAGAACGCCGAACGGCTGCCGGTGGAGATGCCCGAGATCCCCGAGCCCGAACTGAGCGCCAACGGTGCCGAGCACACACTCGAGGACGCCCCGGCTCGTGGCTGACGGTGATCGCGGGCGTCACGAGTTCACCACCGTCTCCTCGGAGACCATCCACGTCGGGAAGATCCTGGCTATGCGCGCCGACGAGGTGCGCATGCCCGGCGGCGGCACCGCGCGGCGCGAGGTCGTCGAACACTTCGGCGCGGTCGCGATCGTCGCACTCGACGACGACGGTCGCATCACGCTGATCCAGCAGTACCGGCACGCGTTCGGCCGCCGGTTGTGGGAGCTGCCCGCAGGGCTGCTCGACTACGGCGGCGAGCCGCCGCACGAGACCGCAGCGCGCGAGCTGGTCGAGGAGGCCGGACTGGCGGCGCGCCACTGGGCGACCCTGGTCGATCTCGACTCGGCCCCGGGTTTCTGCGACGAGAGTGTGCGGGTGTTCCTGGCCACCGGGCTCAGCGACGTGGACCGGCCCGAGGCCCACGACGAGGAGGCCGACCTGACCCTGGAGCGCGTCGACCTCGCCGACGCCGTCGCCCGGGTGTTCTCCGGAGACATCGTCAATTCGATCGCGGTGGCCGGCATCCTGGCCGCGCACTCGATGCCGGACGTCTCGGCGCTGCGTCCGGTCGACGCCCCGTGGGTGGACCGGCCCAGGACGTTCGCCCGCCGGATGGGACATCTGTGACGACGGGAGTGGAACCGGCGGCCCTGGACGAACAGTTCCAGGGTTATCTGGACCACCTCGCGATCGAACGGGGAGTCGCGGCCAACACGCTGAGCTCCTACCGCAGGGACCTGCGGCGCTACGCCGAACACCTGACCGCCCGCGGGATCACCGACCTGGCCGGGGTGGCCGAGGCCGACGTCAGCGAGTTCCTGGTGTCGTTGCGCCGCGGCGATCCGGACAACGGGGTCGCGCCGCTGTCGGCGGTGTCGGCGGCCAGGGCCGTGATCGCCGTGCGCGGTCTGCACCGCTTCGCCGCCGCCGAGGGCATCACCACCGTCGATGTCGCCCGTGAGGTCAAACCGCCCACCCCCGGGCGCCGGCTGCCCAAGAGCCTGAGCATCGACGAGGTGCTCGCGCTGCTGGAGGCCGCGGGCGGGGACAGCGAGACCGACGGTCCGCTGACGTTGCGCAACCGGGCCCTGCTGGAACTGCTGTACTCGACCGGCGCCCGGATCTCCGAGGCGGTCGGTCTGGACGTCGATGACGTCGACACCGAGGCGCGTTCGGTGCTGCTGCGCGGCAAGGGCGGTAAACAGCGGCTGATCCCGATCGGTCGGCCGGCGGTCAGCGCGCTGGACGCCTATCTGGTGCGCGGCCGCCCCGAGCTGGCGCGGCGGGGCCGTGGCACGCCGGCGATCTTCCTCAATGCCCGCGGTGGCCGGCTGTCGCGGCAGAGCGCCTGGCAGGTGCTGCAGGACGCGGCCGAACGGGCGGGCGTCACCGCGACGGTGTCCCCGCACGTGCTGCGGCACTCGTTCGCCACCCATCTGCTCGACGGCGGCGCCGACGTCCGTGTCGTTCAGGAACTGCTGGGGCACGCGTCGGTCACCACGACGCAGATCTACACCATGGTCACGGTGAACGCACTGCGCGAGGTGTGGGCGGGCGCGCACCCGCGAGCTCGTTGAGCACGCCCGCCCACTTTCGATAACCCTCGGTCAGTCCGAATCGGACGAGCCCGAGCCCGACGAGCCGGAGCCCGAATCGGAGTCCGACGAGCCCGAGCTGCCGGCGCCGCCCCGAGTGTCGCTGCCCAGTCCGCCGGAGCCGCCTCGACCGTTGGGCGCACCGCCGTCGCCGCCGTCCCCGCCTGTGCCGGAGCCGCCGAAGCTGGTGCCCGATCCGCCCTTGCCGCCCCGGCCGCCCTCGGTGGTGCCGTCAGCGCCGTCGCCGCCGTCCCCACCTTCACTGTCGCCATCGAGGCTGCCGGCCGATCCGCCGTTGCCGCCCCGCGCACCGGTGGATCCGTCGGTGCTGGTGGCGCCGTCTCCACCGACGCCGCCGGTGCTGTCGTCGGTGACGGTGACGCTGCCACCGCCGTGGCCGCCGCGTCCCGGCCGTGTTCCGGTGCCGCCGTTCCCGCCGTCACCACCTCGCCCGGAGACGACCGAGGCCGCTCCACCGCCGCTTCCGCCGGCACCGCCGGAAGTCGTTGCCG
>NZ_BCRS01000177.1 GCF_001552715.1 Mycolicibacterium vaccae NBRC 14118 = CIP 105934 | reverse complement strand
GGCCGTTCCCACCGGACGCTCCGCTGGCCGCGCCCCCGCACCCGAAGGTGGCCGTGCCGAGCGCGCTGCCGGGGCTGTCGCCGGCGTGGCGGGAGGCCTTTGCGGACGCGTGTGACCGGTTGGCGGGCAACGGGATCGAACTCGTCGAGATCGACATGGGCCCGTTCCTGGAGGCGGCCCGGCTGCTCTACGACGGCGGGCTGGTCGCCGAACGGCACGAGGCCGTCGGCGATTTCGTCGACGCGCACCGCGGCGAGGTGGACCCGACCGTCGGCGCCATCATCGCCGCCGCGGGCGCGGTGCCTGCCACCCGCCTGCTGGCCGACCGGGTGCGGCTGGCCGAACTCACCGCCGCGGCGATGGCCGAACTGGGCGACTGCGATGCGCTGCTGATCCCCACCACCACCGAGCATCCGACCATCGACGAGGTCGCCGCCGACCCGGTCGGGGTGAACTCCCGGCTGGGCACCTACACCAACTTCTGCAACCTGATGGACCTGTGCGCGGTCGCCGTCCCGGCCGGAACAACCTCGGACGGCGCACAATTCGGGGTCAGTGTGGTGGCCCGCGCCGGAGCAGACGCGGTCGCGCTCGACCTGGCGCGCCTCGTGGCGGGATGCGCGCCCGGGACCACACCACCGTGGCCGGCCCGCGCCGGGCTGGACGCCACCGCGCTGCTGGTGGTCGGCGCCCACCTGCGCGGGCAGCCGTTGGTCTGGCAGCTCGAGCAGCGTGGCGCCCGCTGGGGCGGTCCGGCCGCGACCGCGCCGCTGTACCGGATGGCCCACCTGCGGACCGATCCGCCCAAACCGGGGCTGGTCTGCGTCGGCGCGGAGACCGGGATGAGCATCCGCGGGGAACTGTGGTGGATCGGCACCGCGATGCTCGGCGACTTCCTGACCGCGCTGCCGGCGCCGATGTCGCTGGGCCGGGTCAGGCTGGCCGACGACACCGAGGTCGTCGGGTTCGGCTGCACGCTGCAGGGGTGGCTGGCCGGCACCGACATCTCCCACCACGGCGACTGGCCCGGATACCTGCGCCGCACCACCGCAGGCGAACCCGTCACCCGCGCCGACGTCACCCACCGGGTGTGGCGGCGCCGCGCGCTGGCGGTGCCGGGCAGGCCCGTCGACAGCCACACCCGCGTCGAGTGGCTGCAGGCCGGCGACCTCTACGTCGACCTGCGCGTCCCGGCCGGTGGACCAGACGTCACCGCGACCTCACTGAACGGACTCACCCGGGACGAGCTGCTCGCGTTGTGCGCCCGGGAGGGCTTCGCCGGGGCGCTGCTCGACAACGGCGACGAGTTCACCTGGCAGCGCGAGGTGGACCTGCACCCCGCCGACGGGCTACCCGACCGCGGCCGGCTGCACCGGGTGGGCGACATCGTGGTCGAGACCGGTGTCGGCCGCGACTACCACGAGGACTGGGTCGCCGCACCGCATCCGGTCGACGGCCCGCATCTGGAACTGCGACTGCGTGACGAGACCGGGCGGGCCGGGATGCTGCTGCGGACCGGCGACCGCTTCGGCTACGTGTGCGGCCGCCGACCCGATGTCGTCTGGGATCCCGCTCTCACGCTGCGAGAAGCATTGACCCAGAGCGAGATAGATCAGGCGCGTGCACTGCTGGACTTGGAGATCTCGCTGGGCACGGTCATCGACGGCACCTGGCGCATCACCGATTCGGTGCTGCCGTTCCGGGTCGGCGACGATCTGGCACCCGACCTGACCGACGGGGCCGTCACCGTCGCCGAGCGCGCCCCCGACGGCGCCACAGTCCGGCACCGCTGGACCGCCACCGCCCCCGCCCGTCCTCTGTTGACCCGATAGGACGACCATGACAACGCATTTCACCGAAGTCCCGGTGCTCGACATCTCCGCCCTGCGGGACGGGTCCGGGCCCGGCTACGACGCCGCGGTGCACGCGCTGGGCGCCGCCGCCCGCAACGTCGGCTTCGCCCAGATCGTCGGCCACGGCGTGGATCCGGAACTGTTCGCGGCGCTGCTGGAGCGCACCCGCGCGTTCTTCGCGTTACCGGAGGAGGACAAGCACCGCGTCTACATCGGGCACTCGAGCAACCACCGCGGCTACGTGCCGCCGGGTGAGGAGGTGTTCTCGGCCGGCACCGTCGACGCCAAGGAGGCATTCGACGTCTCCCTCGACCTGCCTGCCGACGATCCCCGCTACCTGGCCGGAAATCCGCTGCTCGGCCCCAACCAGTGGCCCGAGCTGCCGGGTTTCCGTGACGCCGTGACAGCCTGGTACGACGCGGTTTTCGCGCTGTCCCGCACACTCCTGCGCGCCTTCGCGGTGGCCCTGGGCGAACCGGCCGACCGGTTCGACCGGCACGTCACCGCGCCGCCGTCGCAGCTGCGCCTGATCCACTATCCCTTCGACCCCGACGCCGCCGACCGCCCGGGCATCGGCGCGCACACCGACTACGAGTGCTTCACGTTGCTGCGGCCGACCGCGCCCGGGCTGGAGGTGCTCAACACCGCGGGCGACTGGATCGACGTGCCGCTCATCGACGACGCCTTCGTGCTGAACATCGGTGACCTGCTGGAGATCTGGACCAACGGCGCGTTCGTCGCGACCACCCACCGGGTGCGCAAGGTCAGCACCGAGCGGTACTCGTTCCCGCTGTTCGTCAACGTGGACTACGACACCGAGGTGGCCCCGCTCCCCACCTTCGCCGGCAACGGCAACCCGCCGCGGCCGGCGGTCGTCGCGGGCGAGCACCTGTTCGCCCAGACCGCGCAGAGCTTCCGGTATCTGCAACAACGCGTGGCCCAGGGGGAGGTGACACTGCCCGAGGGCGCCCACCCGCTGTCCACCTTCGGCCGAAAGGCCGTCGGCGTCAACTGATCCCGTTTCCTTCCGGCAACGTCGCCGGCACTCTCCCGACCCTTCGTCCTCTGGAGTTCCGCCATGATCATCACCGGCGTCGCCATATTCCTCGTCATCCTCACCGTCAGCGGTGTGGTCTCCGCGCGCCGGGTGCGCGGTGACACCACCAACTATCTCGTCGCCGGCCGGGCGCTGCCGGCGGTGCTGGTCACCGCCGTGCTCATCGCCCAGCCCGTGGACTCCAACGCGACCATCGGCAACGCCGACCTGTCGGCGGCGTTCGGCTTCTGGGCCGGCGCCGCGCTGCCGATCGGGCTCGCGCTGTGCCTGTTCCTGATGGGTCTGTTCTTCGCCAAACGCCTGCGCACCACCAACGTGGTGACGCTGCCCGAGTACTTCCGGTCCCGCTTCGGCCCGGCGATCGAGGTGGTCGCATCCTGGCTGACCGTCGGCAGCTTCGTGATCCTGCTGGCCGGCAACCTGGTCGCGATCGGCTTCCTGCTGGAACGCTTCCTCGGTATCTCCTATGCCACAGGCATTCTGCTGACCATTCCGTTGGCGCTGCTCTACACCATCACCGGGGGCATGTTCGCCAGCGTGTACACCGGGGTGGCGCAGGTGGTCGTCAACGTCGTCGCCGTTGCCGCGCTGGTGATCTGGGTGGCCACCACCCACGGCTTCTCCGCGCCCGAGGGCTTCGGCGCCGACAACCTGTCGCAGCTGACGTCCGCAGAGTCGGGCGCGGTGATCAACTGGGCGACGATCATCGCGCTGGGCCTGGGCAACCTGGTCGCCATCGACCTGATGCAGCGGGTGTTCTCGGCCAACAGCCCGGGCGCCGCGCAGCGTGCCTGCTTCGCCGCGTCGGCGGGCATCCTGCTGCTGTGCCTGCCGCTGTCGTTCGTCGCGCTGGCCGCGGTCAGCATCGTCGGTGACGCCAGCGCCGACGGGCCCATCCTGTTCACGCTGCTTGCCGACTACGCGCCGGCATGGCTGGCCATCATCGTGATCTCGGGGCTGCTCGCCGCCACCCTGACCACGGTCAGCGGCATCCTGCTGTCCACCGCATCGGTGTTGGTGCGCAACGTGTTCCGCGTCGACGAGGGCGCCGCGGTGATGACCCACCGGATCCTGACCGCAACCCGCTGGACGACGCTGCCGATCGCGGCGCTGGCCGCCGTGGTGGCGTTGCGCGTTCCGCAGACCGGGATCCTGCTCACGCTGGCCTTCGACCTGTTGCTTGCCAGCCTGGTGGTGCCGTTCGTGCTCGGGCTGTACTGGCGCCGCGGCGGCGCGGCCGCGGCCGTGGCGGCGGTGGTCGTCGGGATCGGGGTGCGGCTGACGTTCTTCGTGCTCACCCCGACGATCTACGGCGTCGACAACACCCTGCTGTACGTGCCGAACGAGTCGGTGTCGACCACGTGGGACGGGTGGAGCACGCTGCTGGCCGGTGCGGCATCGCTGCTGGCGTATGTGGTGGTCGCGCTGCGGACCGGCACGCCTGCGGCCGGGGAGCCGGCGCCGCAGGTGACGCCGGCCGACCGGAGCGCGGCGCTGAGCGGACAGCCGTAACCGTGCGGGCGCACGTGCCGGCCGCGGACACCTGGCAGGATCGGCACGTGCGCACCCCCACCGGACGGCCCCGCCTGGAAGACCGGAAACGTCCAGGTGCCACCGCCCGGGAGGAGGTGCTGGACGCGGCCGCCGAGCTGTTCACCACGCTCGGTGTCGCGGCCACCTCGACCCGCCAGATCGCCGAGGCGGTGGGGATCCGGCAGGCTTCGCTGTACCACCATTTCCGCACCAAGAGCGACATTCTCGCGTCGTTGCTCAGCGGCACCGTCGCGTCGTCGCTGGTGGCGGCACGCCGGTTGCGGGACCGGCCGGAGCCGCCTGCGGTGCTGCTGCACGCGCTGGTCCTCATCGACAGCCGGCTGCTCTGGGACAACCCGTGGAATCTCGGCATCCTGTACCTGCTGCCGGAGGTGCGCGACCAGCAGTTCGAGGAGTTCCACCGGCAACGTACGGAGTTGCGCGCGGCCTACCGCGAACTGTCACACCGGGTGGTCACCGCCCAGGGCGCGCCGCCGGACGACAGGTTCGACGTCAGCGGTGACGAGGACGCGGTGTTCCGGCTCGTCGAGTCGCTACCCAACCTGCGGGCCGACGGACTGGGTGCCCCCGATCAGCCGCAGCGCACCGCCGACCTGGCGGTGCACGTGCTGGGGTGGCACGGTGACTGGCCGGCGCTGCGCGCCGCGTCGAAGGTCGTCATCAACGAGACGAGCGATGACGCGGTCACCGGTTAGCGACCTCGGCGGAGCCGAGAATTCAGCGGGAGTGGATCGGCGCGACGTCCTCGACCACCCAGCGGCCGTCGGTCTTCGACAGCGCGACCCGCAACGCGAGGATCGCAGTGGCGGGCCGTTGGCCGGGGGTGCTCTGCGTGCCGCGCAGGATCACGGCCACGCTGGCCGCGTCCGGCCCGATCGCCTCGACCCCGGCCGAGACCGTGCTGGCCTGCGCAGAGACGTTTCTGGATCCCAGATCCTTTGCCACCGCGGCAAATTCGTTCTGGAAGCGCTCGGCGCTGGCCTGCGACATCAGGGCCGTGGCACGGTCGATCGCCGCGGTCGGGCTCTGCGGGGTGAACGTCGCCGACGCCTCGGCGACACTGCTGGCGATACCGGCCACCGCGGCGGTGTCGGCGCGCAGCGCCTGATCGGGCCGGGTCCACTGGGCGTAGCCGACCAGCACCGCGGCCAGCAGCGCGACCGTCGCCGTGGCGACCACGGCCAGCCGCAGCCCGGGGCCGTCGTCGTCGGTGCCGACGGTGACCTTGTCCCGGCGGGCCAGCACGAAGTTGACGACGACACCTTCGACCACCAGCACACACAGCACCGAGCACACCGACACCCACCACAGCGGCCATCCCAGTGCGAGCCCGATGTACACCAGCGCGGCCACTGCCGCCGCGGGCGCGAGCAGGTCGAAGGCCAGTACCCGCAGCCGGTTCCTCATCGGATCGGCTCCAGTCGGGAGATCGCCAGCCTGCCGTCGACGTCGGCCACGTCCAACCGCAACGTCCATCGCACGGTCTGGGGCTTCTCGGTGCCCGCGTTCTCCGACAGCGACGTCGCGACCACCATCACAGTGTCGGTGCGCGCCGAAAACCCTTCCAGCCCCTGCTCCTGCTCCTGCGCCGGATCGCCGGGCTGGGCGTGGTGGATGGTCTCGATCGCTACCGAGTCGATCTGCCCGGTGGTGCGCGACCGCAACGTCCGCACCAGCTCGCGGTAGGGCTCGACGACGGTCTCGAACTCGGCGTTGAGCTGGCCGACGGTGCCCTCGTGCAGCGTGGCCAGGTCGGCCTCGACGGTCTCGGCGTTCATGTTGATCAGCACGCCCGTCCAGTCGGCGGCGGTCTGCAGCACCTCGGTCCGGTACCGCAGCTCGTGCGTCTCGTCGCGGTGCCCGGTCCAGATCACCGCCGCCAGCACCGCGGCGGCGACCGCGACCACCGCCAGCACGGCCGACACCACACCGTAGGTGCTGAAGACCCCGTCACCGCGCGGCGGTGACGGGGAAAGCTGCTCGTCATCGGGCATGCGCGTGAGGCTACCTGGACGGGTGTCAGCCGGACTTCTGGCAGGCTGGTGGAGTGACGGTAGAAGCCACATCGCCCAAGTCGACTCTCAACTCCGGACTCGATCTGCGCTACGTCGACACCGACGCCCGGCCGCAGGACGACTTGTTCGGCCACGTGAACGGCCGCTGGCTGGCCGAGTACCGGATTCCGCCGGACCGGGCCACCGACGGTGCGTTCCGGACCCTGTACGACCGCGCCGAGGAGCAGATCCGCGACCTGATCGCCGAAGCCGCTTCGGCGGCGACATCAGATGCCGACGCGTCCCGCAGCTCAGGTTCAACTGACGCGTCCCGCATCGGGGACCTGTTCGCCAGCTTCATGGACGAGGACACCGTCCGGGCGCGCGGCCTCCAACCCCTGCTCGACGAGCTGGCCGCCGTCGACGCGGCCGACACCCCCGAGGCGCTGGCCCGGGTGATGGGGTCGCTGCAGCGCACCGGCGTCGGTGGCGGCACCGGGCTCTACGTCGACACCGACTCGAAGAACTCCAGCCGCTACCTGCTGCACCTGACCCAGTCCGGGATCGGGCTGCCCGACGAGTCCTATTTCCGCGAGGAGCAGCACGCCGAGATCCTGGCCGCCTATCCCGGACACATCGCCGCGATGTTCGGCCTGGTCTACGGCGGGGACTCCGCCGCGCATGCCGACACCGCCGCCGCGGTCGTCGCGCTGGAGACGAAGATCGCCGCGGCGCACTGGGATGTGGTGAAGCGCCGCGACGCCGACCTGACCTACAACCTGCGCACCTTCGCCGAGGTCGTCGAGCAGGCCCCCGGCTTCGACTGGGCCGGCTGGCTGTCCGGGCTCGGAGCCAGCGACGAGCAGGCCGCCGAGGTCGTGGTCCGCCAGCCCGACTTCCTGACCGCGTTCGCCGCGCTGTGGGCGGGCGAGGATCTGGAGGTCTGGAAGAACTGGCTGCGCTGGCGGGTGATCCACGCCAGGGCGTTCCTGCTGACCGACGAGCTGATCGCCGAGGACTTCTCGTTCTACGGCAAGCGACTGTCGGGAACCGAGGAGATCAGGGATCGCTGGAAGCGGGGTGTCTCGGTGGTCGAGAGCCTGATGGGTGAGGCGCTGGGCCGGCTGTACGTGGACCGGTACTTCCCGCCGCAGGCCAAAGCCCGGATGGACGAGCTGGTGGCCAATCTGCGCGAGGCCTACCGGGTGAGCATCAACTCGCTGGACTGGATGACTCCCGAGACCCGGGAGAAGGCGCTGGTCAAGCTCGACAAGTTCACCCCGAAGATCGGCTACCCCAACAAGTGGCGCGACTACTCCGCGCTGGAGATCGCCCGCGACGACCTGTACGGCAACTACCGGCGTGGCTACGCGCTGGAGTACGACCGGGACCTGGCCAAGCTGGGCGGGCCGGTGGACCGCGACGAATGGTTCATGACACCGCAGACGGTCAACGCGTACTACAACCCGGGCATGAACGAGATCGTGTTCCCGGCCGCGATCCTGCAGCCGCCGTTCTTCGACGCCGACGCCGACGACGCCGCCAACTACGGGGGCATCGGCGCGGTCATCGGCCACGAGATCGGGCACGGCTTCGACGACCAGGGCGCCAAGTACGACGGCGACGGGAACCTGGTGGACTGGTGGACCGACGCGGACCGTGCCGAATTCGGCAAGCGCACCAAGGCTTTGATCGAGCAGTACGAGGAGTTCGTGCCGCGCGGCCTGGAGCCGTCGCATCATGTGAACGGCGCGTTCACCGTCGGCGAGAACATCGGCGACCTCGGCGGCCTCTCAATAGCACTGCTGGCCTACCGGCTGTCACTGAAGGGGCAGGAGGCGCCGGTGATCGACGGACTGACCGGCGAGCAGCGCGTGTTCTTCGGCTGGGCCCAGGTGTGGCGCACCAAATCCCGTGAAGCCGAGGCGATCCGGCGACTGGCCGTGGACCCGCACTCGCCGCCGGAGTTCCGCTGCAACGGCGTCATCCGCAACATGGACGCGTTCTACGATGCGTTCGCGGTCGGACCCGACGACGAGCTGTACCTGGAACCCGAACGGCGCGTGCACATCTGGAATTGATCGCCGCTGCCGGGGTGCGTCAGCCCAGGAAGCGGGCGCGCACCTCCGGCGCCGGGATCGGGCAGGTGTCGTGGGTGCCGAAGATCCGGTACCGGATGCGGGCGAAGCCGTCGTAGAGCCGGTCGCGGACCGGGGCCGGGATGACCGCGGCCGCGCGCAGCGCCCGCCACGGCCCGCCCAGATAGTCGGTGACGCGCAGCGCCGCGGCGGACTTGACCGCGACCTGCTCGTCGGGGCCTCCAGGGTCGTCGACGAACACCACCGAGTCGACGTCGGCCAGGAACGGGTGACGGTCGATGACGCCTCGGGCGAAGTCGCTGTCGAGTGCGGCGAACCGCAGCGACCCGTGCCGGTCCAGCCGCAGAATGGCCTGGACGGCGCCGTTGCAGAATCCGCAGACGCCGTCGTAGAGCAGCACCGGCGGGTCCTGCCGGGTCGGGGCGCCCGTCGGGGCGGGTGATCGGTCGTGAGTCTCGGACATCGGAAACCTCCTTGGGCGATGGGTTCCCGATGCGTCGTCGCGCAACCGGTCGCGCCCCGCGGGATACGTCACACCGCGACGCGGCTGACCCGCTGCGGACGCAGCACGACACGCAGGTATTCGTCGGCCAGCATCGCCTCGAGGTCGGCGGCCCGCGCCGGGTCGTCGAGGTCCCAGTACCGGGCGGCCAGCCGCCTGGCCAGGTCGGCGGCCCCGTCGGATTCCACCGTGACCGGGCCGGTGACCGACACCCACCGTTCGCGTTCGCCGACCGGGGCGGCGACCACGAGGGAGGCCCGCGGGTCGGCGCGCAGGTGCCGCACCTTGGCGGCGCCTGCGGCGGTGAACAACTCGATCGTGTCCTCGGTGGTGAGTTCGAACCACACCGGCCGGGGCTGGGGCGGCCGGGGGCCGGCGGCCACGGTCAGGAATCCGTGCAGCGGCCGCCGCAGGAAGTCCCGGTCCTCGGGGGTCAGGGTGGTCTCGACCGCGGTCACCGGTGCCACGCTCCAGCCGCGGCGGCCCGCACGACGTAGTCCTCGAACGTCCGGGGCGGCCGCCCCAGCACCTGCGCGACACCGTCCACCGGTTCGGCCAGTGATGCGCGCGCCATCATCACGAACATCTCCGCGACGTGCTCGGCGTCGGTGCGGGCCCAGCCGTCGTCGACCAGCTGCGCGGTGTACTCGGCGGGCGAGATCTGCTTGTAGGTCACCGGCATCCCGGACGCGCGGGAGATCAGGTCGGCCGCCTCCGCGAAGGTCAGGGCGCGTGGCCCCGACATCTCGTACACCAGCCCGGCATGCCTGCCCGGCTGGGTGAGTACCGCGGCGGCCACGTCGGCGACGTCCTCGACGTCGATGAACGGCTCGGGCACCTCGCCCGCGGGAAGAGCCAGGGTCCCGCCGAGCAGCGGAGCGTGGAACACGTCTTCGTCGAAGTCCTGGTCGAAGTTGTTGGGCCGCAGGATGGTCCACTCCAGCGCCGAGCCGCGCACCGCGTCTTCGGCCGAGCGCATGTCCAGTCCGAACGGGGAGTCGCCCCAGGTGTCGGCGCCGCGGCCGGACAGCAGCACCGCGCGCCGCACCCCGGCCGACTCCGCGCGGGCGATGAACTCGTGGACCGGGCCGGGCACCGTCGGGGCGACCACGTAGACGGCGCCGACGCCGTCGAGCACGGCGTCCCAACCGTCCGGGTCCGTCCAGTCGAACGGGGTGGGGCTCGATCGCGATGCGGTGCGCACCGGGACCCCGGCCAGTCGTAGCCGGGCAGTGACGCGCCTTCCGGTCTTGCCGGTGGCGCCGAGGACGAGTGTGGTGTCGTGTGCCATGCCTCCAGTGAACGGCCCCCGCCCGGACGAATCCATGGGTGATCCGCCGATTTCCCTGTGCGATCGTCTAACCTGACGGGATGGACGTCTTCGACGACCTCTGCCGCGGAGTGCGCGCACAGGGTTCGCTGTTCGGCGCGTCCACGCTCACCGCGCCATGGTCGCTGCATTTCGTCGACGGACCCCCGCTGACCCTGTGCACCGTGCTCGACGGCGCGGGCTGGGTCGTGCTCGAGCACGGCGACGCCGAGCCGTTGCATGCCGGCGACACCCTGGTGGTGAAGGGGCCCGCGACGTTCAGGTTCGTCGACGAACCCGGCACCGCGGCGGAGCCGATCGCGTGCGGAGAGTTCTGTGCGACCCCGGAACTCGGCGGCACCAGGCACCGGCTGGGCTGGCACGACGTCGCGCGCGACGAGGCCGGGGCGACCACGCTGATCGTCGGCGCCTACCCGGTGCAGGGCGAGATCAACCGGCGCCTGCTGGACGCGCTGCCGACCGTGCTGCGGGTCCCCGGCGGGGGCACCGGCGACGCGGTGCTCGACCACCTGGCCGCCGAGGTCGCGCTCGACATCCCCGGCCAGCAGGTGGTGCTCGACCGGCTGCTGGACTGGATGCTGGTGTGCACGCTGCGCGAGTGGTTCGACCGGCCCGACGGCGAACCGCCGGCCTGGTGGACCGCCCAGCGCGACCCGGTGGTGGGCGACGCGCTGCGGCTGCTGCACGCCGAGCCCGCCGCGCCGTGGACGGTCTCGCTGCTGGCCGACCGCACCGGGGTGTCGCGGTCGACGCTGGCCAAACGGTTCACCGAGCTGGTCGGCGAACCACCGCTGACCTACCTCACCGCCTGGCGGATGACGCTGGCCGTGGATGTGATGCGGGAGCGCAGGTCGGCGACCCTGGCCGAGGTCGCCCGCACCGTCGGCTACTCGGATCCGTTCGCGTTCAGCGCGGCGTTCAAACGGGTCCGTGGCGTCAACCCCAGCGAGTTCCGGCGCACCGTGGCCTGACGGGGCCGTCCGCGACCGCATACGCTCTCCAGATCCGGGGCGACCGCGTCGCCTGGCCGAAGGTGAGACGATGTCAGACCAGCTGCAGAGCCTGCCGGAGCGGGCGGCCGACGACCGGCTTCTCGTGCCGGGGTCGACGTGCACGCAGACGGCGCGGGCGAACCGCTTCACGCCCGTCGTGGACGGCGCCGACTACCTGGTCGCGGTCAAGGCCGCGATGCTGCGCGCCGAACGCCGCATCATGCTGATCGGCTGGGATCTGGACTCGCAGACGGCTTTCGAGCCGCAAGGACCGACGCTGTCCGGGCCCGACCACCTGGGGATGTTCCTGCACTGGCTGCTGCTGAGCCGCCGCGACCTGCAGGTGTATCTGCTCAAGTCCAACCTGCGGCTGCTGCCCGCGTTCGACGGATTCTGGTTCGGCGTGGCCCCGGTGGCACTGCTGAACCAGATCACCTCCAGCCGAATGCATTTCGCGGTCGACGGTGCTCGGCCCACCGGCGCGGTGCATCACCAGAAGATCGTGGTGATCGACGACGCGATGGCGTTCTGCGGCGGCATCGACCTGACCGTCGGGCGGTGGGACACCCGCGCGCACCTGCCCGACGACCCGGGCCGGCAGACCGCGGGACAGCCCTACGGCCCCCGCC
>NZ_BCRS01000176.1 GCF_001552715.1 Mycolicibacterium vaccae NBRC 14118 = CIP 105934 | reverse complement strand
GGAACGCACGGCCGCCGGCCCCGCCGTTGGCGCCGCTGCCGCCGTTGCCGAACAGCAGCCCGCCGTTGCCGCCGTTGCAGGCCGCGCCGGCGCAGTCCGCAGCGGCGTCCAGTCCGTGGCCGATCAGCCACCCACCGGTCCCGATCATCGGCCGGACCGGGGTGGCCGCGGCGCTCAGCGCGCGGGTGTTCGAGTCGCGTTCGGCGTTTTCCAGCCACCACCACGGTTGTTCGGCGACCGGCGCCGATGGTGCATCAACCGAAACGAGCGAGACGTCCAGCAAACTTTCTTCGCTTGCGGACGCGGGACTGGCAAGTGCCAATCCCACACTCATGAGCGCCGCCCCGCCGACACCGGCCAGTAGCGCAGCACGAACCGTCGAGCTCGACGGATTTGGCTCGGACAAGGAGGTTTTCCGGAAGCTGGACACGGAGGGGGCACCCTTCGACGAAGTTATTTGCGTAAGCAATTAACTACGGACTATGGCAGATCGCACCGTGCAACGGGCAAATTTTAACGAAGGCGGAAGCCCACAAGCGGTATATCAGCGGTAATCGATGACCACCCGGCCGTCGATCTGACCGCGCTCCATCCGGTCGAACACGTCGTTGATGTCCTCGAGCCGGGTGGTGTGGACCGTGGGATGAATCAGTCCGCGCGCAAAGAAATCGAGCGCCTCGACCATGTCCTGACGGGTGCCCACGATGGAACCGCGGATCGTCAAGCCCTTGAGCACGATGTCGAAGATCGGCGCCGGAAAGTCACCCGGCGGCAGACCCACGAACACGATGGTGCCTCCGCGCCTGGCCAGGCCGATCGCCTGCCCGAAGGCGGCCGGATGGACCGCGGTCACCAGCACGCCGTGCACCCCGCCCGTAGCCTGCTGCACCTCGGCCACCACATCGGCGGTCCGCGCGTTTACCGTGACCTCGGCACCCAGCCTGGTGGCCAGATCGAGTTTCGCGTCGTCGACGTCGACCGCGACAACGCGCAGGCCCATCGCGCTCGCGTACTGGACGGCGACGTGACCGAGTCCACCGATCCCCGAGATCGCCACCCACTGACCGGGCCGGGCCTCGGTGACCTTCAGACCCTTGTAGACGGTGACTCCGGCGCACAGGATCGGCGCGACCTCGACCGGATCCACGCCGTCGGGGATGCGTGCGGCGTAGTCGGCGTCGACGAGCATGTAGCTGCCGAAGCTGCCGTCGACGCTGTAGCCGCCGTTGCGCTGGCTCTCGCACAGCGTCTCCCAGCCGGTGCGGCAGTACTCGCAGCGCCCGCACGCCGACCACAGCCACGCGTTACCCACCATGTCCCCGACCTGGAGATCGTCGACTCCCGCACCGACGGCCACCACCGTGCCGAACCCCTCATGCCCGGGGATGAACGGCGGAGTGGGTTTGACCGGCCAATCCCCATGCGCGGCATGCAAATCCGTGTGACACACCCCTGAGGTCACCAACTTCACCAGAGCCTCGCCGAAGCCGGGCTCGGGCAGATCACGCTCTTCGATCGACAGCGGCTCGCCGAATTCGGTGACGACTGCCGCTCGCATCCTGTTCTGCGTCATGGCTTCATCAGACGCCCGAAACGCCGTTCACCGAAGAGCCTTTGGTCCCCACCTCCGGTGAACAGGAGACGAACTCGCACGGATCGAGGGAGATCCGTGCGAGTTCGCGTTGGGCAACGTGCGGGCAGGCCTAGAAGAAGCCGAGGGCCTTGTCGCTGTAGCTCACCAGCAGGTTCTTGGTCTGCTGGTAGTGATCGAGCATCATCTTGTGGTTCTCCCGGCCGATGCCGGACTGCTTGTAGCCACCGAAGGCCGCATGTGCCGGGTACTGGTGATAGCAGTTGGTCCACACCCGGCCGGCCTTGATGTCGCGCCCGGCGCGGTAGGCGGTGTTGCCGTCGCGGCTCCACACCCCGGCGCCCAGGCCATAGAGGGTGTCGTTGGCGATCGAGATGGCCTCGTCGTAGTCGGTGAACGACGTCACCGTCACGACCGGGCCGAAGATCTCCTCCTGGAACACCCGCATCTTGTTGTTGCCGGTGAAGATCGTCGGCGCGACGTAGTAGCCGCCGCTGAGGTCGCCGCCGAGCTCGGCGCGCTCACCGCCGGTGAGCACCTGGGCGCCCTCGCTCTTGCCTATCTCGATGTAGGACAGGATCTTCTCCAGCTGGTCGTTGGAGGCCTGCGCGCCGATCATCGTCTCGGTGTCCAGCGGATCCCCCTGGCGCACGGCCTTGGTGCGGATGGCCGCCAGCGCCAGGAAGTCGTCGTAGATGTCGGCCTGGATCAGCGACCGGGACGGGCAGGTGCACACCTCGCCCTGGTTGAGGGCGAACATCGTGAAGCCCTCGAGCGCCTTGTCCTGGTAGCTGTCGTTCGCGGCGAGCACGTCGTTGAAGAAGATGTTCGGGCTCTTGCCGCCGAGTTCCAGCGTCACCGGGATCAGGTTCTGCGACGCGTACTGCATGATCAGCCGGCCCGTGGTGGTCTCACCGGTGAACGCGATTTTGGCGATCCGGTTACTGGAGGCCAGGGGCTTGCCCGCCTCGACACCGAAGCCGTTGACGATGTTGACCACGCCCGCGGGCAGCAGATCCCCGATGATCTCGAACAGGTACAGGATCGAGGCCGGCGTCTGCTCCGCCGGCTTGAGCACGATCGCGTTGCCCGCGGCCAGCGCCGGCGCCAGCTTCCAGACCGCCATCAGGATCGGAAAGTTCCACGGGATGATCTGGCCGACCACGCCGAGCGGCTCGTGGAAGTGGTAGGCGACGGTGTCGTCGTCCACCTCCGACAGCGAACCTTCCTGCGCGCGAATGCATCCCGCGAAATAGCGGAAGTGGTCCACAGCCAGCGGGAGGTCGGCGTTGAGCGTCTCACGGATCGGCTTGCCGTTGTCCCAGGACTCGGCCAGCGCGATCGACTCGAGGTTCTCCTCGATCCGATCGGCGATCTTGTTCAGGATCACGGCCCGCTCGGCGGCCGAGGTCTTACCCCAGGCCGGTGCGGCCGCGTGGGCGGCGTCGAGGGCTTTCTCGATGTCGCTCTCGTCGGACCGGGCGACCTCGCAGAACGTCTGCCCGGTGACCGGTGTCGGGTTCTCGAAGTAGCGGCCGGCCGTCGGTGGCACCCACTGGCCACCGATGAAGTTGTCGTAGCGGGACTTGAACGACATGAGGGAGCCGTCAGCCCCGGGGCGGGCGTACACAGTCATGGGGAGCCTCCTGCTCGTGTGGTGTGCGTCACTCACGCTACGCGCGTCACCGTTGCACCACGGTTGCATCGTTCGGCAGACTGCCGTCATCGACGAGAACCGCCGCACACCCCGCCAGCAGCGCAGCCGCGAGACGGTGAACACGCTGGTGGAGGCGGCTGCCCAGGTGTTCTCGCGTGAGGGCGTCGCAGCGACGACCAACCGGATCGCCGAGCGCGCAGGGCTCTCGATCGGCACGCTCTACCAGTACTTCCCGGACAAGTTCGCCCTGCTGCGGGCTCTCGCCGAGCGTCACGTGCGCGACGCCGACCGCGAGCTCACCGCGGAGTTCGCGCGGCTGCGACTCGCGGCTCCCCCGTTCGACGACACGATGCGGGACGTGCTCACCGCCGTGGTCGCGCTGCACGGCGACAGTCCCCGCCTGCACGCGCTGCTGCACCGGATGGTGGCGCCGACCCTCAAGCAACTCGACGAGATGCACGGCTTCGAGGACCGGATCTGCGACGAGGTTGCGTTCCACCTGAAACGCTGCGGGCGCGGCGGCGACGATGTCGAGATGACGGCGCGGACGCTGATTCACGCCGTCGACGCGCAGTTGCACCGGGTGATGATGCGCGACGGGTTCGACATCGAGGACGCCAGGGACGCGCTGATGCTCACCGTCGAGCGGCTCGCTCCACCACCCGGGTGAACGCGGCGCGCAGTTGCTCGAGCCCGGGTTCCTCGATCGGGAAGTGGCCGCAGTTCTCCAGCGTGACAAGCTCTGTGGGTCCTGAAATGCGCTGTAGGAAACGGACACTCAGCTCCGGCGGGGTCCAGGTGTCGGCTGCGGGAGCCATCAGCGTGACGGGTGCGGCATCGAACGACTCCGGCGCGGTGTGGCGATAGTTCATCCAGCTCGCCAGGAAACCGAGCGGGACGCTGGCCCCGCCACCGCGGGGGTCGGACGCGCACAGCCGCGACAGCTGCGGGTCGGTGCTCATCGCCGCCATGTCGGCCAGCCAGCGGATCGGCAGTCGGACGCGTCCGAGGACAGGTTCGATCGCGCGCAGCAGAGCGGGTGCGGGCCGGCCCAGCCACGCGAACCGGGTGGCCGCAGCCCGCGCGGCAGGGTCGGCCAGATCGAGAAGACACGTCGCCACCACTGCGGCGACCTGTCCGGTGCGGGCGGCCACCTCGTAGGCCAGCATGCCGCCCATGCTGGCGCCGAACAGGATCAACGGGCGGGGGTCGGCGGCACGTTCGGCGGCGACGAGGTCGCACAGCAGGTCGACCCAGTCGTCGTAGCGCACGCCGGCCGGGTCGGGTTCGACGGTGTCGCCGTAGAGGGGCAGATCCGGGGCGAGCACCTCGACGCCGTCGCCGGCCGCAACCCCGGCGGCGGGCCAGAGGGCGCCGCTGTATCCGCCGCCGCCGTGAATGACCATGGCGCGGACTTCCGCCGACGCCACGCGGGTGCGCGCGATGTGCACGGTGCGGCCGCGCCATTGCCACCAGGTGCGCGCCGGTGGGGTCGCCATAGCGGTGTAGGTCTTCGGGACGAACGCGGAGTAGCTGTCGATGTCCATGGCGCTATCGTCGAATCACTTGACGGGCGTTGGCAACTCGCTTTTGCATACCCGTTGCGCTGGGGTTTCCCCGGGCTGCTCGGGTTTTCAGCCGAGCTCGAAGTCCAGACCGGCGAGATGTCCGCGGGCCCGGGCCCGGGCCACCGCGGTCAGCCCGGCGCTGTCGCGCAGCGCCTGCCAGCCCTCGCGGTCGTCGCGTCCATCGGGCAGGTCCAGCCAGCGCCGCAGCAGATCCGTGCGGCCCTGTCTGCCCTCGGCGAGCACCGCGTCACGCAGCGTGGTCGACAGCTGTGTGCGTAACCGCGCGATCGCCGGCGACACCGACTGGATCAGCAGCGGGCCGGCGTAGCGGGCGAGCGCGGATTCGACGTCGCCGGCATCGAGCGCGGCGAACACCTCGTCGACGTCGGTGGTGACCGGGGTGGACAGCCGGTACGGCCGGGACGCCAGGTTCTCGGCGCCGATCACCTTGCGCAGCCGCGACATCTCGGCGCGGACGGTGACCACGTCGAGGTCCTTGTCATCGAGCAGCACTGCCAGGTGGTCGGCCGACAGCCCCTCGGGGTGACGGCTGAGCAGCACCAGGATGTCGGCGTGCCGGCCCGTCAGAGGGGTGGCCTGGAGATGGCCGTACCGGTCGGTGGTCACCCAGCGCGGCCGGTCACCACCGAGAACCACCAGATGTGGCCGCCGCGCGGCAGGTTCCGCAGCGACCCCGGCGATCCGCAGCAGGGCCAGGTGGTTCTCGACGGCCACCGCGGTGGCGCGCACAAGAGCCAGCGTCTGTGCCGTCGCGACCTGGTCGCCGCCGGTCAGGTCGATTGCGCCGAGCAATACGCCGGTGGCCGGGTCGTGCACCGGCACGGCGGTGCAGCTCCACGGTTGCACGATGCGGGAGAAGTGTTCGGACCCGTGGATCTGCAACTCGCGATCCAGCGCCAGCGCGGTGCCGGGTGCGTTGGTGCCCGCGCTGCGCTCACTCCAGTCGGCGCCGGGGACGAAATTCATCGCCTCGGCCTTGCGGCACGCCGTCGGGTCGCCCTCGACCCAGAGCAGCGTGCCGTCGGCGGCGCTGACCGCCACGACCACCCCGGAGTCGGCGGCGTCGTCGACGAGCAGGCGCCGGATCACCGGCAGTGCCGGCGCCAGCGGATGGGTTTCGCGCAGTCTGTCGATGGTGGTGACGGCATCCCGCGCGCCGTCGAGGTACGGATCGACACCGCCGGCCAGGCTGCGCTGCCAGCTGTGCGCGACGACCGGGCGCACCGCATGGGATTTCAGATAGTTCGCGTCGACCTCACCCGCGACGAAAAGCTCGTGCACAGCACGTAGTTTCGGCGCCCGTCCGACCGATGCCCGTCCGACCGATGTCTCAGCTGCTGCCACCCGGCGCTTCCTTTGTGTTCGCCATCACATGTGCTGCCACCCTAACTCAGCAGCTGCGGCGGCGGGAATACAGTGCGGCCCCCGATCGGCTCCCCTCCTCTCGGGGGCCGCACAGTCTTATCGTGGGGCTCAGAAGCCCCAGGCGTGGGCGGCCCGGCGATCGGTGTCGGCGACCTCGTCGGCCCCCTCCCGCACCGCATTACCCAGGCTGATGAGGATCTCGTTGAGGGCAGCCGCCGACTGTTCCCACCGTGCCTGCTCCACCCGGTACGCCTCGGCGGACTCACGGGTCCAGATCGCCTGCAGCGGGGCGATCTGGGCGCGCAGATCGTCGAGGGCGGTGTTGAGACGGGCGGAGGTGCGGTGAATCTCCTGACGCACGGTGTACTCGATCTCCCCGAAGTTGTAGGACAGCGTGTTGGACATCGCCGGCCCCTACAGGTGCGCCGCGACGGAGGCGATCCGCTGCGAGTGGCCGTCGCCCACCTCGCGAAGGATGCGCTCGTTGTCCCGGATCGTCTCGGCGATGCGTTGCAGCGCGTCATTCAGCTTGAGCGATTCGGCGTTCCACCGCTCGACTACGTCGCGGAACCGCACCGCGGCGATGCCGCCCCATACCGACGGCGGGACGTTGCCCATCGCGGCGATGAACGAGCGCAGCATCGCCCTGATCTCGTCGTTGCGCGCGTCGGTCTTGCCGGCCACCGACACCATGAGGTCGAAGTCGGTGGTCAGCGCGGGCCCGGCGGCCCCTGACGGTGTCGGCATGTGCAGTCCTCTCGTAGGCTGGCTCAGCGATATACAGATTGGACGCACCGGCACCGAGTTCGGTTCCACCGTCTTGGGTTTCACCGCACGGCGCGGGCCGACCGCACCGCCTCGTCGCAGACGGCGCGGGCGGTGGATTCCCGGTCCGGCGCGCTCTGGCAGCCGATCGCGATCCGCAGCGTGCCGTCGATCAGCACGCTCCACCGCGTCTGGCTGTCGGTCCGTCGCTCCACGTAGGTCGCGGCCACCCGGCCGGCGCGCTCACCGGCGGGATCGAAGTCGGTGAACACTCCGGGCTCCTCGGAACCGATTGCCCGCCAGAGCGATCCGGCAACCTCTGCGAGGGTTGCCGGTTCCCCGTCGGCCTGGGTGACATGCAGGGCGGGCAGACCGCCGGCTGCCGACACACGCACCCGCGCCGAACCCGGTCCGGTCGTGACCCGTTCGACGGCCCAGGACGCGGGCACCGAGACGGCGACCCGGCCCTCCACCAGCAGCCTCGACGCGTCCACCGTCGTCCGGTCCGAACCGGCCTGGGCCGCCCACCCGCCGCCTGCCGCGGCGACCGTCAGTGCGGCGCCGGCCAGAACCGCGCCGGCGCGTCGGCTCATCCGTGCCCGGCGGGCGGGAGAGGCAAGGGTGCCCAGGGCGGCGTCGTGCAGACGGTCCCGGTCGCTGTACGCGATGGGGACCGTGAGCTTCCTGAGCTCGGCGGCGACCGCGGGAGACAGCGGCGCCACGCCGGCCGGAGTGTCGATCAGCACCGACGTCGCCGACTGCAGACGCCTCGCCAACGCCCGGTCGCCGCGCGCCACCAGGGAGTAGACCTCTCCCGGGCCCAGCACCACCACGTAGTCGGCCGACAGCTCGACCACCACGCCGCCAGCGGTCGCCGTCAGTACATCACCGCGTTGGCGCACAACGACTTCCGGTGCCGAGGCCTCGGCCGCGGTGCGCACGACGTCGACCCGGCCGACCGGCCACCAGGTCGGCACCACGAGCACCAGTATGTCGGCGTGCCCGCCGGCCGCGGCGTCCAGCACGTCGCGCCACAGGGCACACACCTCGACGGGCCGGTCGTCCACCAGCGCCAGCGGGTCGTCGACACATGCCAGCGCCGTCGAAACCCGTTCGGGATCCGCCTTTCCGGGGCCGGACACGGTGGCCGGTCCGACCTCGACCACCACCGGGCTCACGGCGGCTCCACCCAGGCGGTCTGCACCAGTTCGTCGGGCCGTCCACGCATGACCAGTGTGGCCCGCCCCGGGGGCAGCGGGGTGGGCCGTACGGTGCCCAGCAGCACCCCCTCGTCGGGTGCCGCGCTCATCATCAGGCCGACACACCCCATGTCGCGCATCCGCGCCGGCACGGGATCGAACATGGCGCGCGCGGCACCGCCGGAGCGCCGGGCCAGGATCACGCGAAGGCCGAGATCCTTGGCGTGCGGCAGGAAGTCTGCCAGCGGGGTGAGCGGGTTTCCGGTGGCGCCGGCCACCAGGTCGTAGTCGTCGACCACCACATAGATGTCGGGACCGCTCCACCAGGACCGGTCCCGGAGCTGCTGCTGGGTGACGAACTCGTCGGGCATCCGGGCGTTGAGCCGCTCGGTCAGCGCGGCCATCCGCGCCGCGACCGCCATCCCGGACACCGCATACCCGGTCCGCGGGCCGCTCTCCACGACACCGAGCAGGGTGCGCCGGAAGTCGACGATCTCCAGGTGCGGTTCGTCGGCGGCCGCGGCGAGCTCGGTGCACAGCAGTCGCAGCAGCGCGGTCTTGCCGCATTCGCCGTCACCGAGCACCAGCAGGTGCGGGTGTTCGGCGAAATCCAGGGTGACCGGCGCCAGATCGCGTTCGCCGAGGCCCAACAGCACCTGGCCACGGCGCAGTCCCAGCGCAGCGACGGCGGCCCGTTCCACCCGCTGGGGCAGCAGTTCGACCGGCGGCGCGGGGCGGCCGCCCTGCTGCACCGCGGTCACATCGGGTGTTGCGACGACCATCTCGCGACCGTCGGGGGTGATCCCGCGGCCCGGCGGCCGGTCGGTGAGCTCCTTGGCACGCCTGCGGTCCATCTCGGAGTCCGTCGGGTCGCCGAGCCGCAACTCGATCCGGGTGCCGATCTGATCCTTCAGCGCGGGCCGCAGATCGGCCCACCGGGACGCGGCGATCATCACGTGCACACCATGGGCGAGTCCCTGCGCGGCCAGGGTGGTGACCGTGCCCTCCAGTCCGTCGAAGTCCTGGCGCAGGGCGGCCCAGCCGTCGATCACCAGCATCACGTCCCCGTACGGGTCATCGACGGCTGGGCCGCCCTTCTCACGGGACCGCAGCACCGACTCCAGTTGCGCGACGATGCGTCGGCACAGGTCCCCGTCGCCCCGGCCGGCCACCGCCCCGACGTGCGGCAGGTCGCGCAGCGCGGCCAGGTCGCCGCCGCCGAGGTCGACACAGTAGAACTGCACGGCCGAGGAACTGTGGGTGGCGGCCAGCGCGCCGATGATGGTCCTCAGCGCCGTCGATTTGCCCGACCGGGGCGCGCCGACGACCGCGACGTTGCCCGCCGCGCCCGACAGGTCCACGATCAGCGGGTCCCGTCTCTGCTCGAACGGTCGGTCCACCACACCGATCGGTACCCGCAGCAGCCCCGCCGGCGTGCCGGACAGCACCTCGGCCAGCCGCGGCGACCGGTCCAGTGGAGGCAGCCAGACCCGGTGCGCCGCAGTGCCGGCACCGCTCAGCCGCTCCAGCACGGTGTCGAGCAGCGGGCGCCGCGACCTCTGGGGCGCGGGCCCATCGTCGCCGGCGAGTGTGAAGGGGCGCACCGCCGGGCCGTCTTCCCGGTGCGGCCCGCGCACCGGGAATCGTCCTGAGACGAACGCGGTCTGGAACCGGGTCAGGGTGCCGGATGCGGTGTTCAGGTAGGCCGCCCCCGGTTGCGCGGGCAGGTGGTGGGCGTCGGGGACGCCGAGCACGGCGCGGGACTCGGCGGCCGAGAACGTCTTCAGGCAGACGCGGTAGGACAGGTGGGTCTCCAGACCGCGCAGCCTGCCCTCGTCCAGACGCTGGCTGGCCAGCAGCAGATGCATGCCCAGCGAGCGGCCGAGGCGGCCGATCGCGACGAACAGCTCGGCGAAGTCGGGATGACGGGTCAGCAGTTCGGAGAACTCGTCGACGATGATCAGCAGTGCCGGTAACGGGGCCAGCGCCGGGTCCTTCTCGCGCGCCTGCCGGTACCCGGCGAGATCGGTGAGGTTGCCCGCCGCGCGCAGGATCTGCTGCCTGCGGTTGATCTCCCCCGACAGCGCCTCCCGCATGCGCGACACCAGTGGCGCCTCCTCGGCGAGGTTGGTGATCACCGCCGACACGTGCCGGACACCGTCCAGACCCAGGAACGTCGCACCACCCTTGAAATCGACCAGCACGAGGTTGAGCACCTCGGGTGGATGGGCGGCGATCATTCCCAGCGCCAGTGTGCGCAGAAACTCCGATTTTCCCGAACCTGTTGCGCCCACGCACAACCCGTGTGGCCCGAGGCCGCCGGCGGCGGCCTCCTTGATGTCGAGTTCGACGACGGTTCCGTCCTCGGCGACCCCGATCGGCACCCGCAGTAGTGCGGCTGCGGTCCGCCCGGACCACAGCTGCGCCGGACCGATCGCCTCCGGATCGTCGATGCCCGTCAGCGCCGGCCAGTCCGGGGTGGCGGATACGCGGCGGGCGGCCGCGTCCGTGCGGTGACGTGCCAGTCGCCGCGCGCACGCCACGGCGTCGGCCTGCGCGAGCCGGTCGCACCGGACCCCGACCCGACGGCCGTCGGCATGCACCTCGACCTCGGCCCCGGGCTCGAAACGCAACGCCACGACGGTGACACCATCGACGGGTTCCGGCGGCCCGCCGTCCTCGACGATGAGCAGGTGGCACCGGCCCGGGTGCCGATCAGTCTGGTGTGGAAGCCATTTCAGCCACTCCCAGTGCGGGTCCGGGCGGGCCGCCCCGACGGTCACCAACCCGGGGTGATGGTGCGTGGCGAGCTGGCACACCAGCGCCCGCACGGCGTCGCGGACCTGTGACGGGTCGCCGGTGACGGTGACCAGGCCGGTGCCGGGCAGTCGTAGGGTGACAGGCAGGTCGCCGACGACCGCGTGATGGCGCAGCAGTCGGCGCACCGCCCCGGTGGTGACGGGATCGGCGTCCTCGTCCGACGCAAGCGCGGGCGCGACCACCGTGACCGCCGCCGGTTGCTCCCCCAGACCGATCCGGACCACACCGAAGTACGGATCCGCCTCGGTCCGTGCCCACATCCGCGCGCTGCCCGACAGCGTCCACAGCGCAGCAGGTTCGGGGTGCAGCTCGAGCTGGGTCCGGCACTGCTCGTCGGCGGCCGTGGTCAGCGCGGCCTCGACCATCGCGAGATGGCGCAGATAGGCGGCGCGACCGCCGTCGAGGTCGGCGCCGCGATCGCGGCCGGTGGCGGCGAGGGTGCCGATCAGTGACACCAGCATCATGACCGGGAAGAACAGGAACATCGGATTACGCGACGATCCCGACGACGTCAGATACCACACGGTCATGCCGGCCATCGCCACGATCATCGCGACCGGCATGAGCCGGGCCAGCGGACTGACCGGCGTCCGGGCCTGCGGTTCCGGCGGACTGTCGACGACGATCCGGCCGGGGTCCATGTGTGAGTAGACGCACGACAGGCCCGGCCGGTTCCCTCGACCGCCCCGGAAAGTGGTGCGCCGCCACCCGGTGTCGCCGAGTTACGTTGAACCGGTGCCGGATACGCTGCGCTGGATCGCCGTCACCGCGCCGGTTTCGGGGGCTCCGGCCACCGTGGACCTCGTCGTGCCCGCGGACCGGCCGCTCGGGGAACTGCTGCCGTCGATCGTCGAGGCTGCCGCCGGCGCCGCGGACGGACCGCGACGCTGGCAACTGACCAGGGTGGCCGGTGAGCCGGTCGACACGTCACTGTCGTTGCGCGACAACGCCGTCGACGACGGCGAGATGCTCGTGCTGGCCGATGTCAGGGTCCCCCCACCGCGCCGCCGCCCCGCCGACCCGTGCGCGGTCGTCGCCGACGGGGTCACCGCGCAGGAGGCGGAGGTCCTGGGTCCGGCGGCCGCGGTGG
>NZ_BCRS01000175.1 GCF_001552715.1 Mycolicibacterium vaccae NBRC 14118 = CIP 105934 | reverse complement strand
CGACGCGCCGGCTGCGGCGACAACCGGATCGGCGGCTCCCCGGCGGTGGTTCCTCGTTCTGCTGGCCTGCTACTCGCTGGAGGGGGTCGGCTACATCGTCGCGGGCACTTTTCTGGTCGCTGCCATCGGCGCGACCTCACCGGGCCGGTTGAGCAGCGCCGCCTGGCTGCTGGTCGGACTGGCCGCGGCACCGTCTGCGGCGTTGTGGGCCAGGGCGTGCGCCCGGTGGACACAGCCGGCGCTCCTCGTGATCGCCCTGCTCATCCAGGCCGCGGGGATGGCGGCGCCCGCGCTCTTCGGCGGTGCCGTGGCCGCTCTGCTCGGCGCCGCGGCCTTCGGCGCCACATTCATCGGGATCAGCACCATGGCGCTGGCCGTGGGTCGGGTACTGGCCGTCCCGGGTGCCGTCGCGGTACTCACCGCCGGGTACTCAGCCGGGCAGATCGTGGGCCCGCTGGCGGTCACACCGCTTGTGCACCACGGTTTTCAGGCCGCGCTGCTGGCCGCCGCGGTCGTGGTCGCGGTCTCGGCGGCCGCCGCCCTGTGGTTGCGCCTGGGCTGTCGCGAACTCAGCCCGCCGCCGCGCGGTGCGGATCGCCGGACGGCAGCCACACCCCCGGTGCGGTCAGCTCCGAGGAGTCGACGCCGGCCGTGAACGCATCTCTGACGCTGTGCACCAACGGGTTCGACTCGTCGCGGCGCCACACCAGCGACCATGTCCACATCGGCACCGGATGGTGCACCGGCCTGCGCGTCAGGTCGGGTGGGGCCGCGTCGTTCTGTCCCTTGGGGTTGTTCAGCACCGGCCGACCGAGCCGGCGCACATGGTCGAAGAACGTCGAGCCCGTCACTCCCCCGTCCTCGACGCGCACCACCTGCGCACCCGTGACGTGGGCGAACTGTTGGGCGTACCGGTTCCACGACGACCAGCCGGCCTCGTCGGCATCCAGCAGCACCGTCAACTCGCGCGCCTCGACCGGCGAACCGTCCTTCCCGACGCCCAACGCGAACAACCGGTCGACGCCGACCAGCGCCGCCTCCAGGCCCATCGTCTCCAGATCCGACCGCTCCAGCCAGCAGATCGCGAGGTCCAGACCACCCTCCGCGACACGGGCCGCCTGCGTGTGCGACGGCATCACCCAGGTGTCCACGCGCAGCTGAGCCACACCGGCGGCCCGCTCCGCCCAGTCCGTCGGGCACCACTGGACGTAACCGATCCGGACCGGCTCGGCCGATGACAGGCCGAGGGCATCACGCCGGAGCTGGTCGGCCTGGGCGATGAGGGCCCGCGCCCGCGGAAGCAGTGTCGAGCCGGCCGCGGTCAACGCCACGGAGCGGCGGTCGCGGTCGAACAGCTGCACCTTCAGGTCACGCTCGAGCGCCTTGATCTGTTGGGACAGTGAGGGACCCGCGATCCGCAGCCGTTCGGCCGCCCGGCCGAAGTTGAGCTCGTCGGCGACCGCGACGAAGTAGCGCAACTGCCGCAGCTCCACGCGGTCAGCGTAGTGCAGTGCGAGCCTGCACCTACCAGGAGTGAGCCGATTGGTCCTGCGCACCGGGATTCGCGACGCCCAGCCACGGGTTTGACCGAGCATCACCTCCAGAAAGGGCACACGACCATGACAACCACCCCCCGCGTCGCACTCATCACCGGCGCATCGCAAGGAATCGGCGCCGCGCTGGTGGCCGGGTACCGCAAGCTCGGCTACGCCGTCGTCGCCAACTCACGCTCGATCGAGGCCAGTGACGATCCGATGGTCCTGGCCGTACCGGGCGACATCGGCCGGCCTGGTGTCGGTAAACGCATCGTCGACACGGCGGTCGAGCACTTCGGCCGCGTGGACACCGTGGTGAACAACGCGGGCATCTTCATCGCCAAGCCGTTCACCGACTACACCGATGACGACTACGACGCCGTCACCGGCGTGAATGTTCGTGGATTCTTCGAGGTCTCCCGCGCCGCGGTGGCCCAGATGCTCGGTCAGGACGCCGATCCCCGTGGCGGGCACCTCGTCACGATCTCCACGACGCTGGTCGAGCACGCCAACTCCGCGGTGCCGTCGGCGCTGGCGTCGTTGACCAAGGGTGGCCTGAATGCGGCATCGCGCGCGCTGGCGGTCGAATACGCCGCGCGCGGAATACGTTCCAACGCCGTCGCACTCGGCATCATCAGGACACCGATGCACCGGCCGTCGGAGTACGACACCCTCGCGGCGCTGCATCCCGTCGGCCGCGTCGGCGAGGTCGACGACGTGGTGAACGCGGTGCTCTACCTGGAGACCGCGCCGTTCGTGACCGGGGAGATCCTGCACGTCGACGGCGGCCAGAGCGCAGGACATTAGGGCAGGACATGACATGGACGCCGTGCAGGTGATCACCGCGGTGATGGACGAATGGAAGGCCGGGATCGACACCCACGATCCCGACCGGGTGGCTGCCGCATTCACCGAGGATGCGGTGTTCCAGGGTCTGCGACCTTACGGCGTGGGCAGGGCCGCGGTGGCCGACTACTACGACTCCCAGCCCACCGGGATGACGGTCACGTACCGCATCCTCGAAAGCCGGCGGCCGGCCGCCGGGGCCGTGCTCGGCTATCTGGCCGCGACATTCAGCTACCTCGACCGGCCCGCGGTGGCACTGGCCCTCGGCGTGGTGCTCACCCGGTCGAGCGGAGGCTGGCAGGTGGCGCAGTACCAGGCGTCGCCTCTGCTCCTAGAATGACGCGGTATCGGTGACCGGCATCGGAGGTGAGGGACATGGCCACGGCGTTCCCCGATGCCGCGACCCTGGACAGCGTGCTGGACCTCGCCGCGCAGGCGCCGTCGGTGCGCAACATCCAGCCGTGGCGCTGGCACGTCGACCGCCACGGCGTGCAGCTGTTCGCCGATTGGGGCCGCCGCCTGGGCGACACCGACGCCGATCGCCGCGATGTGATCGTCAGCTGCGGCGCGGTGCTGCACCACTGTGCGGTCGCCTTCGCCGCCGCAGGCTGGTCGAGCCGCGTCCGCCGCCTTCCCGACGACGGCGTGCTGGCGACCATGGAGCTCGACAAGCGGAGCCAGGGTCCGGGCAGCGTCGAACTGGCCGAGGCCATCGGGCGCCGCCGCGCCGACCGCCGCCCCTACCGCGGCACGCTGCCTGCCGGCACGATCGAACTGCTGGTGATCCGCGCCGAACGCTTCGGCGTGCGACTGGCCGTAGTGCCGGGCATCCGGTGGGCCAGGACCGGCGACATCGACTTCGCGGTCTGCTACGGGGGCGAATCGCCCGGCCATCCGGGAGACGACGCCGTCATGCTGGTGCTGGCGACCGACACCGACGACGACGCGACGCGGCTGCGTGCCGGCGAGGCGGTCAGCGATCTGACGCTGTCGGCGGCCGCGCTCGGGCTGGCCAGTTGCCCACTGACATTGCCGCTGCACGACACCCGCAGCCGCCTGGCGCTGGCCTGTGAGGTGTTCGACGCCGAGGCCTACCCGCAGGCGTTGGTCCGGCTCGGGCCGACTGCCGTCGGTAACCCGCTGCCGCCCGCGGAACGGCGATCCGTCGCGGAGACCACCACGTTCGACCTCGACTGAGGCGCGGACGGCTACCCGGTGAAACCCTCCCCGGAGGTCGACCGGTCGTGGTGGGCGAAGGTCAGCGGGATCTGCCGCCCGCGGGCAATCTCGTCCAGCACCGCGATCCTCTCGCGCGCGGCGGCGCCGCTCTTCTTTCTGCGCTCCCGGATCGGGTTGGACCACGGCAGTTTGTCGGCCAGCGTGGCGATCCGGACGTTGAGGATGGTGAGCTTCTCGGCGACCTGCACCCGACGCTCGAAGTTGTAGCCCAGGGGCTCGAAGAGCGTCCCCTCGACCATCCTGTCGATCTGCTGGTACCCGAACACGACCCCGGCCGGGACGAGCGCGATGGTCGCGGTGAGCTGGTTGGCGTGCCGGGCGACGATCTTCTTGGCCCAGCCCGGAAGGGTCTCGGTCAGGGTCCTCAGGTGCTCTGGACCCGCGATGGCATCGACGAGCTGGGCCCGCCACGGGGACGGGTTGCCGCCCCTGGCCAGGACATAGTTCAACGACTTGATCAGCTCCACGCCGTCGGCGGAGTGCAGCAGCTCGGGCGCACCCCACAACCGCCCCGAGAACGACGAGTACTCGGCGAGATCCTCCAGCTGCTGCCGGGTCAGGGTGCGCCCGAACGCATGGTCGACCAGACGCCCGAGCAACATGCCGCTGCCGAAGCCCAGCAGCGACGTCACCGGAATGGGTTCGCCGAACTTCAGATAGACCTCGTCGCCCCACTTCCTGCGCAAACCGCGACTGGCCAGTGCATGCATCAGGCGTACTCGCACCACATCCTGGAAGGCTTCCGACTGCCGGTCGAAGATGTCGGGCAGGGTGAACTCGGCGAACACCCGCGCGGTCTCGATGAAGCGGCGCGGGCCGTCGTCGGCGAACCGGCCCGTGGCGCCCGTGGCGGCGGAGATGTCGCCGGTCATCGCGGTCTCGTAGAACGCCCAGCCGCGGATGATCGTGGTGGCGGCGACGGTGGCGGACATCGCCAGCATCCGGCCCCGTTCGGCGGAGTCGAGATCGAACTGACCGGGCAGTCCGTCGAGATGTGCGAAGAGATCGACGAACTCCCGGGGCGGATCCTCAAGCGTGTCGATGCCCTGGGTCAGCGCCTGCTCGAACAACGCGCGGCCCTGCTCGTGACCGACACGCTCGAACGCGTCGACCACGCCGATCATGTATTCGTCGCGCTGCCAGAAATAGTCGTCTCGCAGCCGCGTGAGGTCGTTCGGTTCGACCTCCTTGTCAATGTCGATCCACGGCCCGAACAGGATCTCCCGCATGCGGCGCCATTGGTCGGCGAAGTGGTCGCGACCGGGCGGGATGGGGCGCAGCGGCCGTTCCGGATGCTCGCGTCGATTGAAATCGACGTCCTCGACGGCGATCTGCGGACGCTCACCTGTCACAGTCATGCAGCCATCCAATCTCGGGATACAGGGCACTGATTTGTGACGTTAGCTCACGACATCCCGGATGTGAATGGCGATTCCTGATCCCGCGACCGAAACCCCGGCGTCGCTAATCCTCGATGACGTCGAGGCCACGGTCCCGTAGCTCGGCGAGCCTGTCCCGCATCGCCTGGATCTGCTCGTCGGAATGCCCTGTCCAGTCGGTGATCTCACCGACGATCAGGACGGGTTCACGGGTGCGGAACGACCGGGTGGGATTTCCCGGGAGCTTCTTGTCGGTGACGTTCGGATCGTCTTCGAGGGCACCCTGGGGTTCGACGACGAAAATCCGGCATCGGCCGTCGCCGGCGGCCAGTTCCGCGCCCCACACCGCGGCGTCCAACGTCTGGGTGACGTAGACGTGGTTCATCACACGCTCCCGGTCGTAGTTCGACCGCTGCCCGGGTGACAACAGGTCCCCGACCGAGAGGTCGGCTCTCGTCCCGTGCAGGAACGCACCGGACTCGTGGACTTCAAAGGGTTTCGGCGTCTGCGGCACAACCACTTCCGTTCACTTCAACGACAGGACCGCAGGATTGTGCCCTGCGGTCCGGGTCTTGCCGCAAGACCCCCTGGGTGTCGTACAGTGAGAGCGGGACAATCCGCGTCGGTCGTCAGTTGCGCACACTGGTGTCGACGTGCGGCACCTTCACCCTGGGATAGAGCTGGCCGAGCCAGGGATTGTTGCTGTCATTGCCGTAGCCGTAGCCGAAGCGGTACCCATTGCCGTACCCATGTCCGAAGCCATGCCCGTAGCCGTTGTCGTGGTGGTAGGCACTGTCGTCGTTGTGGCTACCGAAGGCAGGCCCGCTGGGGGCGGCCTGCGCCGGACCGGCGACACCGATCGCCACTGCTGACAACGCTCCGGCAACCACGCTGAGCAACCCGAGTTTCTTCACGGCCCTCGCCTCTTTCCTGTCACTGCTCGTCTGCGGATATCACTCCCGCGATATGTGCTGAAACAGGAGACGGCGCGAATTGATTCCAGTGCCCGGCCGCCGCGGTCGTCTACCCCGCGGTCACCTTGGCCGGCTCCTCCCGGCCCGCCAGCCGGTCGTCCCACACCTGCAGCACCTCCGGCGGCGTGCGTGGAGTCATCAGGCTCGCGACCACGTACCCGATCAGGCTCGCAGCGAGACCGAAATAGATTGGCTCGTTGGCCAATACGTCGCCGACCAGCACCATGGTGCCCAACGTCACAGCCGTGCCGACGCCCATCGACCACAGTGCGCCGGCACCCGTGGCACGCTTCCAGACGAACCCGCCCAGGATCGCGACCAGCAGGCCGCCGACCAGGATGTCGTAGGCGATGGTGAGCGCGGCGACCACGTCGTTGAGCATTGCCGCGATCACGATGACGACGATGCCGAAGGCCACCACGTACAGCCGGTCGGAGTGCACGTCACGCTCGGCGTCCGACTCCCGGGGTTCGGTACGTCCGAACAGCCGCAACACCATCGGTTTCACGTCCGTGCGCGCCACCGTCGCGGTCGCGATCAGCGCACCCGAGGCGGTCGACATCATCGCCGCCACCGCGGCGGCCAATGCCAGACCACTGATGCCGACCGGCAGGATCGTCTCGGCGAGCTGGGCGTACACGTCATCTTTTGAGGTCTCTGGCCCACTGGCGGGCAGGAACGTCGACGCGGCCATCCCGATCACCGCACCCGCGACGCCGTACAGCAGGCAGTACACCGCCGCGGTGGTGCCGCCCCATTTGGCCACCCCCGGCGAGCGCGCGGTGAACACCCGCTGCCAGATGTCCTGCCCGATCAGCATTCCGAAGCTGTAGACCACGAAGTAGGTGATGATCGTGGCCGTGCCGATGGCGCCCAGATCGAAGGCCGCATCTCCGGCTCGCTCCCGGATTCCGTCCAGCCCACCGGCTTTGGACAGTGCGAACGGTAACAGCAGGCAGAAGATGCCGATCGTCTTGAGGATGAACTGCACCATGTCGGTGAGCGTGATCGACCACATGCCCCCGATCGACGAGTACAACATCACCGTGGCACCGCCGATGATCACCGACACCGTGCGGCCGGTGCCGAACAGCACGTTGAACACCGTGGCGTAGGCGATGGTCGAGGTCACCGACAGCATCAGGGTGTAGGCCGCCATCACGACACCGGACGACGACGTCGCATCGACTCCGTAGCGCAGCCGCAGCATCTGCGCGACGGTGTAGACCTTCAGCCGCTGGATGCGGCCGGCGAAGAACAGGCTCAGTGCCAGCAGCCCGACCGCGATCGCGACCACCAGCCACATGCCTGAGATGCCGTACTTGTAGCCCAGTCCGATGCCGCCGACGGTCGACGCGCCGCCGAGCACGACCGCGGCCATGGTTCCGGTGTAGAGCACCGGACCGAGCCGCCGTCCGGCGACGAGGAAGTCGGCCGAGTCCTTGGTTCTTGTCTTCCCCCAGAACCCGAAGGCCAGCATCGCGACGAGGTAGATCACGATGATGGCGATGTCGAGTGGTTTTCCCATGGTGGCTCCCCCTGTCAGGTGGGTGCGAACATCCGCAGCAATGCGGGTAGCACGACGACCGCGGGTCCGCGGGTCGTGAACGTGTCGGCGATTGCTTCACCGACTCCTTCGAGTGACACCCGTTGCGCGGGCACCCCGAAACTCTGTGCCAGCGCGACGAAGTCGGGGCGGTCCAACTCCGTGGCGGTGGCCTGACCGAACGTGTCGGTCATGTATTCGCGCAGGATCCCGTATCCGCCGTCGTCGACGATCAGCCACGTGACGTCGGCGTCGTGCTGCCGGGCGGTGGCCAGTTCGGCGATGCCGTACATCGCGCCGCCGTCGCCGGTCACCGCGAAAGTGCGCTGCCCGGTGCCGATCGCGGCGGCCACGGCGGCCGGGAACGCGAAACCCAGCCCTCCTGCGCCCTGGGCCGAGTGGAACTCGCCGTCCCGGGGATCCCACGCCGACCAGGCCCAGTACCCGGCGATCGTCATGTCCCAGAACGTCTGCGCGGCAACGGGAACCGCGGCCCGCAGATCGGACATCAGCGTCAGCTCCGCCGCGACGTCCTGGCCGGCCAGCCGGTCCTGCACCGCAGTGCGCAGCATGGCCGCGACGGCGGGCCCATCTCCGGTGCGCGGAGTCACCTGACCGGCAAGGGCGGTCAGCGCCGCCGCGGCGTCGGCGTGGATGCCCAGCGCAGGATGATTGGCCTCCAGCACCCGGGCCTCGGCGTCGATGTGGATCACGCGGCCCTTCGGCGCGAGCGTGAAGTAGTTGGAGGTCACCTCGCCCATCGCGGTGCCGACCGCGAGCAGCACGTCGGCGTCCTCGAGCAGCGCGGTGGTGTGGCGGTCCTCGATCCACGACGCGGCCGACAGCGGATGCCCGAACGGGATCGCGCCCTTCCCGCCGACCGTCGAGACCACCGGCGCGTCAAGGCGTTCCGCGATGGAGACCAGTGCGGCGGGCCCGCCGGCCGAGCGCCGCACTCCACCGCCGGCCAGGATCACCGGTCGCTCGGCGGAGTCCAGCAGCGCGCCCGCCGCGCTCACCAGTTCGACCCGCGGCCGTCGGCGGGTCACCGAGGTCGCCACGGACGTCACCGGCGGCACGTCGACTGGTTCCTGCAGCAAGTCCTGCGGGATCTCCACCCACACCGGCCCGGCCGGCGCGGACTGCGCCAGCGACCAGGCATCGGCCAGCAGCGACGGGATCTGCGAGGGATGCCGGGCAATGGCAGTGCTTTTCGTGACGTTCACAGCGCTGCGCCGCTGGTCGTCGAGCTGATGCAACATCCCGCGGCGCAGCCCCATCCCGGCCCGCGGCACCTGGCTGACGATCACCAGCAGCGGCACGCCGGTCGCGTAGGCCTCCTGCAGCGCGCCGAGCGCGGTCAGCGCGCCCGGCCCGGTGGACAGGAACAGCACCCCGACCTCACCGGTGGCCCTGGCGTACCCGTCGGCGCCGAAGGCCGAGTTGTTCTCGACCCGAGAGCTGACGAACGTCAGGTCGCTGCGCCGGATCGCGTCGAACAGTGCGAGCGCGTTCTGGCCGGGGATGCCGAACACGTGCGAAACACCCAACACCCCAAGTGTTTCGACGACGACGTCGCCCCCGTTGCGACTCATGACGCGTGGCGCATCGCCAGCAGGGACACCAGATCGTAGGCGACGTGTGAGGCGGCGATGCCGGTGAGCTCGGCATGGTCGTAGGCGGGCGCGACCTCGACGACGTCGGCGCCGACCAGGTTCAGGCCCTCGAAGCCGCGCAGGATCTCCAGCAGCTCGCGGCTGGTGATGCCGCCGGCCTCCGGGGTGCCGGTGCCCGGCGCGTGCGCGGGGTCCAGCACGTCGATGTCGACGGACAGGTACACGGGGCGGTTGCCGACCCGGTCGCGCAGCTTGGCGACGACCTCGCGCACTCCCTGGTGGTACACGTCGGCGGAGGTGACGATGCCGAATCCGAAGCGGCGGTCGTCCTCCAGGTCCTTCTTGCCGTAGAGCGGGCCGCGGGTGCCGACGTGGGACAGCGCCTCGGTGTCGAGAATGCCCTCCTCGACCGCGCGGCGGAAGGGGGTGCCGTGGGTGTACTCGGCGCCGAAATACGTGTCCCAGGTGTCCAGGTGCGCGTCGAAGTGCACCAGCGCGACGGGCCCGTGCTTGGCGTGGGCGGCGCGTAGCAGGGGCAGCGCGATCGTGTGGTCACCGCCGATGGTGACCAGCGACGTGCCGTCACGGGTGAGGTCGACGGCCGCGGCCTCGATGGTCTCGATGGCCTCATGAATGTCGAACGGGTTCACCGAGATGTCCCCGGCATCGACCACCTGGGCGATCTCGAACGGCGACACGTCCAGGGCGGGGTGGTACGGGCGCAGCAGCCGGGAGGACTCCCGCACGTGCGCGGGGCCGAACCGCGCGCCGGGCCGATAGGACACCCCCGAGTCGAACGGCACTCCGACGACGGCGATGTCGGCGCGGGGCACCTGGTCGAGGCGGGGCAGGCGGGCGAACGAGGCCGGTCCGGCGAAACGCGGCGTCTTCGACGCGTCGATCGGGCCAACGGGCGTGGTCATGCGGTCACTTCCTCTGCCAACAAAGGTTTTTCGTCTTCTGACGTGATGGGGATGCCGGCGGGCGCTCCGGCTCGCACGAATCGCGGACCTTCGGGACCGAACGCGTCGGCGGGTTCGGGGAAGGCGATCAACAGCAGCGGATACAGCACCGCGGCGACGCCGAGACCGACCGGGATGGACAGGTCGACACCTGACGCGAGATCGCCCAGCGGGCCGACGAACTGGCCGGGCAGGTTGACGAAGCACAGCGACAGGCCGGCCGACACCAGCCACGCGGTGAGGCCGCGCCAGTTCCAGCCGTGCCGGAACCAGTAGCGCCCGCCGCGCTGTCTGCGGTTGAAGACCTGCAGGGAGTCCGAGTCGTACCAGCCGCGGCGCACCACCCAGCCGATCATCATCACGACCATCCACGGCGCCGTGCACGTCACGATCAGCACCGCGAACGTGGAGATGCTCTGCACCACGTTGAACGCGAACCGGCCCACGAAGATGAACCCGATCGCCAGCACGCCGATGAACACCGTGGCCTGCACGCGGCTGAACCGCGGGAACACGCTGGAGAAGTCCAGCCCGGTGCCGTAGAGCGCGGTCGTCCCGGTCGACATGCCGCCGATCAGCGCGATCAGGCAGACCGGCACGAAATACCAGCCCGGCGAGACCGCCAGCAGACCGCCGACGTAGTTGCCCTCGTCGATGAACTGCGGCGCGTTGGTCGCGACCACGGCGGCGGTGACCAGACCGAACAGGAACGGCACCAGCGTGGCCAGCTGCGCGCAGAACGCCGCGGCCATCGGCTTCCACGGCGCGGTGTCGCGGGGGATGTAGCGGGACCAATCCCCAAGGAACGCACCGAAACTCACCGGATTCGACATCACGATCAGCGCGGCGCCGACGAAGGACGGCCAGTACAGCGCGTTCGTCGCGGCGTCGGCGCCGGGACCGTAAATCCCGGGGTAGCCCGGGTCGAACGTGCCGCCGAACGCGACGATGCCGAGCAGGAACAGCGCGGTGGCGGCCACCACGGCGATCTTGTTGACCAGCAACATGAATCGGAACCCGTAGATGCAGACCACCAGGACCAGCAGCGCGAAGATGCCGTAGGCGACGCCGACCGCCCAATCATTCGGCGTGGCGCCGCCGTCCCCGCCGATCAGCCGGTTCGCTCCGCCGACGAGCACGTCGCCCGAGGTCCACACCGAGATCGAGAAGAACGCGACGGCGGTCAGCAGCGACAGGAAGGAGCCCACCACGCGGCCGTGCACACCGAGGTGCGCCGACGACGACACCGCGTTGTTGGTGCCGTTGCGCGGACCGAACAGCGCCATCGGCGCCAGGATGGCCGCGCCCAGCACCACGCCCAGCAGCGTCGCGAACAGCGCGTCCCGGAACGACAGCCCGAAGATGATCGGGAAGCTGCCCAGCACCACGGTGGCGATGGTGTTGGCGCCGCCGAAGGTGAGCCGGAACAGATCCAGCGGACCCGCGGTGCGCTCGGCGGCCGGGATCGGCTCGACGCCGTGGGTCTCGACCTGGGTGGCCTTCGGAGGGGGCGCGAGCGCGGGTCTGTCAGCAGCCATGACGGTCCTTCCGCAGCGGCGGTGTGGTGCGGCTCACGGTAGAGCCGCAGGTCAGACCCCGCAAGCGATTCCTTCGTTACAGCCATGTTGCCGATCATGATGTGTCGCTACGGGCCGGAGTATCCGATCGGATAGCGTGCCGGGATCGGTATGTGGTGACTGATATGCCGGCGGCACCGCGCCGAAAAATCTTGCACCGATTCACGGACAGGGAGTGGTGGCCGGATGGACGAGGTCGACGAGGCGATCGTCGAACTGCTCGAGGTCGACGGGCGGTTGACCCACCGCGAGATCGCGGCCCGGGTGGGTCTGTCCCGCTCGGCGGCGGCGGCCCGGGTGCAGCGGCTCATCGGCAGCGGCCAGGTGGTGATCCGCGGCGCCGTCCACCCGGCGGTGCTGGGACGCGGCGCACTGGCTCACGTCAGCGTCGCCCTGCACGGTCCCGCCGCGCC
>NZ_BCRS01000174.1 GCF_001552715.1 Mycolicibacterium vaccae NBRC 14118 = CIP 105934 | reverse complement strand
CCCCACCGTCAGCCACTTCAACAAGGCCCACAAGGGCCGGCTGGCCCGTGCGCTGGCGACCACCCGATCCGAGCCCGCCGACGCCGCAGCGGTGGCGGCGGTGGCCCGGCGCGCCGACATGCGGGTCGAGCGTCGCGGCGACCACCTCACCGTGGTGGTGTCTGCCTGAAAAGCGCTGGGCTGCAGTCCGATAGGACTACTTCGAGATGACGAAATCGGTGGTGTAGAACTCCTCGGGCGTCTGCGAGAACGGGCTCGGGCGGGTGACCGAGGCCCACACGCCGGTGGTGCCGGCGGCGATCGGGCCGCGGACGGTGACCGATCCTGATCCGGCCCCGTCGGTGAACAGCGTCGCCGCCAGCACTCCGGGATCCCCGGCGTTGCAGGACGACGCCGACGCGCGCGGCATCTGGATCACGCGGACGTCGTACGGCGTGTTCAGCGCCCCGGTCGCCATCTGCAGGTCGGCCACCAACTCGCCGCCCTCGACCCGGAACTGGCCGAACACCCTGCCGTAGGAGGTGGGCCCGGTGTAGGCGAACTTGCTGAAATCGCATCGCCGCCAGGTCTGGCTGAACGGCGCCATGACCGGTCCTGCGGACATGTGCGGTTGGGCCAGTGCGACTCCCGTCCCGCCCTGGCCGGGCCCGAGCCCGAACCCTGCGGCGGTGACGGCGGTGAGAGCGGCCAGGAAGATGCGTGCGGCGCGGAACATCCGGGGATTGTCTCACCCAGGCTCGGCTGCGCGGGGCGCGTCGGTCCATCCGGTGCCCGAAGCCGTCTTCTGCGACCCCCGCCGGCGGTACCGTAGGTCGGCCGGCCGGCGGACCGTGACTTGGGGGCCACATGCTCAGAGACATCCGCGAACTCGCGGATTCACCGCAGGAGTACGCCGAGGAGCTACGCAGGCGCTGGGGAGGTCTGCTCAGCTACCGCTACCTCGGGCGCAGCTACGCGCAGATGGACCTGGGTCCGCGGGACGACACCGTGACCGTCCGCCGGGACATGCGCGACGGGGCCGGTGGCCTGCTGCTGGCGGTGCTCGGCATCACCTCGCCCGAGGGCGGGCACATGTCCGACCTGGAGGCCGTGCCCAACCCGGTGATCCACTCCTGCCAGGTCCTCGATCCCGGCCTCGGCGTCGGCCGCATCGAGATCGTCTCCGAAGAACTCAAGCGCGGCCGGCAGATGGGATACAGCCGCTCGAAGGTCGTCGATGCCGACGATCCCGCCCGGGTGCTGGCGCTGACCGAAGGGCAGGGCATCAGCATCGGCACCCCGCCCGCCGGCCTGCAGAAGATGGAGGCCAACCCGATGGTGATCCTGGACTCCCCGGATCTGCCACCGCTGTGGGAGGTCTTCGGGGCCCGGCTGCGCACCGACGGCCGCTGGGCGCTGCCCGAACTCGCGCCCGACGTGGCCTCCCCCGACGCGGCGCTGCACATCGGCCCCCAGTTCGTGGTGTTGGAGACCGCGGCGATCCACCGCGCCGCCGCGCTGACCGGCACCACGCACCTGCACGGGGTCGCCTCCCACGTCATGTTCGTCGCGCGCGGCAAGGCGGGACCGTTCCGGGTGGAGACCGAACCGCTGCCCGGCGCCGGCGGCCGCACCGCGGTACGGGTGACCATGCACGACGAAGGCGCCGACGACCGGCTGATCACCATCGGTTCCTACTTGTTCGACCGAGCCACTCAAGGCGCCGACTGAGGCGTGCGACACTTTCGCGCATGGCTGTCGACATTGCGCGTCCCAAGCTCGAAGGCAAGGTCCTCGTCGGCGCCGACCGCCAACTCGGTTTCGCGGAGTTTGGTGATCCGCAGGGCCGGGCGATCTTCTGGCTGCACGGCACACCCGGTGCGCGCAGACAGATCCCGGTCGAGGCGCGGGTGTTCGCCGAGACGCACGGTATCCGGCTCATCGGCGTCGACCGGCCGGGGATCGGCTCGTCGACCCCGCACGAATACCACCGGGTCATCGATTTCGCCGCCGATCTGCGCACCGTCGCCGACACCCTCGGCATCGACAAGATGGAGATCATCGGACTCTCCGGCGGCGGCCCGTACACGCTGGGCTGCGCCGCGGCGATGCCGGACCGGGTGGTCGCGGTCGGCGTGCTCGGCGGCGTCGCCCCGACCCAGGGGCCCGACGGCATCGGCGGCGGCATCATGGGCACCGTCGGTCTGCCGGTCGCTCCGGTGCTCGAACACGTCGGTGCGCCGCTGAGCTTCGTCGCCACCGGGCTGATCCGGCTGATCAAACCCGTCGCCGAGCCGATCCTCTACCTGTACGCGAGCATCTCTCCCGAAGGCGACCGCAGGCTGCTGGCGCGTCCGGAGTTCAAGGCGATGTTCCTCGACGATCTGCTCAACGGCAGCCGCCGTCAGCTGGCGGCCCCGTTCGCCGACGTGGTGGTGTTCGCCCGGGACTGGGGCTTCCGGCTCGACGAGGTCAAGGTGCCGGTGCGCTGGTGGCACGGCGACTGCGACCACATCGTGCCGTTCGCCCACGGCGAGCACGTCGTGGCGCTGTTGCCCGATGCCGAGTTCCGTCCGCTGCCCGGCGAGTCCCATCTCGGCGGGCTCGGCGAGGCCGAGGAGATCATGCAGACCATGAGCGACCTGTGGGACGACTACGAGGCGACGCGCTGACCCGCCACTACCGCTTCAGCCAGCCGCGCACCGTCGGCAGATCCTTGCTGTAGGTCTGCAACATGTCTTCGTGGTACAGCGTGCCGCCGCTGATCGCGGCGTCGCCCTGCCAGACGATGTGGACCCGGACCACGCCCTTGTCGAAGTAGTCGCTGCGGTCGGTGACGCGGTGATGCCAACCGGCCTGCTCGGCGAGCTCCGAAACCGCCTGCCGCTCGTCGGTGTCAACCATCGGTGAGTCCTCCATGTGTTCTGGACGTCCGGAAAGTCGTTCCCGTGCGACCACCCTAGCCGTCACCGGACAGGGCCCTCCGGAGCAGATGCATCGCCACGGTCGTCGAGCGTTCGCGGACATCCGACCGGTCCCCCGGCAGCCGCGTCGTCCTGGTGATCGGGGCGCCGTCGGCCAGCGCCACCGAGAAGCACACCGTGCCGACCGGCTTGGCCGGTGTGCCGCCGCCGGGTCCGGCGATCCCGGTGATCGCGATCGCGGTGTCGCAACCGAACCGGCGGAGCGCCCCGGCAGCCATCGCCTCGGCCACCGGCTCCGACACCGCGCCGTGCTGCTCGATGAGCGTGGCGTCCACCCCGAGCAGTTCGGTCTTGGCGTCGTTCGAGTAGGCCACCACGCCGCCGGCGACGTACGCCGACGAGCCGGGCCGCTCGGTCAGCCGGGCTGCCAGCAGTCCCGCGGTGCAGGATTCGGCAGTCGCGACGCTGCGCCCGGCCAGCAGTCCAGCGACCTGGTCGTCGACGAAAGCGCCGTCCTCGGAGAACATCTCGCGGCCGTGCCGCGCACGCAGCGCCGCTACCAGCTCGGCGTAGGCCGGGGCGTCCTGCGGTTCGAATCGGGTCACGATCTCCAGCTCGCCCCGTCGAAGGCAGGTGGTGATCTCCAGCCGGTCGAAGCCCGCGACGGTCTTCTCGGCTTCCCGCAACGTGTCGGCCAGCCCTGACTCGGGCAGCCCGAACATCCTGATCGTCTGCTGCTGGTACCGGGTGCGGCCGGCGATCGCGGACTGCACCGCCGAGGTGGCCACCGCCGCCTGCCACATCGGTTGCAGTTCGCGGGGCGGGCCGGGCAGCACCACGACGGTCGGCGTGCCGGGAACGACGAGTCCCGGCGCGGTGCCCACCGGGTCCAGGACCTCCGCGCCGGCCGGGACGAGGGCCTGCTTGCGGTTGGCAGCCAGCACCGCTTCGGCGTCGACGCCGGGGAAACGCGCCATCATGCCCGTCACGATGTCGCCGATCTTGGCTTCCAGCCCGGCGTCGAGTACCACGTCGCGTCCGCAGAACCGGGACACGACCTCCACGGTCATGTCGTCGGCGGTCGGCCCGAGACCCCCGCTGGTGATGATCAGATCCACACCCTGGGCCCCCAGGAACTCCAGTTGCGCCTCGATGTCGGCGGGCCGGTCGCCGCACAAGGTGATGTGGCCCAACTCCACGCCGAGCTCGAGGAGCCGGTCGGCCAGCCAAGGGCCGTTACGGTCCTGGACGCGTCCGGTCAGGACCTCGGTTCCGGTCACCACGATGCCGGCGCGTGCGCTCACGAGAGACGACCTTACGCAGGCGCGGGGACGGACCGGCGGCGGCTACTTGTGTGGGACGTCGTTGGTCAGGCCGCCGTCCATCACGTACTCGGCGCCGGTGGAGTACCGCGACTCGTCGCTGGCCAGGAACACGATGAAAGTGGCGACCTCCTCGGGCTGACCCGGCCGGCCCAGCGGGATGCGCAGCATGTTGTCCGGGAAGTGTTTGGTCATCGGGGTGCGGATGAAACCGGGGTGCACCGAGTTCACCCGGATGTTGTGCGCGCCGAGTTCCAGGGCGGCCGATTTGGTCAGGCCGCGCACCGCCCACTTCGACGCGACGTACGGGTGCACCATGACGGCGCCGCGCAGTCCCTCGATCGAGGAGATGTTGATGATCGAACCGCCGCCTGCGGCCTTCATGGCCTCCACCGAGTGCTGCATGCCGAGGAAGGTCCCGGTCAGGTTGACGTCGATCACCTTCTGCCACTTGGCCATGTCGAACTGGCCGATCTGGCCGAGTGCCACCGTGCCCGCGTTGTTGACGAGGACGTTGAGCGTGCCGAACGCGTCGATCGCGGTCGCGACCGCGGCCTCCCACTGGTCGGCCTGGGTCACGTCGAGGTGCACGTAGCGGATCGAGTCCGGGGTCTCGGCGTTGATCTCGTCGGCCAGCGCGCGGCCCTTCTCGTCGAGGATGTCGCCGATCACCACCTTGGCGCCCTCGGCGATCAGCGCCCGCGCGTCCGCGGCGCCCATGCCCTGCGCCCCTCCGCTGATGAGTGCCACTTTTCCGTCCACGCGTCCCATGGGGCGACAGGCTACCGCACCGGTGTACACAAATTAGAACCTGTTCCTATTTGCTCGCCGGGCCCGCATACTGCTGGCCATGGCGATTCGCGTGGCACTGATCGGCACGGGTAACTGCGGCAGCCTGGCGCTGCGCCAGCTCATCGAGGACGAGCGATTCGACCTCACCGGCGTGTGGGTGTCGTCGGAGGCGAAGGTGGGCAGGGACGCCGGTGAGCTCGCCGGGCTGGACGTGACCACCGGCGTGACCGCCGTCGACGACCTGGGCGCCATCGTCGCGGCCAAACCGGACTGCGCGGTGTACTGCGCGATGGGGGACGTGCGAACCAGGGAGGCGCTGGCCGACGTCCGGGCTCTGCTCGAAGCGGGCATCAACGTCGTGGGCTCCTCCCCCGTGTCGCTGCAGTACCCGTGGGGCGTCATCCCCGAGCGCGCCATCGACCGGGTGGAAGATGCGGCGCGGCAAGGCAACGCGAGCTTGTTCATCACCGGCGTCGACCCCGGTTTCGTCACCGATCTGCTGCCGCTGGCGCTGGCGAGCACCTGCCAGAGCATCAGTCAGATCCGCACGATGGAGATCGCCGACTACGCCACCTATGACGGTGCGACCGTCATGTTCGACGTGATGGGGTTCGGGAACGAGATCGGTGATCTGCCGTTCCTCTATCAGCCCGGGATGCTCAGTGCGGCATGGGGTGTGGGCATCCGCCAGCTCGCCGCCGGTCTCGGGGTCGAGGTCGACGAGATCAGGGATTCGGTCGAGCAGGAGCCGGCGCCCGAGGATTTCGACGTTGCGGTCGGCACGATCAGGAAAGGCACTGTCGCGGCCGTCCGGTTCCTCATCGAGGGCATGGTGGGCGGTCGGCCCGCGATCGTCGTCGAGCACATCACCCGGCTGCGCGGGGACCTGCGGCCGGATTGGGCGCAGCCGGCTCAGGGGGGCGGCTCCTACCGGGTCGAGATCACCGGCGAACCGTCCTACGTGATGGACATCTGCCCGACGAGCCGCAACGGCGACCACAATTACGCGGCGATCCTGGCCGCGGCGGCGCGGATCGTCAACGCGATACCGGATGTCGTCGCGGCTGCTCCCGGCATCCGCAGCACCCTCGATCTGCCGCTGGTGACGGGCGGGGGCACCTACCGGGCCGGGTGATCAGATCCGGTTGACGCCGCGCCATTCCAGTCGGACGGTGGTGCCGCTGGTGGACGGTTCGATCGTCGCGCAGTCCGACAGTGTCTCCATCAACGGGATGCCGCGGCCCCGGGTGCGGGGTGCGGGGTCGATCTGGCGCTGACGCCACACGCCCCGGTCGTAGATGCAGACCGTCAGCGTCCCTGCGCGCTCGTCGTACACGGCCTGGATGTCGATGGTGCCGGGCTGCTCGGTCTGCAGGTACGCGAATTCCGCCGCGTTCGCCAGGCCTTCGTTGATCGCCAGCACCATGTCGCTGGTGCGGATTTCGTCCAAGACGAAGAAGCGCTTCAACCACTGGGAGAAGTCCTGACGTACCCGAGCGACCGCGCCTGCGTCAGCTTCGAGCCCGATCCGCTCGAAGCGTTCGGCGTTGGCTACCTCAGCTGGAGGCATGGAATCGATCATGGCAGTCGGTGGCTACCCCTCAGACGATTTTCTAAGCGGACTTCCTAGGTGTCGCGCGCCGCGAGCGCCTCGTCGAGATTCGGGTAGAGCCGGACGATGTCGGCGATGCCGACGAGCTTGAGCGGACGACTCGTCGCTGGGCCGTCGGCCACCACGCTGATCGTCACATCGTCGCCCGCCTTGTCGTGGGCGGCGACCAGCACGCCCATCCCGGCCGAGGCCAGGAACTCGACGTCGGTGAAATCGATCACCACCGCGGTGGGCTGCTGGCCGAGGGCGGTGTCGATGGCCGTCTCCAGCTGCGGTGACGTGAGCATGTCGACAACCCCGGACACTCCGACGACGGCCGTCCGATCGACCCACCGCTGCGTGACGACACAGTTCGACGCGCTTGCGGCGCCCGTGCCTTCGGCTGCTTGCTCGTCCAAGGTTCACCTTCCATATCAAGGCCGCTCGCCGCACTATGCGAGGGCACATAGTGCTACTCACACAGGCTGCGTCTCAACCCGGCATGACCAAACTACCGTGGCCGTCTGCGGCAGCGACCAGGGCACAGATTAAACCAGGAGGACCCGCGACGCCCGTAGCATGGCTTGTCAGCCCCCCGCGCGAGCCGTGATATGAGGAGCGCAATGTGACCGCCGACCCCGCGACCGCGGTCGATCCGCTCGCCGACATCGCCGCCGGGCCGTCAGGTCCGCAGGTCGGCGCGTTCTTCGACCTGGACGGCACGCTGGTGGACGGCTTCACCGCCACCGCCCACGCCGGGGACCGCATCCGGCGCCGTCAGGCCCGGATCGGCGAGGTCACCGGCGTCATCGAAGCCGCGATGCGCTACAAGATCGGCCGGGTGAACTTCGGCAAACTGCTCGAGCGCGCGGCCGGCTACCTGAGGGGCGAGTCGCTGGCCGACCTCGACGCCGTCGGCGACCGGTTGTTCGCCGAGCGGGTGAGGTCGCGCCTGTTCCCCGTGATGCGTGAGATCGTGCTGGCCCACCAGCAGCTCGGGCACACCGTGGTGCTCAGCTCGTCGGCGCTGACCATCCACGCCGAACCGGTCGCCCGCTACCTGGAGATCGGGCACGTGCTATGCAACCACTTCGAGCTCGACGAGCAGGGCCTGCTGACCGGCAGGATCGCCCGGCCGGTGATCTGGGGTAAGCAGAAGGCCGCGGCCGTCGAGCGGTTCAGCGCCACCGCCGGCGTCGACCTGCAGCGCAGCTACTTCTACGCCGACGGCAACGAGGACATCGCACTGATGTCACTGGTGGGTCGTCCGCGGCCGGTGAACCCCCGGCGGGAGCTGGCCGCGGTGGCCGCACAGCGCGGCTGGCCGGTGCTGCGGGTCAGCACGCCGGGGAAAGGGCCCGCGGGCGGACTGCGCGGTGTACTAAAGTAGAACACGTTTCAGTTTTCTGCTTTTCACCGTCATGAGCCCACCAGGAGCGGACTATGCATACTCCCCTGTGCGACGAATTGGGTATCGAGTTCCCGATCTTCGCCTTCACCCACTGCCGTGACGTGGTCGTCGCAGTCAGCAAGGCCGGCGGGTTCGGTGTGCTGGGCGCGGTGGGCTTCACCCCCGAGCAGCTCGAGATCGAACTGAACTGGATCGACGAGAACATCGGCGACCACCCGTACGGCGTGGACATCGTGATTCCGAACAAGTACGAGGGCATGGACGCCAACATGTCCGCCGACGAGCTGAAATCCACGCTCAACGCACTGGTGCCGCAGGAGCACCTGGACTTCGCCAAGAAGATCCTGGCCGACCACGGGGTGCCGACCGACGACAGTGACGACAACGCGCTGCAGCTGCTGGGCTGGACCGAAGCGACCGCCACCCCGCAGGTCGAGGTCGCGCTGCAGCACCCGAAGATGACGCTGATCGCCAACGCGCTGGGCACCCCGCCCAAGGACATGATCGAGCACATCCACGCCGAAGGCCGCAAGGTTGCCGCGCTGTGCGGCTCCCCCTCGCAGGCGCGCAAGCACGCCGATGCCGGAGTGGACATCATCATCGCGCAGGGCGGCGAGGCCGGTGGGCACAGCGGCGAGGTTGGCTCGATCGTGCTGTGGCCCCAGGTCGTCAAGGAGGTGGCACCGGTTCCGGTCCTGGCAGCCGGCGGCATCGGCAGTGGCCAGCAGATCGCCGCGGCGCTGGCGCTCGGCGCCCAAGGCGCCTGGACCGGCTCGCAGTGGGTGATGGTCGAGGAATCGGAGAACACCCCCGTCCAGCACGCCGCGTACGCGAAGGCCTCCAGCCGCGACACCGTCCGCAGCCGGTCGTTCACCGGTAAGCCGGCGCGCATGTTGCGCAACGACTGGACCGAGGCTTGGGAGAACCCGGAAAACCCGAAGCCGCTGGGAATGCCGCTGCAGTACATGGTGTCCGGGATGGCGGTGGCCGCGACGCACAAGTATCCGAACGAGACCGTCGACGTCGCGTTCAATCCGATCGGCCAGGTCGTCGGCCAGTTCACCAAGGTCGAGAAGACCTCAGCGGTCATCGAGCGCTGGGTGCAGGAGTACCTGGAGGCCACCAACACGCTCAACGAACTCAACGAGGCCGCGAGCGTGTAGCGATTTCACCGGGCAGCCCCCTCTCGGTTATGTAGAGTTGCATACATAGCCAGAGAAAGGGGCTGTTCTGTGACGACTCCTCGTGAGCGGATGGTCATCTCCACCGCGCTGCTGATCCGGGAGCGCGGTGCGCACCCGACGGCCATCGCCGACGTGCTCGCCCACAGCGGCGCCCCCCGCGGTTCGGCCTACCACTATTTCCCCGGCGGCCGCACGCAACTGCTGTGCGAGGCCGTCGACTACGCCGGCGAGTTCATGGCCGAGCGGCTCGCGGAGGCGCCCTCGACGCTGGAGGCTCTGGACCGGCTCTTCGCCGGATACGCCAAACAGTTGCAGGACAGCGACTTCCGCGCCGGATGTCCGGTGGTCGCGGTCGCCGTCGAATCCGGTGATCCGGACAAGCCCGACCAGTCCGCTCCGGTGATCGAGCGTGCCGCCGCGGCGTTCGCGCGCTGGCGGGAGGTGATCGCCCAGCGGCTACTCGACGACGGTGTCCCCGCCGAGAACGCGACGGCCCTGGCGATGCTGGTGCTCACCTCGTTCGAGGGTGCCATCGTCGTCGCGCGCGCGTCACGCGACCTGCAGCCGCTGGACCTGGTCGCCGACCAGCTGCGGCAGCTGATCGGCGCGCAGACCGCCGGCCGGAAGTGAGCCGGGCGGTGGCCGGTGAATGGCAGCCCACCGCGTGCATTCTCTGTGAGTGCAACTGCGGCATCGTGGTGCAGGTCGAGGACCGCACCCTCGCGCGCATCCGGGGTGACAAGAACCATCCCGCCTCCCGCGGCTACACCTGCAACAAGGCGCTGCGGCTGGACCACTATCAGAACAACCGCAACCGGCTGACCGCACCGATGCGGCGCAGGCCGGACGGGTCGTACGAGGAAATCGACTGGGAGACCGCGATTTCGGAGATCGCCGCGGGCTTCCGGGCGATCGCCGACACCCACGGCGGCGACACGATCCTCTATTACGGCGGCGGTGGGCAGGGCAATCACCTGGGCGGTGCCTACAGCGGGGCGTTCCTCAAGGCGCTGGGCTCGCACTACCGGTCCAATGCGCTGGCTCAGGAGAAGACCGGAGAACACTGGGTCGACGCCCAGTTCTACGGCGGGCACACCCGCGGCGAGTTCGAGCACGCCGAGGTGTCGGTGTTCGTCGGCAAGAACCCCTGGATGTCGCACAGTTTCCCGCGGGCCCGCGTGGTGCTCAACGAGATCGCCAAGGACCCGGCCCGTTCGATGATCGTGATCGATCCGGTGGTCACCGACACCGCGGCGATGGCCGACTTCCACCTGCGGGTGCGGCCCGGGACCGATGCGTGGTGCCTGGCCGCGCTGGCCGGGGTGCTGGTGCAGGAGAACCTGTGTGACGAGGCCTTTCTCGCCGACCACGTCACCGGCACCGAGGCGGTGCGCAACGTGCTCGCCGAGGTGCCCGTCGCGGACTACGCCGGCAGGTGCGGCGTCGACGAGGACCTGCTGCGCGCGGCCGCGCGGCGCATCGCCGCGGCGGGCAGCGTCGCGGTCTTCGAGGACCTCGGCGTGCAGCAGTCACCGCACAGCACCCTGTCCTCGTACCTGAACAAGATGCTGTGGATCTTGACCGGGAGTTTCGCCAAACCCGGTGGGCAGCATCTGCATTCGTCGTTCGCGCCGCTGTTCCGGGCGGGCGGGGTGGGCCGGACCCCGGTGACGGGCGCGCCGATCATCGGCGGCCTGATGCCGAGCAACGTGATCGCCGAGGAGATCCTGACCGAGCATCCGGACCGCTTCCGCGCGATGATCGTCGAGAGCAGTAACCCGGCGCACTCGGTCGCCGACTCGGCCGCGATCACCCGGGCGATGGGCGAGCTCGAGCTGATGGTCGTCATCGACGTGACCATGACCGAGACCGCGCGGCTGGCGCACTACGTGCTCCCGGCGGCGACGCAGTTCGAGAAGGTCGAGGCCACGTTCTTCAACCTCGAGTTCCCGCACAACACCTTCCACTTGCGGCACCCGCTGATGGATCCGATGCCCGGAACCCTGCCCGAACCCGAGATCTGGGCACGCCTGATGCGCGCGCTCGACGTCGTCGACGACGCGGAACTCGCTCCGCTGCGCCGCGCCGCGGAGCAGGGCCTCGCGCCGTTCACCGAGGCGTTCCTGTCGGCTGTGGCCGCCAACCCGCGGCTGGGCAGGGTACTGCCGTTCGTGCTGTACGAGACGCTCGGTCCTACGCTGCCCGACGGGTGCGGCGGTGCGGCGGCGCTGTGGGGTCTGGCCCAGAAGGCCGCGATGACGTATCCGGCGGCGGTGCGCCGCGCCGGCCACGCCGACGGCAACGCGCTGTTCGACGCGATCCTGCGGAGCCGCTCGGGGGTGACCTTCACCGTGCACGAGTACGAGGACGCCTTCACCCTGATCACGCACCCGGACCGCAGGATCGCGGTGGACATCCCGGAGCTGCTCGCCGACGTGCGGTCGCTGGCCACGGCCCCGGCCGCGCTGACCTCGGCGGAGTATCCGATCGTGCTGTCGGCCGGAGAACGTCGCGCCTACACCGCCAACGACATCATCCGCGACCCGGCCTGGCGCAGGCGCGACGCCGACGGTGCGCTGCGGATCAGCATCGAGGACGCGGCCGCACTCGGGCTCGGAGACGGTGACCGGGCCCGGATCACCACCGCCGCGGGCAGTGCGGAGGCCACCGTCGAGGTGAGCGACGCGATGCTGGCGGGGCATGCGTCGCTGCCGAACGGCTACGGCCTGGACTTCGCCGACGGTGCCGGTGGGACGCAGCTTCCCGGGGTTGCGCCGAACGCGCTGACGTCAGCGTCGTGGCGCGACGCCTACGCCGGGACGCCGTGGCACAAGCATGTGCCTGCCCGGCTCGACAGGGCGAACTAAGGCGCGACCGGAGCGGGGGGCGCGACCGGCGCCGGAGCGGGCGGGGCCGGAGCGAGCGGGGCCGGAGCGAG
>NZ_BCRS01000173.1 GCF_001552715.1 Mycolicibacterium vaccae NBRC 14118 = CIP 105934 | reverse complement strand
GCCGGCCCGCCGGCCCGGCGGGGCCGCGGTGCACCACCGGGGGACCGGGGTGCTGATGTCGAGGGCGTCGCACCGGCGCCGCCCGATCACGCCGGCGACCACCGTGCTGTTGGCACTCGTCGCTGCCGGGATCACGCTGTGGCTGGGCCTGGTCGGCCAGTTCGGCGGTCTCGTCGGCGGCGGACCGGAAGTGCCCGGACGCCTCGCGGTGGTGCAGGTGCAGAGCGGTGAATCCCTGCAGCAGGTCGCGCGCCGGGTGGCGCCGGACGCTCCGGTCGCCGACGTCGTGCACCGCATCCGCGAACTGAACAAGCTGGAGACCGCGGCGCTGGACACCGGTCAGACGCTGATCGCGCCGGTCGCCTGAGCGTTTCGTCGAGGACCGGTCCGATGCGGTATGCGCTGACAGGTCCGGCCGTGAGCCGGCCGTGGGTGACGCAGGTACGCTCAAGGGCGATCGAAGCGATCGAACCCCGGAGTGGCGAAGGAGCGGTGATGCACTGTCCGTTCTGCCGGCATCCGGATTCCCGCGTGGTCGATTCCCGGGAGACCGACGAGGGCCAGGCGATCCGCCGGCGCCGGTCCTGCCCCGAATGCGGGCGCCGGTTCACCACGGTGGAGACCGCGGTGCTGGCGGTGGTCAAACGCAGTGGCGTGACCGAGCCGTTCAGTCGGGAGAAGGTCATTCGCGGCGTGCGGCGGTCATGCCAGGGCCGTCAGGTCGACGACGATGCACTCAACCATCTGGCCCAGCAGGTCGAGGATGCGGTCCGGGCCGCCGGATCTCCCGAGGTGGCAAGCCACGACGTCGGATTGGCGATCCTGGGCCCTCTGCGTGAGCTCGACGAGGTCGCCTACCTGCGATTCGCCTCGGTGTATCGCTCGTTCACCTCGGCCGAGGATTTCGAGCGCGAGATCCAGGAGTTGCGGGCTCACCGGGGAGTCTCCGCCCAGGGCTGACGGTCAGTCAGTCGAGTTGGCGACTTCCGTCGTCGACCACCCGTCCGGCCACCTGTACCCAACCTTCGGGGCTCCATGTCGTCGAGATGACCGAGCCCTTGCCCTGCACGATCGTCAGGTCCCGGCTGAGATGCTCGGTAATCCGGACCGCGGCCGCCCCGGTGGCCTCGTCCTCGCGGATGCCCAGGTGCGGTGCGAACATCCGGGACCGGATGGTGCCTGCCGCCTCGTCCAGCCAGGTCCACAGATAATGCTCGGCCCCGTCGGCGTAATCGTCGGGGTCGGCGGCCAAGAGTTCATCGACCGAGTCGACCTCGGCGATCGAGAACGGCGGGGCCCACTGGGCGCGGGCGCTGACCGACGTGAGTTCGCCGGCATAGGTGACCTGCACGATGCCTGCAGGTACCTGCAGCGTCTTGACCGGCATCCCGCGGTCCTTCAGCCACCACGACGCCCCCACTGTCGGGTGGCCGGCGAACGGCATCTCCGCGGTGGGGGTGTAGATGTGGGCTTGGGTGCTGTGCGTTCCCTCGCGGGGGAGGTGGACGAAAACCGTTTCGCTGTAACCCAATTCGGTGGCAATGCGCTGTCGGTCGGTGGCGCTCACCGTGGCGGCGTCGACGACGCCGAGCGGGTTGCCGAACTTTCCGTCCTGGTCGGTGAATACGCGCAACACGGTCACATCGATGGCCATGGCCCGATGCTACGTGTTCGACCACGCCGGCCGGTCAGGTTGCGGAGCGTTCGTCGGCGCCCATCGCGTCCAGCACCGCCACCCGGGTGTCGGCCGGGCCGGACAGTGCGCCTTCATTGAGGCCGGTGCGCAGCAATTCGCGCAGGTAGTCCTGGTCGTAGACCGCGGGTTCGGTCGAGTCGATGAACCTCTCGACGACCTCGACGAAGCGGTCCGGGTCGTCGTGGAACGGGAAGTGGCCCGAGCCCCGGAAGATCTCCAGCCGGGACCCCGGCATGGCGGCGTGGGCCATCTCCGCGTGATCGACCGGGATGACTGCGTCGAGGTCTCCCCAGATCAGTTGCACGGGAACGGATTGCGTCAGATAGCAGCGATCCAGCATGGTCACCACCTGGCCGCGCCAGTCGACCACCGCGCGCAGGGTGCGCGCGAACGCCGACGATGCCGTGGGTTCGGGCAGATCAGCCAGGATGCGGAGCATGTGCGGGATGTCGCGGCCGACGCCGGTGGAGCCTAGGACTGTGCCACCGATGCGCCCGAGCGTCTGCAACGCCGGCAGCACCAACGGGAGGCGCAACAGCGACAGCGCCTCGGTGCCCAGTGGCATCGAGGCGATGCGCAGCGCGATATTGACGTCCTTGGTGACCCCGCCGGCGCCGACCAGGATGAGCCGGTCCACCAATTGCGGGAACTGGTAGGCGAACTGCATGGCCACCCCACCGCCGAGGGAATGGCCGATCACCGTGACACTGTCGATGCCCAGGACGCTGAGCAGGTCCCGCATACCGTTGGCGTAGGCGGCCACCGAGTAGTCGGCCCGCGGCTTGTCCGACTTGCCGTGTCCGAGCAGATCCGGTGCGATCACCGTGAACCGCTGCGCCAACTGGGTCTGCACGGTGGCCCACGTGGTCGAGTTGTCGCCGATGCCGTGGATCAGCAGGATCGCCGGACCCGATCCGGCCACCCGGAACGCCCGCCGGTAGCCGTGGATGGTGCAGTACTTGAGTGTCGGGGTGATCTCGCGCACGGGGCGCAGATGGGGCTTGCGTTCGGTCATGTCGCCCACTCCGTCGTCGGCACGGCCGGCCGCAGGCGGAGCTACCGGCCGTCCCTGGGGTCGTCCCTGTCTTTGCGCTTCTTCTCACCGGCCTGTTCGGCGAGGAACCGCTCGAACTCGGCGCCGAGTTCCTCCCCGCTGGGCAGATCTTCGTCCCGCGCCAGGAGGGACCGGTTCTCCTGAGCAGCGACGAACGCATCGTACTGACGCTCCAGGGCCTCCACCACCTGAGCGACCTCCGTGCTGGCAGCGACCTGTTCGTTGATCTTGTCAAGCACCTCGGCTGAGGCCTGGGTCAGCGTCGCGGTCGGGATCTGCAGCGACCCGTTCCGCGCGACCTCGGAGATCAAGGTCTCGGCTGCGGACGGGTAGTCGGTCTGGGCCAGGTAATGCGGGACGTGCACGGTGAATCCGACGACTTCGTAGCCGTGCTGGGCCATCCGGAACTCCAACAGGCTCGACGCGCTGCCGGGCACCTGGACCTCGGTGACCCACGGCTGGTGCTCGGCGATCAGCTCCTTGTCATTGGAGTGGGCGGTCAGGGTCATCGGCCGGGTGTGCGGCACTGCCATCGGGATCGAACCCAGCCCGATCACCCGGCGCACGCCGAGCCGCTCGGACAACAGCCGCACCGCGGTGATGAACCGCTCCCAGCGCAGGTCGGGTTCGAGCCCGGCGAGCAGCAGGAACGGCGTGCCCACGCTGTCGTGCAGCGCGTACAGATTCAGTTCCGGCTCGTCGTAGTGGGTGAAGTGGTCGGTCTTGAACGTCATCAGCGGCCGGCGTGACCGGTAGTCGAGGAGTTCGTCGATCGCGAAGGACGCCACCAGCTCGGTGTCGAGGGTGTCCTTGAGGTGCTGCACGGACAACCGGATCGCGTGCCCGGCGTCGGAGAACCCCTCCAATGCGTGCACCAGAACGGGACCGCGGCCGTCGGGGGAGGACAGCTGCGGGGACGGGAACTCGAGTTCGTACATGCCGGTCTGCTCCGGCTGGTACTGCTGGCCCTGGTGCTCCTGGCCGGAGTCCTGCTCGTCGTCAGCCATATGTCTCGCCTTCCTCGGTTCGGTACTCACAACTTGATGCGGGCAAACCGTGAACCACAAGTGTCCCGCACGGAAGCCGCGCCGCCACGCGGGGTGGCCCGCCGTCACGCAGATGTTCGAACACGCACACGCCCGTGTGACATTCCGCGACGGTCCCGCAGCGGGCAGGATCGGCGGAATGGGTGCACTCCGGCGCGCGTGCCCGCTGCTGGCGGCGGTGCTGTTGGCGGCGTGCGCGGGTACCGAACCCGCACCGACGGCACCGCCTGTCGCAGAGCTGCCGTCGGTGGAGCCGGTGGCGCCGGACCCCCGCGTCGGCGCGGTGTTCTCCGGCGACGCGGAACGTCACGTGTGCACCGGTGCCGTGCTGGACTCTGTGGCGGCAGATTTGATCCTGACCGCGGCGCACTGCCTGCCCGACGGGGTGGAGGCGGTGTTCGTCCCGGGGTTCGGTGCGGGGCGCACGTCGCGCGACGGCTGGCGGATCGACGCGGTGTTCCTGGACCGCCGCTGGGTGGACGGCAGCGAACCGGCCGCCGACTACGCAATCGCACGGGTGAGCCGGGCCGACGGGCAGCGGCTGCCACCGCCGGTCGGCGGCGGGCTGCGGCTGGGCGCGGCACCGGAGTCGGGCCAGGAGGTCACCGTGGTCGGCTATCCCGCAGGTGTCGGTGGCGGTCCCTCGGCGTGCCGCGCACCGGCAGGCTTTGCGCGGGAAGGATTCCCGACTCTGCATTGTGACGGGGTGGTCGACGGCTTCTCGGGAGCGCCGTGGATCTCCGGGCCGGCGGTGACCGGTCTGATCGGTGGACTCGACGGCGGCGGATGCGCCGAGGAAGTGTCGTTCTCCCCGCCCTTCGACGACGGAATCGCCGCGCTGATGGCGCGTGCGGAGGCCGGCGGGCCCGGGGACGTCGCGCCGGGGACATTCGACGACGGCTGCGCATGACACAGGGTTCATCCCCAGATCCGAATTCATCCACAGTTGAGCCGCGCCCGGACACCTTCGAACGATCGGTGTCGGCGGCGGTTGCGAGGTTGGCCACATGGCCTCAACACCTCACCCGTATCCCTCGCTCGACCGCCCCGGTGCCCTGATCGCGGCACTGCCTGCCGTGCTCGGCTTCGTGCCCGAGAAATCACTGGTCCTGATGACCATCGCCGCCGGCGAGATGGGCGCCGTGCTGCGCGCCGACCTGTCCGATCCGCCCGTTGACCAGTTGTACCGGCTGGCCGAGTTGGCGGCCCTGTCCGGCGCCGACACCGCGGTGGCGGTGATCGTCGACGCCGACGGGGCCAACTGCCCGATGTGCGCCGACGAGCACCGGCAGCTGGCCGAGGAACTCACCCGGGAAATGGACACCCAGGATGTCGAACTGCTCGCCTGCCACGTGGTCGCCGAGATCGCCGCGGGCGCGCGCTGGTACTGCGCCGACGGCTGCGGCAACTCCGGCGTCGTTGAAGATCCGACCGCGTCGCCGACGGCGGTCGCCGCGGTGCTCGACGGCCGCCGGCTCTACCAGCGGCGCGAGGACCTCGTCGCCGTGGTCACCCTCGCGGATCCGGCGCGCACCGCGGCGCTGGCCCGGGCGATCGAGGCTGCGACGGCACCCGCGCCGTCACGGCCGGACGAGCTGGTACGCGGTGACATCGAGCATGCGCTCGCGTGCGCCGGCCGGTTCAAGGACGACGGCGCTCTCGCCGACGAGGACCGGGTCCGGCTGGCGTGGTCGCTGACCGACGACCGGGTGCGCGACACGCTTTACGCGCTGGCCGTCGGGGACGGCGCCGGCGCAGCCGAGGCGCTGTGGGCCGAACTGGCACGCAGCCTGCCCGAGCCGTGGCGGGTCGAGGCGCTGGTGGTTCTTGCGTTCTCGGCCTACGTGCGCGGTGACGGTCCGTTGACCGGCATCGCGCTGGACGAGGCGCTGCGGGCGCAGCCGGCACACCGGATGGCCGGGATGCTGGATCAGGCGTTGCAGTCCGGGATGCGGCCCGAACAGATCAGAGAACTCGCGCAGACCGGATACCGGTTGGCCCGTCGGCTAGGGGTGCAGCTGCCGACTCGGCGGCCGTTCGGGCGCAGAGCGGGTTAGGTCAGACCTTCTCGACCTTGACGGCGTGCGCCATCTCGTGGGGCAGCTCGACCTGCTGGTGTCCCGGGATGACGATGTTGACGCCGCCGTGGTCGTTGACGTCGACGGTCACCCTGGCGTTCGGCACCACGCCGGCTTCCTTGAGACGGGCGATCAGGTCGGCGTCGCCCTGGACGTGCTCGGTCAGCTGCCGCACGACGACAGCCACCGGCATACCCGCGGGCAGCTCGGTCAGCCGAACCAGTGCGAAGCTCTCGTAACTCTCGTCGCCGACACCGAGCTCGGCCAGGCCGGGGATCGGATTGCCGAACGGAGAGGTGGTGGGATTGTTGAGCACCTGCACCAGCCTGCGCTCGACGTCCACGCTCATCACGTGCTCCCAGCGGCAGGCCTCGGCGTGAACTTCTTCCCAGGGCAGGCCGATGACATCGACCAGCAGGCGCTCGGCGAGCCGGTGCTTGCGCATGACGGCGACCGCCAGGGCCCGGCCCTTGTCGGTCAGTTCCAGATGTCGGTCGCCGGCGACGTGCAGCAGCCCGTCGCGTTCCATCCGGGAGACAGTCTGGCTGACGGTCGGGCCGCTCTGATCGAGACGCTCGGCGATGCGCGCGCGCAGCGGGATCACGCCCTCTTCCTCGAGGTCGTAGATCGTGCGCAGGTACATCTCGGTGGTATCAACCAGATCGTTCATCGCAAACCCTCCGTTCGGCCCGAGTCTACCGGCCGGACGAGGAAATACGGCGCTTCCTTGCGGGACGCCGGACACACGAGCGGCTGGGCGCACGCAGAAGGCCCGCCGGGTCTCCGGCGGGCCTTCGCTCGTGGTGGGTCAGTGGGTCAGCTCGCGTAGGACCGCAGGCGGTCGGCGCGCTCGCCGTTGCGCAGCTTGGCCATCACCTCGCGCTCGATCTGGCGGACCCGCTCGCGGGACAGGCCGAACAGCTTGCCGATCTGGTCCAGGGTGCGGGGCTGACCGTCGTCGAGGCCGAACCGCAACCGGATCACCTGCTGTTCGCGCTCGTCCAGGGTGGCGAGCACGTAGCGGATGTCGGTGTGCAGCAGCTCGGAGATGACAGCGTTCTCGGCGGACATCGCCTCGGCGTCCTCGATGAAGTCACCGAGCGGCGCCTCCTCGTCACTGCCGACCGGCATGTCCAGGCTCACCGGGTCGCGGCTGTGCTCCAGCAGGTCGTTGATCTTCTCGACCGGAATGCCCGACTCTTCGGCGAGCTCCTCGTCCGTGGCCTCGCGGCCGAGGTTCTGGTGCATCTCCCGCTTGATCCGGGCCAGCTTGTTGACCTGCTCGACGAGGTGGACGGGCAGCCGGATGGTGCGGCTCTGGTCGGCCATGCCGCGGGTGATCGCCTGACGGATCCACCACGTCGCATAGGTGGAGAACTTGAAGCCCTTCGCGTAATCGAACTTCTCCATCGCGCGGATCAGGCCGAGATTGCCTTCCTGGATCAGGTCGAGCAGCGGCATGCCACGGCCGGTGTAGCGCTTGGCCAGTGACACCACCAGACGCAGGTTCGCTTCGAGCAGATGCCGGCGCGCGGCCTCGCCGTCGCGCACCACGGCGGCCAGATCCCGCTTGCGGTTCTCGCCCAGGCGCTTGCGGGTGTCGAGCAGGTGCTGTGCGTACAGCCCTGCTTCGATCCGCTTGGCCAGTTCCACCTCATCGGCGGCGTTGAGCAACGCGGTCTTGCCGATGCCGTTCAGGTAGACACGCACCAAGTCGGCGGCTGGACTCTGAGCGTCCAGGTCCTGGTCGATGCGGCTGGTGGTGGCATTTGCCATGTCGGCCTCCTGATCGGGTGGGACTTACATGAGCTACAACGTCCCAAGCCCGCAATGAGTTCCCGCGTTGCCTGTGCTTCACACCTTCTGATCTGCGGTTATTGGCCCGTGACCTGAGAATGTGCTGAGAATGGCGAAAGAAAGCGCTCAGCCAGGAAGATCGCCACGCGGATCGTCGGCCTCATGTTGCGGCGCGCCGTGGGGCGTGCCGTCGATTGCCGGGCGCTCGGCGGTGGGGAACAGCGGGATCCGCCGCCCCATGTCGTAACGGCGGGGTTCTTCGGCCTTACGGGGCGGCCGGTCGTTGGCGATGAGAACCGCCATCCACGGCAGCGGGATCGCCACCAGGATGATCGCCAGGGAGATCAGTCCGTTGTGCCAGATGTTGTAGGCGACCGCGGCCAGGATCAGCGACGGGATGCGGAAGGACATCAGCGTGAGGTACTTGCGGACACGCTGGCGATGTTGTTCTTCATAGGCGGGAGCTGCCCGGGTGATCAGGACCGGGCGACCCTCGTCGTCGAAACTCAGCTCCGAGTCACGCACGGGATCACGATGCTCAATCCGGCGTTCATGCCTCCACTGTTCCACATTCGGACCCGCACACACCCATCGCGTTTCTTACCGATCGAAGGCCGGGCAGAATAGGCGTCATGCAGACCGACACCATCGAACGCACCGACGCCGACGAACGCGTCGACGACGGGACAGACGACGACACCCCGAAGTTCTTCCACTACGTCAAGAAGGAAAAGATCGCCGAGAGCGCGGTGATGGGCACCCACGTGGTGGCGCTGTGCGGAGAGGTGTTCCCGGTGACCCGTTCGGCCAAGCCCGGGTCACCGGTGTGCCCCGACTGCAAGCGGATCTACGAGCAGCTCAAGAAGTAGCGACGTCGCCGCCGGCCGCAGGCGGCTCGGCTGCCGGCGCCGGTGTCGGTGCGGGGGGCGGTGACCGCCTGGGGCCTGCGCTGCGTGACTCGGCCTTGGCGCTCAGCCATCCCCGCAGCCGGTTGGCGTGCGTCTCGGGCGCCGGGAACTCCTCTTCGATCGCGGCATTCAGCTCTGCGCCGATCATGATCGCGAAACCGAGGAAGAACGCGAACAACAGGAACGCGATCGGCGTGGCCAGCGCGCCGTAGGTGTAGCCGGTGCTGGTGATCCACGTCAGATAAACCCGCAGCCCCCACGTGGCAATCAGGAACACCAGCGCGGCCAGCACCGATCCCAGAATCAGCCGGTGCGACGGCAGCGGTCTGGGCAGCGACACCCGGTAGAGCATGTTCACCGCCACCGCCAAGGCCAGGAACAGCACCGGGTAGTAGCCCCACTGCAGCACGTGGTCCCAGCTGTCGGGGATGAACTCGGCCACCTTGCGGGGCCCCAGTGCGAGGAAGGGGGCGGTGACGATCGCACCGACCAGCATCACGACATAGAGCCCCAACGCGTAGAACCGTTGCCGCACAGGGTGACGCAACGGCGTCTGGTCATGCGCTTCGGTGATCGAGTCGACGAACGCCGAGATGGCCGACGAGCCTGCCCACAGTGAAATGACGAATCCCAGCGATACCACTTCGCCGCGGGCGCCCTTGACGATGTCTCGCACCGTCGGCTCGATGATCTCTGCAACGACGTTGGGGGAGAAGAACCGTTCGGTCGTGCTGATCAGTTGATCTTGAATCGTCTGCAGGGTGTCCGGGCCGAACAGCGGCGCGATGTAGGCCAGGCTGCCGAGCATGCCGAGCAGCAGCGGCGGCAGTGACAGCGCACACCAGAAAGCAGCCTGTGCCGACTCCGAGAAGATCGAGTCGTCCCAACTTTTTCCGAGCGTCCGGAGCGTGATGCGCCGGATGTGGTGTCGCTGCGGTCTGGCCCGTTCGGGTTTGACCCGTCGTGCGTCGTCCTGCTGTGTGTGCCGCGCATCCGGCCGCTCTGACTGGTCATCCATGACCAGACCAGCATTGCCGATTCGCTGCTACGGCTCCAGCGGGCTCACTTCGAGGACCGCCGCGAGTTCGACCAACTTCGCCTCGTGCTCGTTGGCATGGTGTTGGCAGAACAGCAGTTCGGCACCCGACGGAAGCTTCGCCCGCACACGGGCCGCGGCCCCACAACGGTCGCAGCGGTCAGCCTTGGTCAATCCAGGACTGGTCAGCGTTGCGGTCATGGCACCTCCATAGGGTGGTAGCGACGTAGTTCCACTCTGTCAGACGCTTGGGGTTCCGGCCTTGTTCCCCGGGGGTTTACAGGTGTGTCGTGTCTCACGGGTTCCCGCGTTACTGCGGTGGAAAGGCGGCGCAATGAGCTCACTTTCAGGTCCTGAGGTGCTCGTACATCTGTGCAGCACCGTCGAGTGGGAGCGGTCGCAACGTGCCGGAGTGCACGCGCCCGACTCGCTGGACGCCGTCGGCTTCGTCCACCTGTCGAGCCCGTCGCAGGTGCATCTGCCGGCCAACCGGCTCTACGCCGGGCGGACGGATCTGCTGTTGCTCCGCGTCGATGCGGCACGCCTGACCTCTCCTGTCCACTGGGAGCCGGGGGTCCCGACTGATCCCGATGGCATGGTGTTCCCACATCTGTACGGACCTTTGCCCGTCGGAGCTGTGATTAGTGTCACTTCCTATCTGCCCGGTCCGGACGGCCGGTTCGCGCCGCTGACCTGACCGGCGCGCGACCTTCACGCGAGCACGTACGCGTCGGCCTCGATCTCCACCCGTAGATCCGGCGAGATCAGCGCTGACACCTCGACCATCGTGGTCACCGGGCGGATCTCGCCGAACACCTCGGCATGCACGGCGCCGATGTCGGCCCACGCCGAGATGTCGGTGACGAAGATGCGGGTGCGCACGACGTCGGACAGGCGCGCCCCGACGTCGAGCAGTGCGCGCTCGACGCGCTGCAGCACCTCCCGGGTCTGGGTGGCCGCGTCGGGCCCGGCGGCGGTGGTGCCGGCGACGGCGACGAACGGGCCCGTCCGCACCGCGCGGGAGTAGCCGACGGCAGTCTCGTACGGCGAGTCGGTCGAGACGTTCACACGTGTGGTCACCGTGACAAAGTAAGCCGAAAGTGACAAGGGGCTCGACTCGAGGGTGATCGTGATTCCCTACACTGCTGGCCGTGGGCATCATCTTTGGCTTTGCACCGTGGATCGTCTACTGGGTCCTGGTCGGCAATGTGCCGTTCCGGGCCGCGGTGCTGATCGCGTTCGCCGTCGCGGTGGCCGCCTACGCCGCCGGCCGGCTGACCAGGTCGCCGGGGCGCACACTCGAGACCGGCGCGGTCGCAACGTTTCTGGTGTTGACAGTGCTGGCCCTGACGATGAACCAGTCGTTCCTGGAGCAGTGGCTGCAGCCGCTCGGCAATGCGGGCATCTTCCTGGTCGCGCTCGTCGGGGCGCTCACCGGCAGGCCCTTCATCCGGGACTTCGCGGTGGTGGGTCAGCCCAAGGTGGTCGTCGAGAGTGAGCCGTTCGCCCGGATCACCTCGTTGCTCACCTGGATCTGGGTCGCGGCGTTCGGTGGCATGACGGTGTCGTCGATGATCCCGCCGCTGGTCCGGCATGACGCGACGATCCTGGACACCAGGACGCCGCTGAGCTTCGTCTGCTACTGGGTCGTGCCGTTCACGCTGCTGGGTGTCGCGGCGCTGCTGACGAAGATCCTGCCCGACCGGATGACGCCGCCGGAGGACGAGATCATCCGCAAGACGACGTTCGTCGCCTTCGCCGAGGCCGAGATCGATCAGCTGATCTATCTGGCGACCGAACACGCCAACCGGGAGGCCGGCGCAGGCAAGGAGGCCTACGACGTGCGGATCGGCTCCAAGGGTGTGCCACTGGTCGGCGACGAGACCCGCGAGTCGTGGCCCTCCACCTACAAGGTGCGCGACCGCAAGCGCTGATCTGCGCGACCGTCCCGACCCGCCGGAAGTCTTGCTGACCACACCGTTGATTTGCCATGTTAAATTTCAGCTAATTCACACGGCAAATAGACGGGGGAGATCGCGTGGCGCAGCGACGGGGCGTGGCAGTGGAATCGACGGGCCGGCACAGGGCGCAGCCTGCGCCGGGCGTGGGCCGGTACTGGCTGGCCGTCGGCACCGGCGGTGCCGCGGTCGTCGGCCTGGGCGTGCTCGCGGGTCTGCAGTCGGAGCAGCCCGCCACGTCCCAGCGGGCGGTGCAACTGGCCTCGTTCGATCCCTCGACGATATCGAATTCGACTGTTCCAGAAGAACTCTGGCTGTTCGGGACAGCCGGTTCGGGCAAGCGCGACCGACCGGCCGCCGCAACGTCAGCCGCGGCGGCCGCCCGTCCGATGATCGGGCCGGGCGGCTGGTTGATCGGCGACGGAGTCGACGCGGCCGAGGACTGCCAGGGCAGGGCATGCAACGGAGCCAACGGCGGTCTGCTGTGGGGCGACGGCGGAAACGGTGCACGCGGAGGCAACGGTGGCAACGCCGGATTGTTTGGCGGTAACGGCGGCCGCGGGGGCGACGGGTATCTGGTCGGCCAGGACGGCGGCAACGGCGGGCACGCCGGGATCCTCGCGTCGACGGGCAACGGCGGGGACGGCGGGCACGGCGCCGACGGCGGTCCCGGCATCCGGGGCGGCC
>NZ_BCRS01000172.1 GCF_001552715.1 Mycolicibacterium vaccae NBRC 14118 = CIP 105934 | reverse complement strand
GCCGACCTCGACGAGCGGCTGCCGCCGGTGCTGGCCGACCTCGGGCTCGACACCGACGCGGTGCGGCCCGAGTCGACGCCGATGACCGCGCTCTCGGGCGGGCAGGCGGCGCGGGTGGGACTGGCCGCGCTGCTGCTGTCGCGATTCGACATCGTGCTGCTCGACGAGCCGACCAACGACCTCGACCTCGACGGCCTGGCCCGGCTGGAGCGCTTCGTCGGGGAGCTGCGCGGCGGAGTGGTGTTGGTCAGTCACGACCGGGAGTTCCTGGCCCGCACCGTGACCCGGGTGCTGGAACTGGATCTCGCGCAGAACACCACCACGGTGTTCGGCGGCGGATACGAGAGCTACCTCGACGAGCGCGAGGTCAGTCGGCGGCACCGCCGCCAGCAGTACGACGAATTCGCCGAGAAGAAGGCCGATCTGGTGGCCCGGGCGCGAGTGCAACGGGAATGGTCGAGCCAGGGGACGCGCAACGCGATCCGCAAGGCTCCCGACAACGACAAGATCCGCCGTCGCGCGGCCACCGAGTCCAGCGAGAAGCAGGCGCAGAAGGTGCGCCAGATGGAGAGCCGGATCGCACGGCTGGAGGAGGTCGAGGAGCCGCGCAAGGAGTGGAATCTGCAGTTCACCATCGGCGCCGCGCCGCGGTCCAGCGCGGTGGTCGCGACCCTCGACAAAGCCGTTGTGCGGCAAGGAGAATTCGTTCTCGGCCCGGTGACGTTGCAGGTCGATGCGGGGGAGCGGATCGGCATCACCGGACCCAACGGTGCAGGCAAGTCGACGTTGCTGCGCCTGCTGCTGGGCCGGCGCACCCCCGACGAGGGGCGGGCCTCGCTGGGCGCCAGCGTCCACATCGGCGAGATCGACCAGGCGCGCGCCGAGTTCTCGGGACCCGAGCGACTGATCGACCGCTTCGAACAACACGTGCCGACCTGGCCGACCGCCGAGGTGCGCACGCTGCTGGCCAAGTTCGGGCTCGGCGCCGACCACGTGGAACGCCGGGTCGACGACCTGTCACCGGGCGAACGCACCCGGGCCGGGATGGCCCTGCTGCAGGCCCGCGGCACCAACGTGCTGGTGCTCGACGAGCCCACCAACCACCTCGACCTGCCCGCCATCGAGCAGCTCGAACAGGCCCTCGACAGTTACCAGGGCGCGCTGCTGCTGGTCACCCACGACCGCCGGATGCTGAGCAATGTCCGGTTGGACCGGTCGTGGCGGGTCGAGCGCGGGCAGGTCACCGAGCTGTGAACCGGCGGACCGTCGCTCGGAATAGCGTTCCGGGTCGCGATCAAGCCGCGAAGCGCAGCCATGGCTTCACGCTCACGGCATCGGCGGCCCGTCGACCGTCGCGGATGACGACAAGGGACGAAACGCTGCGGGCCGGCGCCGGCCGACCCTAAGCTCAGGTCGCGCGCGAAGGAGACCTCATGAGCCCAGGCGACGTCATGTCCGAGGCCGACAGCTCATGGATGACCGACACCCTGCTCGCGCTGTTGCAGACCCCGAGTCCGACAGGCCGCACGGACGCCGTGATGCAGATGATCGGCGAGATACTCGACGGTTTCGGCGTGTCGTTCTCGCTGACCCGACGGGGCGCGCTGATCGCCGAACTTCCCGGCGAATCGGCGACCACGGACCGCGCGCTGGTGGTGCACGCGGACACCGTGGGCTGCATGGTGCGGGGGCTCAAGGACAACGGCCGGCTGGAACTGATCACGGTCGGTACGTTCTCGGCGCGGTTCGCCGCCGGGGCGCGGGTGCGGATCCTGCGCGAGGACTCCGACGAGATGATCACCGGCACGATCCTGCCGCTCAAGGCCAGCGGGCACGCCTTCGGAGACGCCGTCGACACCCAGATCACCGACTGGGACCACGTCGAACTCCGGGTGGACCGCCGGGTTTCGTCGCGAGAGGACCTGGTCCGACTCGGGATTCAGATCGGCGACTTCGTAGCCCTGATGGCCGACCCGGTCCTCACCGAGGACGGATTCGTCGTGTCGCGACACCTCGACGACAAAGCCGGGGTCGCCGCCGCACTCACCGTGATCAAGAATCTCGTCGACCACTCCGTGACGCTGCCGCATCGCACCGCGTTCATGGTCACCATCGCCGAAGAGGTCGGCTACGGGGCCAGCACCGGGTTGCCCGCCGACATCGCGGAGATGATCAGCGTGGACAACGCGGTGTGCGCGCCCGGTCAACAGTCCCGCGAGGACACCGTGACCGTACTGATGTCAGACCTGCACGGGCCCTACGACTACCACTTGACGCGTAACCTGTGCCGGTTGGCGGAAGACTGCGAAATCCCGTTCACCCGAGACGTTTTCCGCTACTACCGGTCCGACGTCGCCGCGGCGATCGAAGCGGGCGCGAACACCCGGGCTGCGCTCCTTGGGTTCGGTGTCGACGGCAGCCACGGCTGGGAGCGCACCCACGTCGACTCGATGAAGGCGACCTACCGGCTGTTGCACGCCTGGATCCAGTCGCCGCTCACCTTCGCGACATGGGACGCGAAACCCTCCGGCACAGGCGATCTGCGTGACTTCCCGTCGTCAAAGCAGGTGACCGCACGCGAGCGCTGGGTTCCGCTGGCACGCAACGAGCCGTCGTCGCCGCCCGATCGGTGAACGGCACCGCGACCTCACCGCGCCGAAAGCCATTCGGCGAACGTGGTTTCCGACCGTTCGCCAGTCCCGTCCGAGGTGACCAGGCTGTGGTGATCGACCGCCGCGCCGAAGTAGGTGGCGGAGTCGTCGACCACGACCTCGGTTCGGTCTCCGGCGGCGGCGAGGACCGCGGCCGCCAGTTCGGCGAACGACATCTTCTCCGGACCGCCGATGTCGACGATGCCGTTGACGGGCTCGGCCAGCGCCACCGCGGCGAGCTTCGCGGCGACGTCAGCTGCCGCGATGGGCTGAATGCCGGCGTCAGGCACCAGGATCCGGTCACCCACGCGCAGCGATCCGACGATCATCTCGGCAAACTCATGGAACTGCGTAGCGCGCACGATCGTGAACGGCAGACCCGAACTCCGGATGATCTCTTCCTGGACGGTCTTGGCGCGCATGTAGCCGCTGTCGGGCAGCCCGTCCGCCCCGACGATCGACAACGCCACATAATGGCCTACGCCGGCGTGCCTGGCCGCCGCGACCAGAGTGGTCGCCGCCGAGCTGAAGAACCGCAGCACCGGTTCGTCGTCGAACGACGGTGAATTGGTGACGTCGACGAGAACCTCCGCGCCGGCGACGGCTTCGGCCACCCCGTCGCCGCTGAGCACATCCACTCCGGTGCTCAACGATGCCGCGACCACGTCCTGCCCGGCGTCACGCAGCAGTCTGACGACCCGAGAACCGATCTGCCCGGTCGCTCCCACCACGGTGATTCGCATGGCATCGACGCCTTCCGCCAGCTGTTGGTGAATGTGTACACCTTCGGGCGGCGACTGAAAAGCGTGGTTTCCGGGTGAATCGCCGGGCGGGATCTACCCCGTAGCTATTCGACGATGAAGACGGGAATCTGGCGCGCCGTCTTGGTCTGGTACTCCGCATACGGCGGGTAGGCCTCCACCGCGAGCTTCCACCAGTGCTCCCGCTCGTCGCCTTCGAGCTCGCGTGCGGTGCCCTCGAGGACCTTGTCGCCGTCCTGCACGGTCACCGACGGGTTGGCCTTGACGTTGAAGTACCAGCTGGGATGTTTGGGATCGCCGCCTTTGGAGGCGACCATCGCGTAACGGCCGTTCTCCTCGACGCGCATCAACGGCACGTACCGCTTCTTCCCGGACTGCGCACCCGTGGTGGTGAACAGCACGATCGGCCTGTCCAGCACCTCGACTCCGTCGGTGGTGCCCTGCTCAAGAATGCGCTGGGTCTGATCGCGGACCCAGTCGGTGGGACTCAACTCTGCTTGCTCGCTCACTCCGCCTCCAACGCCCTGGTACGAAATCGGTATTCCCCGGGTAACCCGTCAGCCGCAGATGCAACCGCGTCACGCCGACGGTAGCAGCGGGTCGACGAGCGCGAGTTCGGCCTTACTGACCCAGGACGGGTTGGCCTGCTGCGGCGAACGGAACACCTCCATCGAAGCCAGCCCCGCGACGGCGGACAGCTCCGCGGCGGTGACCGGTTCGGCGAACAGCGGGATGTCCACCGGTACGTGCAGCCGGCCGCCTGCGTCGGCGGGACGACCGGTGATCCGGCCCGCCCCCCAGATGCCGCGCCGCGGATGGGCCGAGACCCAGAACAGCGCCCGGTGGCCCGGCCGGATCAGGTGTGACCGGTAATTGTCGGCGACGCACCAGTGCGCCTTGGCCCGGCCCGCCGTCACCATCGGGTCGACGGCGGTGGTGTGCGGGTTGCATTTGATCAGCCAGGCGCCGAGCGTCTCGGGTGTCACGGCCCGTTTCAGGGTCATGCGACGAATTCTGCAGGTTGCCGCGCCCGGCGGGTAGCACGAGTAGCGTCGGCGACGGGACCGAATTTTCGGCGGAGGCGGGGCCTATGCGCACCATCGCTCTGGAAGAGCACTTTCTCACCGGCGAACTCGCCCATTACAGCGACGCGACCCGCGACCTGGCCCAGCCGCAGATCTGGAAGGTGTGCGACAGCCGGCTGACCGACCTCGCCGAACAGCGGCTGGCCGACATGGACGCCGCCGGCGTCGACGTCGCGGTGCTGTCGCTGACCGCGCCGGGAATCCAGGCCGAGCCCGACACCCAGCTGGCGGTGGCCCGCGCCGCCGAGATCAACGACTTCGTGGCCGGGCTGATCGCGGCCAACCCGACCCGGTACCGCGGTTTCGCCGCGCTGCCGCTGCAGGACGGTGCGGCCGCCGCGCGCGAACTGGAACGCGCGGTCGAGCAACTCGGGCTGTGCGGTGCCCTGGTCAACGCGCACACCTTCGGCGTCTACCTGGACGCCCCGTCGTTGCGGCCGGTGTGGGAGCGGGCCGAAGCCCTCGATGTTCCGCTGTACCTGCATCCGGCGAACGGGTTCGACACCCCGCACGTCATCGCCGGCCATCCCGAGCTGGTCGGACCCATGTGGAGTTGGGGCACCGACACCGCCACCCATGCGCTGCGGATGATCTTCGGCGGCGTGTTCGACGACTTCCCGGCCGCCAAACTGCTGCTCGGGCACATGGGGGAGAGCCTGCCCTATTCGTTGTGGCGGCTGGACTCGCGCTGGGACTGGCACCGCCACCACGGCATCGAACTGGAGCTGGGGCACCCGTCGGAGTACCTGCGGCGCAACCTCTACGTGACCACCAGCGGGGTGTGCGACAACGCGCCGCTGCTGTGCGCGCTGTCGGCGCTGGGCCCTGAGCACGTCCTGTTCGCCACCGACTATCCGTACGAGGACATCGACACGGCAACGGCTTTCCTGGCCGCGGCCCCGGTCAGCGACGCCGACCGCGCCAAGATCAGCCACCAGAACGCCGAGCGTCTGCTGCACATCACCCCTTGACGGGCTCGTCCAGCGGCACCGGGTCGGGCGCCTCCGCGGTGCCCGGCGTGACGGTGCCGCCGATCGGGCAGCGTGCGGTCTCCGGCACCTTCAGCAGCGCGAGCGCGCCGATCACGCACGCGCCCATCATGTAGTAGGCCGGAACCAGCAGGTCACCGGTGCTGCTGGTGAGCCAGTCGTTGATCGCGGGCGCTGTGCCGCCGAAGAGTGACGTCGAGACGTTGTAGGCGATCGCGAACCCGGCATACCGCACCTGGGTGGGGAACATGGCCGGGAACATCGCCGAGATCGTCGCCAGCTGGGGTACGTACAGCAGACCCAGGACGGCGAACCCGATCACCGCGCCCCACAGGTTGGTGCCCATCAGCAGGAACATCGGCACACCGGCGACGAACAGCCCGATCAGCGAGAACCACCACAGCGGTTTGCGTCCCACCCGGTCGCTCAACAGCCCGGCGAACGGGACGAGCACCATCATCGACAGCATGCCGATGACCGGGACGATCAGCGACTGGTCCGAGGACAGCCCGATCCGGGTCTCCAGGTAGGTCGGCATGTAGGTGAGCAGCGTGTAGTTCACCACGTTCAGCGCCACCACCAGGCCCCCGAGCCGCAGGATGGGCCGCCAGTAGCGGCCGAGCAGGTCGCGGAACTGGGTGGTGGTCCCGTCTTCGGTCTCGCCCTTCTCTTCGAGCTCGCGGAACACCGGGGTGTCCTGGAGGCGCGATCGTAGATACAGGCCGATCAGGCCGAGCGGGGCGGCGACCAGGAACGGCAGTCGCCAACCCCATTCGTGCATCTGGTCGTCACCGAGAACCAGCGAGCAGGCCAGCATCAGCAGCGCGCCGAGTGAGAACCCGCCGAGGGTGCCGAACTCCAGGAAGCTGCCGAGAAAGCCGCGACGACGGTTCGGCGCGTACTCGGCCATGAACGTCGCGGCGCCGCCGTACTCACCGCCGGTCGAGAAACCCTGGATCATCCGGAGCAGCACCAGCAGGAACGGCGCCCACATCCCGATCATGTCGTAGGTCGGCAGCAGGCCGACGCAGAAGGTCGCGCCTGCCATCAACACGATGGTGATCGCCAGCACCTGTTTGCGTCCGAGCCGGTCGCCGAGCGGTCCCCAGACGAACCCGCCGAGCGGTCGCACCAGGAACGAGACCGCGAACGTCATCAGCGCCAGCAGCGTCGCGTTCGCGGCATCGCCGGGAAAGATCGCCGCCGAGATATAGGCGACGCCGTAGGCGTAGATCCCATAGTCGAACCATTCGGTCGCGTTGCCGATCGCCGACGCGGCGATGGCCTTGCGCAGAACTCCGGGCGGCGGGTCCTCGTGGGCGGACATGCCAGGCTATTTGCTCCTTGCGAACAGAACTAAACATCCGCCTCGTCAGCGTGCTGGTGTCTCGTCGTTCTCGGTGTCCGGGTCGGCGTCGCGGGCCTGCCCGGCCGGCTCGGCCGACGACGGTTCGAGCGCCACACTCCAGGACCGCTGATGCGGGCTGCGGGCCTGCTGCTGATCGGCGGCCGGTCGCAGCGCCACCACCTTGCCGACCGCGCGGCGCAGCCCGGGCGGTCCCTCGATCCGCAGCAGGTCGCTGATCCGGCCGGCGCGGTAGCGCAGCGGCGAACCGAGCAACTCGCCCAGCACCACTCCGGCACCGATCGCCAGCGCGGTGGCGGCCGCGGCCAGCGCCTGGGCCATGCCTGCGGAGAAGTCCCGGTCGACGGCGAAGTAGAAGACCGCCCGGAACACGGCCATGCCCGGCAGCATCGGAGTGATGCCCGCCGTCGCGGTGACCAGCGCCGGCGCCTGACGCCGGATGGAGATCAGAGTGGCCAGCAGACCCACTCCGACCGCGGCGGCGCCGGTGGCCACCACCTGGCCGACGCCGGCGCGACTGAGACCGAGCAGCACCGCCTCGGCCAGGCCGGCCGCGACCGCGGCGGTGAACACGGAACGCAGCCGCGCGTAGCTGGCGATCGTCAGGCACGCGCCCGCCAACGCCGCGCCCGACACCGCCAGCACGATCTGCCCGGGCTCGGTCGGTGGCACGAACAACTCCGACGAGTCGACCCGGAGCTGGATGTGGATGCCGGCCAGCGACGCGGCCTGCAGTCCGGCCAGGATGCCGACCACGATGCCCAAGGTCAGGAACAGCACGTCGCCGAGCCGCGCCACCGCGGTGAGCATGTAGCCGGTCAGCGCGTCCTGCACCGAACCGACGAACGTCAGGCCCGCCAGCAGCATCACGATCCCGGTGGCGACCAGCGCGGTCAGCGCCTCTCCCACCAGCAGGTACGCCACGACGGCGATCAACGTCGCGATGAACGCCCCGGCGGCCTGCTGGAAGAACAGCGGAGTGCCCGCGTGGTTGAGCCGACGACAGACGCGGTCGATGATCACCGAGGTGACCGCCGCCAGGATCCAGGTGAGCCAGGTGCCCCCGAGCAGCATCGCGATGCCGAGCGCGAAGCCGGCCCATCCGGCGGTGGCGATCCAGCGCGGATACGGGTGCGGCCGCTCGGACAGCTCGTCCATCGCGTCGTGCGCGTCGTCGACCGACACTCCGCCGGAGGTGATCCGGCGGACCAGCCGGTCGAGCTCGGCGAGCCGGCTGTAGTCGGTCGAGCGCGCCTGCACGGCCCGCACGATCGTGACCGGCGGGCTGTCGGCGGCCGGCAGCGCGGACACGAAGATGGTGGTGACGAACACGTCGACCACGCAGTCGGTGAGCTGATAGGCCTGCGCGACGTCCTTGGCGGTCGCCACGACGTCGGCGGTGCCCGACCCCGACGACAGCATCACCTCGGCCAGCCTGACCGTCAGGTCCAGGACCTTGCGGGTGTGCCGCTCGCTCAACCCTCCGGAGATGCGCCGGCGCTGCCCGGCACCCGACGCGGGGTCACGGGGTCCCCGCAGGGCGAAGTGCAGCGCGCGCCGGCGCCGAGCCCTCCCGTCGGGCTGATCGGCAGACATCACCGGACACGATACTGAGCGGAGGCGGCAGGGACGGTCCCTCAGGCGGGCCGGTCGAACTCCCGGCGATACGCGCCGTCGATGACGTCGCGGTAGAGCGTCACGTATCGGTCGGCCATCGCCGAGACGCTGTGCCTGGCCACGGCCGACTCACGCACCGCCGAACGACTCAGGGCGGCCGCCTCGGGAATCGCGGCGGCCATCGCCGTGGTGTCGCCGGGCGCGACCAGCCGTCCGCACTCCGGGTCCACCACCTCGGGGATGCCGCCGCGGGCGAACGCGACCACCGGCGTCCCGCACATGCCCGCCTCGGCGACGACCTGGCCGAACGGTTCGTCCCACACCGGGGTGACCAGCGCAGCCGCCGCGCCGCCGACGACCGAGGCCAGTCGGCGCTGGTCGAGGTGACCGAGGTGAACCACCCGCCCGCCCAGCCGGGGCTCGATCCGGCGCCGGAAGTAATCCTCGTCGCCCACGGGTCCGGCCAGCGCGAGCCGATGCCCGGACCGCTCCGCAACCTCGATGGCCAGGTGCGGGCCTTTCTCCGGCACGATCCGTCCCGCCCACACCAGGTAGGGGCCACCGGTTCCCTGCGGCCACCGGGCCACGTCGACACCGTTGGGCACCACTGCCAATCGGTCGATGCCGACAGGGGCCCACGCTTTCGCGGTGTGCCGGCTGACCGCAGCGAACGCCAGCCCGGAGTCCTTCATCGCGCCGACCGCGGCCTCCAGCAACGGGATCGGCGGGGTGTGCAGCGTGGTCAGCATCGGGGTGCGCAGGTGCGGAGCCCACCGGATCGGTACGTAATGCAGGCTGTGATTGTGGATGACGTCGAAGCGCCGATGGTGGTCCTCGGTGAGTTCGGACATCACCGCGACGAACGCGTCGTGACGGGACTGCTTGACCGCACCGGGCAGCGGAAACGGAACGGCAGCCGCGGCGTCGACCGGCAGCGTGCGGACCGTCAACCCGGAATGGGTCAGCGCCAGATCCGTCCCGTCGGCGGCGAACACCGTGACCCGGTGGCCCATCCGGACCAGTGCGCGGGCCAGATGCCAGAGGTGAGCCTCCATCCCGCCTGCGAAGGGTTCCCGAACAGGGAAATGATTGTGCGCGATGAGCGCAATTCGCAACACCCGTGCTCCTCGTCTCCCCCCGCGGCCGACACCGGGGGGAGGAGTACCCACTGTGGCGAGACTGGCACTCGGTGCACAGCACCACTAAGTTTCTCCGGGTGACGTTCTCCGTTCGTGGTGCAGTCGCCCGCCTCATCGCCCCCTGCGCCGCGGTCGCGGCCGTCGCCGGTATCGGCCTGATCGCCGGACCCGCGCCCACGCCCTCGCCCGCCCCGACGGTGCGGCTGGCCAGTGAGGCCAACCCGCTGGTCGGGATGCCGTTCTACGTCAACCCCCACTCGAAGGGCATGCGGGCCGCGGCAGGCAATCCGGATCCGCTGCTGGCAGCCGTGGTGAACACCCCGACCGCGTACTGGATGGACCACATCTCCACCCCGGCCGTGGACGCGAAGTACATCCAGACCGCGCAGGCCGCAGGCACGATCCCGGTGCTGGCGCTCTACGGCATCCCCAACCGCGACTGCGGCAGCTACGCCGCAGGCGGGTTCGGGTCCGGCAGCTCCTACCGGGCGTGGATCGACGGCGTCGCCGCCGCGATCGGCCCCGGGCGCGCCGCGGTGATCCTGGAACCCGACGCGCTGGCCATGATCGACTGCCTGTCGCCCGGTCAGCAGCAGGAGCGCCTCGAGCTGATCGGCTACGCCGTCGACACGCTGGCCCGCAATCCCGGCACCGCGGTGTACGTCGATGCGGGACACCCGCGCTGGGTGGCCGCCGACGTGATGGCCAACCGGCTCAATCAGGTCGGCATCGCCAAGGCGCGCGGCTTCAGCCTCAACACCGCGAACTTCTTCACCACCGAGGAGTCGGTGGGCTACGGCGCCGCGATCTCGGGGATGACCGGGGGCAAGCCCTTCGTGATCGACACCTCGCGCAACGGGGCCGGACCCGTCGAGGGCGACGATCTGTACTGGTGCAACCCCAGCGGCCGCGCCCTCGGTGCCCGGCCCACCACGGACACCGGGAACCCGCAGGTCGACGCGTTCCTGTGGGTGAAGCGTCCCGGGGAGTCCGACGGCGCCTGCCGCGGCTTCCCCAGTGCGGGCACCTTCATGAGCCAGAACGCCATCGACCTGGCCCGCAACGCCGGCTGGTAGCCACCTCTCGGGCGTCTGCGCAGCGAGGTCTTCGCGCCGGCCACGTAAGTTACCGGCATGAGCGTCAAGGACGGACCGGTGTCGAACGTCTCCGACACCGCACGCTGGGTGGCGGTGTACCGCGCGGTGGAGTCCGCGCGTGGCGACGCGGTGTTCGACGACCCGTACGCCGACCGGCTCGCCGGGGATCGGGGCCGCCAGATCGTGGCCTCGGTCCCGCGGACGCTGCGGTCGGGGTGGTGGATGGTGGCCCGCACCAAGACCATCGACGATCTGATCATGGACGCCGTGGCCGCAGGCTGCGACCGCGTGATCAACCTCGCCGCCGGGCTGGACACCCGCCCGTACCGGTTGGAATCGCCGGCAGAGTTCACCTGGGTGGAGGGCGACCTGCCGGGACTGGTCGCCGAGAAGGAGCAGCTGCTCGCCGCCGAGACGCCGAGATGCCGGCTGACGCGCTATCCCGTCGACCTGGCCGACCCCGCCGCCCGCGACCGGTTCCTGGACACGGCGCTGGCCGACGCGCACAAAGCGCTGGTGCTGACCGAGGGACTGCTGATGTACCTCGAACCGGCAGACGTCGCCGACCTGTCGGCCGCACTGGTGCGCCCGGAAATCGCGTGGTGGGTGCTGGACCTGGCCGGACCGGGCCTGAAGAAGTGGATGAACGACAAGACCGGTGGCCTGCTGCGCAATGCGCCGTTCAAGTTCGCGCCGGCCGAGGGCATCAGGTACTTCGAGCAACTCGGCTGGCGCACAGGCGAAGTGGAGTCGGTCATCGTCGTGGCCAGCCGCCTGCGCCGGCTGCCGTGGCCGCTGCGACTGGTGGCGCGGCTGCCGCAGCCCGATCCACGCCGCCCTCCCGAAGGCAGGCCGTGGAGCGCGGTCATCCGGCTCACCCGCCGACACCCCGAGGACTAATCCGGGGCGCCTGCGGGAATGCGGGGTCTGCATCGACCGACCCGGGGGTACCGCATGGACGTGGACTGTCCCAAGCGCATGTCGTACGGCCCGTGCGGCGGCGTGCGCCCCGACGGGCAGTGCGAGATGCGCCCGGGCCCGTGCGCCTTCCCCGAGGTCGTGCCGTGGCCCGTCCTTGCTCCGACCCCGGCCCCGGCGGCACCGGTGGCTGCGCCGTTGATCCTGACGGACTTCACCTGTACCCCGTTCGATCCCGCCGACATCGCGTCGACCGCGGCCGTGCTGGCACCGTCGTGTGACGCGGTGCTGGTCGGCGAACACCAGAACCGCCCCGACTTCCCGCCCACGTTGATGGGCCGGATGCTGTTGGAAGCCGGTGTGACGCCGTGGATCACGCTGTCCTGCCGTGACCGCAACCGGGTGGTGCTGGAACAGGAGTTGCGTGGGCTGGCGCTGACCGGCGTGCCGACGGTGCTGTGCGTGACCGGCGACGGGCGCGGGTACGACGTGCGCCCCGATGTGACCCAGACCTTCGACCTGGACGGCCCGCGCCTGGTCGCGCTCGCCGCATCGCTGGGGATGACCGCCGCGGCGCCGGAGACGGTGACGGCGCCGCCGGTCCACGGACGCGCCCAGCGGCTCGTCCAGAAACAGCACGCGGGCGCCC
>NZ_BCRS01000171.1 GCF_001552715.1 Mycolicibacterium vaccae NBRC 14118 = CIP 105934 | reverse complement strand
CGCGGCGGAGACCGCCCCCGCGGCCACCGAGCCGGCCAAGGCCGAGCCGGAGGTCAAGGGCCTCGGTATCGCCGGCGGTGCCAAGCGACCCGGCGCCAAGAAGGCACCGGCGGCGGCAGCTGCCGCCCCGGCCGCACCTGCTGCGGAGACGCCCGCCGAGGCACCCGCGAAGCCCGAACCCGAGGTCAAGGGTCTGGGCATCGCCGGCGGCGCGAAGCGACCGGGCGCCAGGAAGGCACCGGCCAAGCCGGCGTCGCCGAACGAGGGCGCGGGAACGGTCGTCCAGCCCCCGAACGTGGACCCGGACCAGGCGAAAGCGGGCACCGAAGCTGCCGATACCGCCGATTCCGACCGCGGGCTGGAAACCAAGCCCGAGCCCGAGGTCAAGGGCCTCGGCATCGCCGCAGGCGCACGCCGCCCGGGGGCCAAGAAGGCCCCGGCAGCCAAGCCTGAGCCCAAGGCCGAACCTCAGCCCGAGGCCCAGCCCGCCGCCGAGGATCAGCCCGCTGCCGAAGCCCAGCCCGAGCCGGAGGCGGCAGCCCCGTCCTCGAACGGGTCGAGCGACAGCGACGCGCGCGTCGTGGGTGACGAGCCCCCGGTGAAGGGACTCGGCATCGCCAAGGGCGCCCGCCGCCCGGGCAAGCGGTAACTCCGTCGGACCAACAAGGCCGCCGTCGCACCTGCGACGGCGGCCTTGTTGTCTGCCTCACGCTGTCTGCGGCGAGAAATTGACTTGGCTGCCCGTGGGAGAATCGTCGTCGTGAGTACCCATCAGGCGCCGTGGCAGACCGGCGGTGGCCAGCACGTGCGCCAGCGTGAGTTCACGCAGTCGAGCAAGCTGCAGGACGTTCTGTACGAGATCCGCGGGCCGGTCCACGAACACGCGGGCCGCCTGGAGGCCGAAGGCCACCGCATCCTGAAGCTCAACATCGGCAACCCCGCCCCGTTCGGGTTCGAGGCCCCCGATGTGATCATGCGCGACATCATCTCCGCGCTGCCCAACGCGCAGGGCTACTCAGACTCCAAGGGCATCGTCAGCGCCCGCCGCGCGGTGTTCACCCGCTACGAACTCGTCGAGGGCTTCCCGCGCTTCGACATCGACGACGTGTTCCTCGGCAACGGTGTCTCCGAGCTGATCCAGATGACACTGCAGGCGCTGCTGGACAACGGGGACCAGGTGTTGATCCCGGCGCCGGACTATCCGCTGTGGACCGCGTGCACTTCGCTGGCCGGCGGCACCCCGGTGCACTACCTGTGCGACGAGACGCAGGGCTGGAACCCCGACGTCGCCGACATCGAATCGAAGATCACCGACCGCACCAAGGCGATCGTGGTGATCAACCCGAACAACCCGACCGGCGCGGTGTACAGCCGCGAGGTCCTCACCCAGATCGCCGACCTGGCGCGCAAGCACCAGCTGCTGCTGCTGGCCGACGAGATCTACGACAAGATCCTCTACGACGACGCCGAGCACGTCTCGCTGGCCTCGGTCGCGCCGGACCTGCTGACGTTGACGTTCAACGGACTGTCCAAGGCCTACCGGGTGGCCGGGTACCGCTCCGGATGGCTGGTGATCACCGGCCCCAAGGAACACGCGAGCAGTTTCATCGAGGGCATCAGCCTGCTGGCCAACATGCGCCTGTGCCCGAATGTGCCTGCCCAACATGCGATTCAGGTGGCACTCGGCGGCCATCAGAGCATCGATGACCTGGTTCTTCCCGGCGGCAGGTTGCTCGAGCAGCGCGATGTCGCGTGGGAGAAGCTCAACGAGATCCCCGGGGTGTCCTGCGTCAAGCCGCGGGGTGCGCTGTATGCGTTCCCGCGCCTGGACCCCGAGGTGTACGACATCGCCGACGACGAGCAGCTGGTGCTCGACCTGTTGCTGCAGGAGAAGATCCTGGTGGTCCAGGGCACCGGATTCAATTGGCCCACACCCGATCACCTGCGGATCGTGACATTGCCGTGGGCCCGCGACCTGGCCGCGGCCATCGAGCGGCTCGGCAACTTCCTGGTCAGCTACCGGCAGTAAGCAGACCGCGCGCAGACAGTGCGGACGCGCGGGGACCGACTGCCTCGCTGATCCTCCTGCTGAAGATCGCCCACCGCTCCTGATCGCCGAAAACGCGGTGCAACAGCGCGACATAGCGGGTCAGCGTGTCCATGTCGCCGGTCGCGGCGAGATAGCAGCAGGTGGTCTCGTACGCGATCAGCAGGTTGTTCTCGACGGCGTACTCGACCAGATGCCTTGTGCTCTGGATGCTTTCGATCGCCGACAGGGTGCGGCCGAGATCCGCGCACACCGCGTCGGCGAAGGACGCCATGTCCGTGCCCCGGTCGAACCGCAGTTCGTAGGGCGCTCCCGGCGCCAGGGCCTCCCAGCGGCGGTCCAGTAGGAGACTCCGGGGCGGGTGCAGCGCAGGCTCGTGTCCCGGGCAGGCCGCGTCGACCTCGACCGAACCCACCCCGACGTTGACGAAGAACCCGTGCCACCGGGTGACCCCGTTGTGCCAGTTGTTCTGCAGATTGATCCTGTCCCGGAGCGGGCCGCGGCGACGTTCGAAGTCGTTGCCCGACCTCTGGAATCCCCGCTCCGCCAGGAACGCGTCCACCGGCCCGGACAGCATCCCCTCGAACGACCGTCTCAACTGCGCGCGGTCGACCTCCCTTTTGCTCATTGAGTCAGGCTAAGGCCGGCGGTGGCGTCGCCCACGCGGCAATTTCCTACTCTGGGCGGGTGACGCACTCTCATTCGCACTCGCACTCACTCGGCGGCCCGTCACCGCTGGGTCCGCTGGCCGCCAAGATCGTGGTCGGTCTGCTGGTCCTGACCGGGATAGCGGTGCTCATCGGCGGTGCGTTGCTGTGGCCGAGCGGGGAGAAGGCCGACATCCCGCTGCCGTACCAGAACGCGGCAGGCGGCGCGGTCACCACCGAGAGCGGTCATGTGCTGTCCGTCAGCGCCGCGGTGTGCGGCAGTCCCTCGGTCGGGGCGGTGCTGACGTCGGATCCGGTTCCGGCCGAAGGCGACCGGGCCGCGTGTGTGCAGGCGCTGGTGGCCATCGACTCCGGTCCGAACCGCGGCGCCAACACCGTGCTGGAGTTCAGCGGCGGCCCAGGTCAGCCCGTGCTCACCGTCGGGGACGACATCCGCGTGAGCAGGCAGGTCGACGCCACCGGCACCACCACCTACGCGTTCTACGACTACGAGCGCACCTGGCCGTTGATCGCGCTGGCCGCCGTGTTCGCTGTCGTCATCGTCGCCGTGGCCCGGTGGCGCGGCCTGCGCGCGCTGGTGGGCATCGTGATCGCGTTCGGGGTCCTGGTCGTGTTCCTGTTGCCCGCGCTGCGCGACGGCGCCCCGACGGTGCCGGTTGCGCTGGTCGCGTCGGCCGCGATCCTGTACGCGGTGATCTATCTGGCCCACGGGGTCAGCCTGCGCACCAGCGCGGCGCTGCTCGGCACGCTGGCATCGCTGTTGCTGGCCGCGGTATTATCCTGGGCGGCAATCGAATTGGTGCATCTGACAGGTTTGTCGGAAGACCAGAACAACGAGGTTGCAGCTTATCTGGGCAACGTGTCGATCACCGGGTTGCTGCTGGCCGGCTTCATCATCGGCTCGCTGGGCGTGCTCAACGACGTCACGGTGACCCAGGCGTCCACCGCCTTCGAGCTGGCTGCCCTCGGCAACGGCGCGGGCCGGCGTGAGGTCTTTGTCGGGGCGATGCGGGTCGGCCGCGACCACATCGCCTCCACGGTGTACACGCTGGTGCTCGCCTACGCGGGCAGCGCGCTGCCGCTGCTGTTGTTGTTCAGCGTCGCGGACCGCTCACTCGGCGATGTCCTGACCAGCGAGAGCGTGGCCATCGAGATCGCCCGTTCGGCGGTCGGCGGCATCGCGCTGGCCCTGTCGGTGCCGCTGACCACCGGTATCGCGGCCCTGCTGGCGACCCCGCAGGCCGGCAAGCGCTGACGCTTCGCGTTTGGTGGGCAGGGCCCCGGGTACCCCGCCGCCGTGAGCCAGCCCCAGTACACCTCCGAGGTCACCCTGGAAGTCGACGGCCGCGAGCACACGGTGACCGTCGACCACCGCGTGACGTTGCTCGACCTGCTCCGGGAGACACTCGGGGCGACCGCCCCGAAGAAGGGGTGCGATCACGGGCAGTGCGGGTCGTGCACCGTGCTCGTCGACGGTCGCCGGCTCACCAGCTGCCTGACCTTCGCGGTGGCCGCCGACGGGGTACAGGTCACCACCGCCGCGGGCCTGGGCACCGGCGAGGAGCTGCACCCGGTGGCGCAGGCCTTCCACGAGGAGGACGCGTTCCAGTGCGGATACTGCACGCCCGGCCAGATCTGTTCGGCGGTCGGGATGCTCGACGAGGTCAAGTCCGGTGCACCGAGTTTCGTCAGTGACGACCTGGACGCCTCCCCGGAGCTGACCAACGCCGAGATCCGGGAACGGATGAGCGGCAACCTCTGTCGCTGCGCGGCCTACCCGAACATCGTCGCCGCGATCGAGAAGGCGGCGCAGCGGTGAAGCCGTTCGACTACCACGTCGCCACCAGCGCGGCGGACGCGGTGGCCACTCTCGCCGACCACCCGACCGGGGCCTACCTGGCCGGCGGCACCAACCTGGTCGACCACATGAAACTCGGTGTGGCCGAACCTGATCTGCTCGTCGACGTCAGCCGGTTGAATCTCGCGGAGATCACGGCGACCGACGACGGCGGGGTCAGCATCGGCGCCAATGTGCGCAACAGCGACCTCGCGGCACACCCGGTGATCCGCTCGCACTACCCGATGTTGAGCCGGGCGCTACTCTCCGGCGCATCCGGGCAGTTGCGCAACGCGGCCACCACCGCCGGAAACCTGTTGCAGCGCACCAGGTGTGTGTACTTCCAGGATGTCACCACGCCGTGCAACAAGCGCGAACCGGGCAGCGGATGCTCGGCGCTGGGCGGCTACGTGCGGTACCACGCCATCCTCGGCGCGTCACCGCACTGCGTGGCCACCCACCCGTCGGACATGGCGGTGGCGATGACCGCACTGGACGCGCGGGTCGTGGTCGAGGGCGCCGACGGTCCCCGCCGCATCCCGGCCACCGAGTTCCACCGGCTTCCCGGCGACGAGCCGCACCGCGACACGGTACTCGCGCACGGTGAGCTCGTCACCGCGGTCGAACTCCCGCCGCCGCCGGCGGACGCCGTGTCGGACTACCGCAAGGTGCGCGACCGCGCGGCCTTCGCGTTCGCGCTGGTGTCGGTGGGCGCCGAACTCAGTCTCGTCGGCGACGCCATCGCGACCGCGCGGATCGCCTTGGGCGGTGTGGCCCACCGGCCGTGGCGTGCCCGCCACGCCGAAGAGATGCTGATCGGCGCGGTCGCCTCCGACGACGTGTTCGCGGTGGCCGCGGATGCGGAACTGTCTGCCGCGGAACCGTTGCCCGGCAATGAGTTCAAAGTCGAGCTGGCCCGCCGCACGCTGATCGCGCAGTTACGCATGCTGACCGAGCGGGGCCGGTTATGACCGTGCTCGAGCCGCGCGCCATCGGCACCTCGGTCGCGCGGCGGGACGGTCGCGCCAAGGTCACCGGCACTGCGACGTACGCGTTCGAGCAGCAGGTTGACACACCGGCCTATGTGCACCCGGTCCAGGCCACGATCGCGCGGGGACGGGTGATCGCGATGCACGCCGACGCCGTCCGTGCCGTCGACGGGGTACTGGACGTACTCACGGTGTTCGACGCCCCGCAACTGTCCGATGCCTCTGACGGTGAACTGGCGATCCTGCAGGACGCGCGGGTGCACTTCCGCGGTCAGATCATCGGCGCGGTGGTGGCCGAGACCGCCGAGATCGCCAGGGACGCAGCGGCCTCGGTGGATATCGAGTACCTCGCCGAACCGCACGATGCCGAGCTGCGGCCCGACCATCCCGGCCTGTACACGCCGGAGTCGGTGAACCCGTCCTATCCGTCCGACACCGACGACGGTGACGTCGAGGCCGCGCTCGCCGCCGCCGAATTCACGGTGGACCAGACCTACACCACCCCCATCGAGCACAACAACCCGATGGAACCGCACGCCTGCATCGCGCAGTGGGTACACGGCGACACCCCCGAGGTGACGCTGTACGACTCCACGCAGGGAGTGCACGCGGTACGCAAGACGCTGGCGCCGCTGTTCGGTCTCGAGCCGGAGCAACTGCGGGTGGTGGCACCGCATGTCGGCGGCGGCTTCGGATCCAAGGGTGAACCGCACGCCCACAATGTGCTGGCCCTGCTGGCCGCGCAGCGTGCCGGCGGCCGGCCGGTGAAGTTGGCGCTGACCCGCCAGCAGATGTTCTCGCAGGTCGGCTACCGCACGCCCACCATCCAGCGGATGCGGCTGGGCGCCGACCCCGACGGCCGGTTGACGGCGCTGGTGCACGAGGTGGTCGAACAGACCTCTGCGGTCAAGGAATTCGCCGAGCAGACAGCGGTCACCTCGCGCAAGATGTATGCCTGCTCGAACCGCCGGACCTCGCACCGCCTGGCTGCGCTGGATGTGGCGGTCCCGTTCTGGATGCGGGCGCCCGGTGAATGCCCGGGAACGTTCGCGGCCGAGGTCGCGTTGGACGAGCTCGCGGAGTCGATCGGCATCGATCCGATCGAACTGCGGATCCGCAACGACGCCGAGGTCGATCCCGAGACCGGCAAGCCGTGGTCCGGCCGGCACCTGGTGGAGTGCCTACGGCTCGGTGCGGAACGCTTCGGGTGGGCCGACCGTAATCCGGTGCCCGGGGAAACCATTGCCGGAGAATGGTTCACCGGGATCGGCGTCGCATCGGCGACCTACCCTGGGATGGTGATGCCGGGCAACGCGGCCCGCATCAGCCATGCGGCCGAGGGGCACTACGAGGTGCGCATCGGCGCGGCGGACATCGGTACCGGGACGTGGACGACGCTGAGCCAGATCGCCGCCGACGCGCTGGGCTGTGACCTGTCGGCGATCGATCTGAAGATCGGCGATACCGATCTGCCGCAGGCTTCGGTGGCCGGCGGGTCCTCAGGTATCACCTCGTGGGGGTCGGCGATCGTCGCTGCGGCACAACAGTTCCGGCACGACCACGGTGACCAGCCCGCGGTGGGCGCGGCCACCACCGCCGAAGCGCCCGAGAACCCCGACGCGGACAAGTTCACCGTGCAGTCGTTCGGCGCGCATTTCGTCGAGGCGCACGTCAACCGTGACACCGGCGAGATCCGGGTGCCACGCATGCTCGGGGTGTTCTCGGTGGGCCGGGCGATCAATGCCCGCACGCTGCGCTCTCAGCTGATCGGCGGCATGACGATGGGGCTCTCGATGGCGTTGCACGAGGAGAGCGTGCGCGATCCGCGGTTCGGCCACGTGGTGACCCAGGATCTGGCGACCTATCACATCAGCGCGCACGCGGACGTGCAGGACATCGACGCGATCTGGCTCGATGAGGTCGACGAGCATTTCAACCCGATGGGTTCGCGCGGCGCCGGGGAGATCGGCATCGTCGGTTCCGCCGCGGCCGTCGTCAACGCCGTCTACAACGCGACCGGGGTGCGGGTGCGCGATCTTCCCGCGACCCTGGACAAGGTGCTGGCCGGGCTCGGGGCGCGCTGACCCAGGTCCCGAGAAGGCACCCTTCGACTTTCGCACGTCAACAAACGATGACGGCGTCACCACATGATGACGTGCGAAATTCTTCAGGTACCCGATCAGCGCCGGTCAGTGCTGAAGCAGCTCCAGCAGATACGCGCCGTACCCGGACTTGAGCAGGGTCTGCGCTCGGGCCTCCAGCGTGGCGTCGTCGATGAACCCCACCCGCCAGGCAACCTCTTCGGGCACGCTGATCTTGAGTCCCTGCCTGCGCTCGATGGTGCGGACGAAATCGGCGGCGTCCAGCAGCGAGTCGAACGTGCCGGTGTCCAGCCACGCCGTACCGCGGGCCAGTACCTCGACGCTGAGCCTGCCCTGGTTCAGATAGGTCTGGTTGACCTCCGTGATCTCGTACTCCCCGCGAGCGGATTTCTTCAGCCCGCGCGCGATTTCGACGACGTCGTTGTCGTAGAAGTACAGTCCCGGCACCGCGTAGTGCGACTTCGGGGTGACCGGTTTCTCCTCCAGCGACAGCGCGGTGCCGTCGGCGGCGAAGTCGACGACGCCGTAGGCCGACGGGTTGGCCACCCGGTAGGCGAAGATCGCGCCGCCCGAGACGGTGTGGAAGCGCTGCAGGCTGGTGCCCAGCCCGGGACCGTAGAAGATGTTGTCTCCCAGCACCAGTGCCACCGAGTCGGTGCCGATGTGCGAGGCCCCGATCACGAATGCCTGCGCCAGACCGTCGGGCTCGTCCTGCACGGCATAGGTGAGGTTGATCCCGAAGTCCGACCCGTCACCGAGCAGCCGGTGGAACGCCGGGGCGTCCTGCGCCGTGGTGATCAGCAGGATGTCGCGGATGCCCGCCATCATCAGCGTGGACAGCGGGTAGTAGATCAGCGGCTTGTCGTACACCGGCACCAACTGCTTGCTGACGCCCATCGTGATCGGGTAGAGCCGGGTGCCAGAGCCGCCGGCCAGGATGATGCCGCGCATCAGCCCGTCAGGTCTGCTTCGGTCAGCTCCGTCGCCGCGAGCGCGGTGGCCAGATCGGGATGCCGGAACACCGAGGTGACGTGGTCGTCGACGACGCGGAACGCCGACGCGGCCGAGCCCGTCTCCCCGGTCACCGACACCGTCTGCTGCTCCACGACGACCACACCGTCGTGGACGTAGGTCCGGCCGGGTTCGATCTTCTCGTCCAGCGACTGGGCCCACGCACGCAGCGCGGCGTGCCCCTGGGCGGCGCCGTCGGCGTCACCGATCTCGATGTCCTCGCTCGACAGCGACTCCAGGGTGTCGAAGTCGGCGGCGTTGAGCGCGTCGTGCCAGGCGAGGACGGTGGCCATCTCTGAAACGGTCATGATCGCGAAGGTACCCACTCAGAACGGGGTGCGCTCCAGCCACCCGTCCCAGACGGCGGCGTCCCCGAACATCTCCAGGCCTGCGTCGGCGGCCGATTTGCGCCGCACGGTCGCCAGCAGCAGCGCGCTGACCGGCCCGCGCAGCGCCACGCTGCCCTTGCTGTGGCTGTGCGACCACGACAGGCCGTCCTCGTCGTTGGTGATGGTCCACTCCCCCGTCGGCCCGAGTTTCTCCTCGGTGGCGTGCAGGTGGATCGACTGTCCGGGATCCAGGGCCGGGGCGTGCCTACGGTCGACGGTGGCCAACTCGATCCATTCACTGAGGCAGTCGGCGGCGAACTCGGCGGGCAGCTCGAAGTCCGCGCCCAGCGCCAGGGCCGCGTCGGCGCGGTGCACCGCGGTCTCGTGCACGCGCCTCCGTATCCACCAGCCGGCGGGGCGGGGCCCGATGAAGGTCCACACGCGTGCGTCGGCGCCGACGCGGCCGACGGCGTCGATGACCATCTGGGCACCCTGCTGGAACCATTCGGCCGCGGCGTCCGGATCGTCGGGCGGGCGGCCGTCCCGCACTTCGCGCGGGTCCAGTGGCTGGTTGCGTCGTTCGGTGATGATCTGTGCGGCCCAACGGTTTCCGCGGCCGACGTGACGGTAGAGCTGCTTGAGTGTCCACTCCCCGCAGGTAGGGACGGGCGTGGCCGGATCGCCAGATCGGATCAGGTCACCGAAGGCTCGAGTCTGCTCGAGCAGGGTTGCTCGGAAGTCCACCTCTACGAACCTAGCGCGGCGCGCGTCTTTCCAAGCGTGATCGGCAAGGTTGACCACCCCCGTAGCACCCTGGTGTCGCGGCGGCTGCCCTGTCCGGCCAGCCTGGCGTCCGGGTAGCGCTCGAAGAACGTCCGCAGCCCGACCTCACCCTCGGCACGGGCCAGCGCCGCACCCAGGCAGAAGTGCCTGCCGCCAGAGAACGACAGGTGCCGTCCGGCGTTGTCGCGGGCGATGTCGAAGCGGTGCGGGTCGGTGAACACCTTGGGGTCCCGGTTGGCCCCGGCCAGGTAGACCACGACGAGCTCACCGCGCTTGATCTCCGTGCCGCCGACGGTGACGTCCTCGCGGGCGAACCGCGCACTCATCTGCACCGGCGAGTCGAGCCGCAGGATCTCCTCGACCGCGTTCGGCCACAGCTCGGGCCGGGCGGCCAACGTCTCCAGATGCTCCGGGGTGTCCAGCAGCATCCGGATGCCGTTGCCCAGCAGGTTCACCGTCGTCTCGAACCCGGCGGCCAGCACCAGGCCCGCGGTGGCCTGCATCTCGCGGTCGGACAACCGGTTGGCCTCGTCGGCGGCCTGGCTGGCCTGGATCAGCTGGCTCATCAGGTCGTCGCCGGGATTGCGGCGCAGCTCGGCGAGGTGGCCGCTGAGCCATTCGTTGAAGCCGACCAGGCCCTGGTGCACCTGGGTGTACTGCCGCCAGGACAGGCCGATGTCGAGACTGGGCGCGCCCAGCTCACCGAAGTGCAGGATGTGCTGCCGGTCGCGTTCGGGGACGCCGAGGATGTCGCTGATCACCGCGACCGGCAGCTGCGAGCAATACCGGTCGACGACGTCGACCACCCCGGATTCCCGTTCGAGGTCGTCGAGCAGCTCGTTGGCGGTCCGCTGCACCCGGTCGCGCAGCGCGGCGACGGCCCGCGTGGTGAACACCGAGGACACCAGCTTGCGGCATCGGGTGTGGTCGGGTGGTTCGATCGACAGCAGTGACGGCGGCTCGATCGGATGCAGCAGGCCGGGGTGGGTCTTGCGGTTGACCCACTGCAGCGGCTTCGGCAGGCCGGCGCCCAGTGAGGACACCCGGAAGTCGTCGGAGCGCAGGATGTCGTTGGCAGCCTGGTGATCGACGGTCATCAGTACCGCGCGGCAGCGGATCACCGGTCCGCGGTCGCGCAGTTCGTCGGCGAACGCGGCCGGGTCGGCGCGCACCACGGGGTCGGCGATCAGCCGGGCCTGGGGGTCGTCGCCGCGGCGCACGGCGACCTTGGACAGCCCGCGGATCACCCCGTGCAGCGCCAACCACCGGATCCGTTGCCGCAGTAGATCAGCCGCCATCAGTTCAGCTTAAGCAGCGGCCGCAGATCGTCCAACCTGTCGAACAGGTGCCAGATGTAGGACGACGACCCGTTCTCGCGGTGCGCGTGCAGGTCGGCGAGTTCCGGGTCGTCACGGTAGCTGTCGAACGCGGCCCTGGACTCCCACTCCACGAGGATGAGCACCTTTCGCGGCTCGAGGTCCCCGGTGATCGATTCCTGGAACTGGCCCAGCGCGACGACGCGTCCGCCGTGCTTGGCGACCTCGGCCGGCGAGCGCTTCGAATAGGCCAGGTACTCGTCCCGGTCGGCGATGTCGAACAGGTTCAGCGCATAGACAGGCATGCGCCGACGCTACGCCGTGGCCGGCCCGTCGCCGAAGCGGCTCAGCGCGAACACCCGCCAGCCGGCCCGCTGCCATCTCCCGACCGACCTGTTCGGCCTGCGGCGAATCACGTTGCACCCCAAACACAATGCGGTCGGGGTGCAGGGTATCCGCAACGGCGTACCCTTCCGCAGGAACTCCGGGTTCCACGCCACCTCGACGGTGACGTCGTCCGGAGCGAGGCCTGCGGCACGCGCGCTCGGTTCTGCGGCGGTGCGGTGTCCCGACGCCGAGGAAGTGCACGTCCGCCCGGCATCGAGGTTGCGCCGCAACAACTCCGGCAGGCCGGGCTCGTAGAAGGCAATTGCCGGCGGCGCGGGTCGCGCCGAAATATCCGGTCCCGAAGACGGTGCACCGCATACCGTCTGTCTAGACGGCCGGGGTGAGCCGCCCGCTACGTGACACCGAGCGGCAGGCCAACGGTGGGTGACGAACTAGTTGCGCCCGCCGCCGGGTGCACAGAACACCAGGAAACAGCCGTCGCCGTTGATGTCCCCGGGCACCCCACTACCGGAGCCACGCCCCTCGCCACGGCCCTCACCACGGCCCTCACCACGACCCCCGCCACGACCCTCGCCTTGACCGCTGCCCGGCCACTGGGGCTGCTGGGGCACCTCGACGACCGGAGGCTGGGGACGGGTCGGCTGCACCGTCTTGGTAGGCGGTGCCGGCTTGTCGTCGTCGTTCTGCCACGGTGGCCGCCACGGTTCGGGCTTGTCGGGCTTGTCGGGCTCGGCGGTCCGGGTGGGCCACGTCCAGGCGGGCTTGGGCGGGGTCCACTGCGGGCGCGGCAGCAGGATGACCGGCGGCGGCACGACCACGGGTGCAACCACCGGCGGCGCGGCCGGAGCAGGGGCAGGCGCGG
>NZ_BCRS01000170.1 GCF_001552715.1 Mycolicibacterium vaccae NBRC 14118 = CIP 105934 | reverse complement strand
GGCGGCGAACGCCGGACGCGGCCTGCGCGCACTGGGCAGGCCCGTGCTCGACGAGGTGCGTCACCTGCTGGCCGACCGGCCGCGCGCGATCCTGGCCCGGATCGTCGTCACGCTGGCGACCGCGCTCTCGCTGGTGACCTTCTACCACGTCACCGGGATGACCCGGTACGACGACGCGGGCCGGCTCACGCTGTACCTGTTCTCCGCCGTGGTGGGCAGTGTGATCTGCACCAACGCGTTGTGTTTCGAGGCTGCTCGGGTGCGTGCGATGCTGCAGAGCGGAGTGCCGCTGTGGCGGATCCTGATCGCCAAGAACCTCGCGATGGCAGCTCTGATCACCGTTGCGGGCCTACCGGTGATCGGGTTGCTGTCGGTGGCCGGTGACGTCAACCCGGTACCGATGGTGGACCAGCTGGTGACCATGGTGTTCATCTGGCTGGGCGTCGGCAACGTGCTGTCGGTGGTCTACCCGCTGCGCCACGAGCCGGTGTCGGCACGACTGCGGGACGGCACGTGGAAGCCCTTCCTGCTGTCGTTCGCCGTGTCCTACGGGGTCGGCCTCACGGTCAACCTGATGATCTACTGGCGCCTGTGGTCCAGGTACCAGGCGTCCACTGAACTGTCCGGCGGCGCGTGGGCGGCGTTCACCCTGGTGCTCGTCAGTGCCATGGTGAGCTGGATCCTGCTCACCGTCTTCGCGGTGGCGTGCAGCCGCGATCCGCGGGTCCGCCAGGTGCTGTCACGCGAGATGGTGGTCTATCGCAGACCGCGGTGACCGCGGCGTCGTTACGCTGACGCTGTGGCCGACGCCGCGTTTCTGCTGTTGTCGATCCGCGCCGAGGACGAGGCCGCGGACGACGAATACTCGGCGATGATGCGGTTCTCCGGCCTGGACGAGACCGGACTCCGCCGGATCCGGCTGACGCACGAGGAGCTCGGCGAGATCGACCTGGCGGGCTGGTCGGGGATCATCCTCGGCGGCGGGCCCTACAACGTCAGCGACGAACCGGCGGCCAAGACGCCGACGCAGCGCCGCGTCGAGGCCGAACTGGGCCGGCTGCTCGCCGGCGTGGTCGCCGGCGACTTCCCGTTCCTCGGGTGCTGTTACGGGGTCGGCACGGTCGGCGCCGCCATCGGGGCGGTGATCGACCGGTCCCACAGCGAGCCGGTCGGTGGCGTCACCGTGCAGCTGACCGACGACGGGCGGCGCGACCCGCTGTTCGCCGGGCTGCCGGACGCCTTCGACGCGTTCGGCGGGCACAAGGAGGCCGCCGCGTCGCTGCCCGACAGCGCAGTCGTGCTCGCCCGCTCGGCGGCCTGCCCGGTCCAGGCGTTCCGGGTCGGCGAGAACGTCTACGCCACGCAGTTCCACCCCGAGCTGGACGTGGACGGGATCTGCACCCGCATCGACGTCTACAAGAACTACGGATACTTCGCGCCGGAGACCGCCCAGGCGCTCAAGGACGACGCCCGGCGCAGGCAGGTGACGCACCCGACGGAGATCCTGCGCCGCTTCGTGCAGCGCTACCGCCGGCCGGCCTGACGCTCAGCCCGCGCGGGCAGGGGCGTCCGCGACGGCGATCTCGGCCTTCAGCGGCGCAAGCCTGTCGCCGATCTGGCCGATCGTCGAGCCGTCCACCCCCAGATCGGTCAGCGTCTCCACCAGATGGCCGACAACGCGGTCGAAATGGGCCGGCTGGATGGCGAGCGGTCCGTGTGCTTCACGCATGGAGCGCCCGAGGTACGGTTCGGGCCCGCCGATCGCCGCGGCGATGAACGAGCGCTGATGGCCCTTGAGTCGGCGCATGTCGACGCCGTCGAAGTAGGGCGTCAACTCGGGGTCGGCGATGACCCGGCGGTAGAAGTCGTCGACAGCCGCCGTGACAGCAGCGCGGCCGCCGATCTGGTCGAAGATGCTCATTTCGACAGAGTGGTCGTCGCGGGTAACACGCGGCGCCGCGCGGCTTTGAGAACGCGTTAACTTGTCCTCACCGGCGCGCGGGGGCCGCGGTGAGGACGATCAGCTCCCGGGGATCTCGAATTGCGCGCGGGCGATCTGCTCGACGAACGGCGCCAGCCGGGCCCGCAACTCGTTGTGGGTCGCGTCCTCGTCGTAGCCGCGGTATGAGGCGACGTCCTCGAAGTCGGCGACGATCACGAAGTTCCAGTTCCCGTCGCGCAAGCCCGCGTCGGTTCCGGCCGTGTAGTGCACGGTGCCGGGGCAGTTCAGCGCGCGCAGGCCGGCCTGGATGCGCTCGACCTCGGCGGCGTCGTAGCCGTCCTTCAACTTCGCCAAGACCACGTTTCGGATCACCGCCGAACCCTAACAGGGCCGACCGCCGGGCTGACGTTTTCTTGACTCAGTCCAGAAAACCGCGTACAACATGGGTGTGACTTCGGACTACGCGCAGCTGCTCCGCGAGGCGGATCTGCGCGTCACGCGTCCGAGAATAGCTGCCCTGCAGGCGGTTGCGGCGCATCCACACGCCGACACCGACACGATTTTCGGCGCGGTGCGTGGTTTGCTGCCCGAGGTGTCCCGGCAGGCGGTCTACGACGTCCTCGCAGCGCTGACCGCAGCCGGTCTGGTGCGCAAGATCCAGCCGCTGGGCTCGGTGGCCCGCTACGAGACCCGGGTCGGCGACAACCACCACCACATCGTGTGCCGTTCCTGCGGCGTGATCGCCGACGTCGACTGCGCGGTCGGCGAGGCGCCGTGCCTGATCCCGTCCGACCCTCGCGGCGCACTCGACGGTTTCGTCGTCGACGAAGCCGAGGTCGTCTACTGGGGCCTCTGCCCCCGGTGCGTCACCCACCAGGTCCCCCGATCACATCTGTGATCGCAGTACGACACCACCACCACCACGGAAGGAACTCGCTGTGCCCGACGATCGCCCCCTGGAAGACAGCCCGCCGATTGGAGAAGCGCAGTCGGAGGCGCCCGAAGGCGGCTGCCCCGCAGGCTTCGGGCGGCTCAAGCCGCCGGTGGCCGGTGGCGGCAACCACGACTGGTGGCCCAACCAGCTGAACCTGAAGATCCTGCAGAAGAACCCCGACGTCATCAACCCGCTCGATGACGACTTCGACTACACCTCGAAGGTGCAGTCCCTCGATGTGGACGCACTGCGCGCCGACATCGTCGAGGTGATGCACACCTCGCAGGACTGGTGGCCGGCCGACTTCGGCCACTACGGCCCGCTTTTCATCCGGATGGCCTGGCACGCCGCAGGCACCTACCGGGTCAGCGACGGCCGCGGCGGCGCCGGCGCGGGCATGCAGCGTTTCGCGCCGCTGAACAGCTGGCCCGACAACGTCAACCTGGACAAGGCGCGCAGGCTGCTCTGGCCGGTCAAGCAGAAGTACGGCAAGGCCGTCTCCTGGGCCGACCTGATCGTCTACGCGGGCAACGTCGCGCTGGAGGACATGGGCTTCCGCACCGCCGGTTTCGCATTCGGTCGCGAGGACCGCTGGGAGCCCGAGGAGGACGTGTACTGGGGTCCCGAGCAAGAATGGCTCGACGACAAGCGCTACACCGGTGAGCGCGATCTGGAGAACCCGTTGGCCGCAGTCCAGATGGGCCTGATCTACGTCAATCCCGAAGGCCCCAACGGCAATCCGGACCCGCTCGCCAGCGCAATCGACATCCGCGAGACGTTCGGCCGGATGGCGATGAACGACATCGAGACCGCCGCGCTGATCGTCGGCGGCCACACGTTCGGCAAGACGCACGGCAACGGTGACGCAGAGCTCGTCGGCCCCGAGCCCGAGGCGGCCGATCTGGAGCTGCAGGGTCTGGGCTGGGCCAACCCGCAGGGTGCCGGCCACGGCAAGGACACCGTCTCCAGCGGCCTGGAGGTCACCTGGACGCACACACCCACCAAGTGGGACAACAGCTTCCTGGAGATCCTGTACGGCAACGAGTGGGAACTGTTCAAGAGCCCCGCCGGCGCCAACCAGTGGCGGCCCAAGGACAACGGCTGGGCCAACTCGGTGCCCGAGGCCCACGGCGCCGGCAAGACCCACCCGTCGATGCTGACCTCTGATCTGGCGCTGCGGTTCGACCCGATCTACGAGAAGATCACCCGTCGCTGGCTGGACCATCCCGAGGAGCTGGCCGAGGAGTTCGCCAAGGCCTGGTTCAAGCTGCTGCACCGTGACATGGGCCCGGTGGTGCGCTATCTCGGACCCGAGGTGCCCAAGGACACCTGGCTGTGGCAGGACGTCACCCCGGCCGGCGCCGAGCTGTCCGCCGACGAGGTCGCGAAACTCAAGAACGCGATCGCCGAGTCGGGGCTGACTGTGTCGCAACTGGTCTCGACGGCGTGGAAGGCGGCGTCGTCGTTCCGCGTCAGCGACAAGCGCGGCGGCGCCAACGGTGGCCGGATCCGGCTGCAGCCGCAGCTCGGCTGGGAGGTCAACGAGCCCGACGAGCTGGCCCAGGTGATCCGCAGGCTCGAGGAGATCCAGCAGGCCTCCGGGACCGGGGTGTCGTTCGCCGACCTGGTGGTCCTGGGCGGCGCGGTCGGTGTCGAAAAGGCCGCCAAGGCCGCAGGTTTCGACGTCGAGGTGCCGTTCACCTCGGGTCGCGGCGATGCGACCGCCGAGCAGACCGACGTCGAGTCGTTCGCCTACCTGGAGCCCAGGTCCGACGGTTTCCGCAACTACCTGGGCAAGGGCGGCGACCTGCCGGCCGAGTTCCGGCTGGTCAACCGGGCCAACCTGCTCGGGCTGTCGGCTCCGGAGATGACCGTTCTCGTCGGTGGCCTGCGCGTGCTGGACACCAACTTCGGCGGCACCAGCCACGGCGTGTTCACCGACACGCCGGGTGCGTTGAGCAACGACTTCTTCGTGAACCTGCTCGACATGGCCACCGAATGGAAGCCCTCGCCCGCCGATGACGGCACCTACGTCGGCAACGACCGCGCCACCGGCTCGCAGAAGTGGACCGGGACCCGCGTCGATCTGCTGTTCGGCTCGAACTCGCAGCTGCGGGCGGTCGCCGAGGTGTACGCCGAGAGCGACGCCAAGGAGAAGTTCGTCAAGGACTTCGTCGCCGCGTGGACCAAGGTGATGGATGCCGACCGCTACGACATCGGCAAGGGACTCGAGTAACAGCCCACAGGGAAGGGGCGCTCGGCCGGCGAAATCGCCGCCCGGGCGCCCCTTTTCTCGTGCCGACTAGAACGGATGGAGCCGGGAGCTGATCAGCGGCGCGATCTTCTCGGCCATGTAGGCGTGACCGGCGTCGGTCGGGTGCACGCCGTCCTTGCCGATCAGCTCGGGCCGCCCGACGAACCAACGTGCGGCGATCGGGTCGAAGAACGTGCCCCCGGCAAGTTCGGCCTGGTACTTCAGCACGTCGCGCACCCGCACGATCTCCGGCGGCGGATCCGCGGTCGGCCACGGCGGTCCGATCACCAGCAGATCGGCCGTGCGGGCGATCTGGCGGGCCAACCTGAACGTGCCGTACATCGCGATCGACAGACGGGTCGGTTCGACGTTCATGTCGTTGCGGGACCCGAAGAACACCACGAGCATGTCGCTGGGTTTGACCGCACGCACGGTCAGGTCCTCGTACACACCGCCGCGGTTGCCCCGGGTGCAGTATCCGGCGCCGCCCTCGGCGGCCACCGTCGGCAGCACGCCGATGCCGTGCTCGGTCAACGCCTTCCACACCTGGGGCGCCCAGCCCTGCGGACCGTTACCGCCCTGATCGCTGCCGGTGGTGTAGGAGTCGCCGATCACCGAGACACGGTTCTGGACGAACTGCGTCAACCGCACCTCGCGGCTCTGCGGAGCGTGGGCGAATCCGGCACTGAACAACACAGTGAGGGAAAGCACCACTGTAAGAAGGCGACTCACTGCACCAGCCTAGGGTCGCAGCCGCCCCGCCGCGGCCCGACTCGCCGTCCGCCGAACCCGCTATCCGGCACGCGCGGCGACCGGGTGCAGGCGTCCCGCCGACTGCGCCGACAGCGGCTCCCTCGGCTCGACCATGCGGCGCATCCACCGCCGCGCGGGCTCCTCGACAAGGTGGTAAAGCAGGGCCGCCGCGACACCGGCGGCCAGGATCAGTCCGAGGACGACGAGCTTGGCCCACCAGCTCGGCGTGAGGTGGATGTCGAACTGCAGCACTGCCCAGTTCCACATGGTGTGCACGATCTCGTGAACCATGTACAACCCGAACGAGATGTGCCCGAGGTAGACCATCACCCGGGTCGACAGCAGCGCGGGCAGCGTGCCCGCACCGATCGACAGCGTGATCACCAGCGGGACGAACAGCACGTCGACCAGCCCGCCCGCGTCGAGCATCTCACCGGGCGGATTCGCGTCGAGCGCATACAGCCCGCCGACGATCGCGACGCCCAGCAGCAGCGACGCCAGACCGGCGGCCCTGCGGGTGCGGTCGGTGAGCACGAGCTTGCGCACCGCCGCGCAGGCCAGCGCTCCCGCGGTGAACTGCATGACGATGCGCGGCAGCCAGCTCCACGGCGTGTAGAACACCCCGTGGGCGAGCAGCAGCAGCGTCGGCGCCAGCGCGGCCGCGACCGCCAGCCAGATCAACCCGCGGGCCCGGGTCGCGGCGGCGACCCGGAAGATCACCAGGACCAGCCCACCGAACAGCAGATAGGCCAGCCATTCCGCGCTGATCGACCAGGCGGGGCCGTTCCAGCTGGAACCGTCAAAATACGGCTGGAACCACAACTGGGTCAGCAGCACCTGCTTGAGCCAGCTCAACGCGTTCAGCGATTCGATCACCGGCGGTGGCAGCGGGAAGCCTCCGACATAGAGAGTGAAGATCGCGAACGCCGCGGCCAGATGCATCGTCACCAGGTACACCGGCCACACCCGGGCCAGCCGTAGCCACAGGAACCGCAGCGTCGACCGCGTCGACCAGCTCTCCCCCATCCGTTCCAGGTAGTTCCACGTCAACACGAACCCGCTGAGGATGAAGAAGAGGTCGACGCCCTGGGCGCCGGCGTTGAGGATCGGCGCCAGCGCGCTGGTGGCGCCTGGCGCGGCCTCGGCGAGCATCGGCCGGAAGTGGAACAGCACGACCCACAGGGCGGCGACGATGCGCAGCCCGGACAGGGCTCTGATCTCTCCGGTGCGCACACGACTCATTTCGTAAGTTCCAGGCAGTCTGCTGTCGGCGTCGTCAGTGACGGTCCCCGCTCATGTCGCGGGACGGCGAATACGGCACGGCCGCTCACCCGTGATGTCCAACCGGCGGCCGGGTCGCAGATTACCAGCGGGCGACCCGGGGCCGCGGCGCGCAACGCCGCGGCGCGGGACGTCGGCCGGCCGTGCCGGGCCAGGTATCCTCGGGAAGTTGTCAATCGAACATATCGGCGCACGAGTACGCCGCCGGCCAACGGGGGTGTCGGGTCACATGCTTGCCCCGAGTGACGGCCGGGCCCTGTCGCTGCTCCTGGTGGAGGACGATCGCGCGGACGCGATCCTGGTCGAAGAACTGATCGCCGACGCAGGCACGGAGATGCAGGTGGTCTGGGCCGAGTCGATGGCGCGGGCCGAACAGGAGATCGCGATCGCGCGGCCCGACTGCATCCTGCTCGACCTGCACCTGCACGACACCGACGGGATCGACGGTGTCAGCAGGATCGCCCGATACGCGCCGACCATCCCGATCGTCGTGTTGACCGGGCTCAACGACGAGCACGTCGGGGTCTCGGCGCTGTCAGCCGGTGCGCAGGACTATCTGGTCAAGGACCGGGTGGATCCGGAGGTGCTGCGGCGCGCGGTGCTCTACGCCATCGAGCGCAAACGGGCCGAGCTCACCGCGGTCGACCTGCACGCCAGCCAGTTGCGGGCCCGCGAGAACGCCCGCCTGGAGCGCGGCCTGCTCCCGTCGCCGTTGCTGCTCGATGATCCGGGCGTCGAGATCGTCACCCAGTACCGCCCCAGCCGGGAGAACGCACTGCTCGGTGGCGACTTCTACGACTTCGTGCAGACCCCGGACCGCACCGTGCACGTGATGATCGGCGACGTGTCCGGTCACGGCGCCGACGAAGCGGCGCTGGGGGTGGCGCTGCGAATCGCGTGGCGGGCACTGACCTTCGCGGGCCTGCGCGGCTCGGACCGGATGAGGCAACTGGAACGCATCCTGCGCGCCGAGCGGGCCGGCCGCGGGATCTTCGCGACCGTGCTCAGCCTTGCGATTCCCCCGGAAGGCCCGCTGGTCACCGCGGTGCGGGCCGGGCATCCCGGCATGCTGCTGCACGGCGGCGGCACCGTGGAATGGGTCGAACCGCGCGGCGGGCCGGCGCTCGGGCTGCACGGCAGTGACTGGGAACCGCAGCAGGTGGAGCTGCCCGACGGGAAGGGACTGGTGTTGCTCACCGACGGGCTCTTCGAAGGCCACATCGGCCGCGGCAACGAGCGTCTCGGGGAGCACGGTCTGCTCGAGCTCGCGCGCTCGCTGGCGGCACTGCCCGGACGCGAGTTCGTCGACGCCCTGATCGACGCGGTCGAGGAGCGCGCGGCCTCGCACGGCGGCATCAGCGACGACATCGCGGTGGTGCGCGTGGAACGGACCAGCGCCTCGTGAGCGGCGGCCGGCGGCGCCGCGACATCGCGGCCGGACTGACGGTGCAGGGTTGGCAGTACGTCGTGCTGTCGGTGATGGGGCTGGTGGTGCTGGTCGGCGGGATCTCGGTGGCGGTGCTGCTCAACCGCACCGACCAGGTGTCCAGCCAGCTGATCAACCACATCCAGCCGGCCCGGGTCGCGGCCTATCAGCTGCAGGCGGCCCTGCGGGACCAGGAGACCGCGGTGCGCGGTTACCTGATCGCGGCGGACCGGCAGTTCCTGCTGCCCTATGAGGAGGGCCGGGTGACCGAACAGGAGGCCGCCGCCGAGATCCGCCAACTCGAGCAGGACCGTCCCGACCTGCTCGCCGACCTCGACGCCATCGAACAGGCCTCCGGCGCCTGGCGCACCCAGTACGCCGAGCCGGTCATCGCGAACGTGCGCCCCGGCGTCCCCGGCGCGGTCGACCCCGCGTTGACCGAGATCGGCAAGACCGATTTCGACGTGCTGCGCGGGCTCTTCGCCACCCAGAACGAGCGACTGAGCCAGGCCCGCGACGGGGATGTCGCCGAGCTGGAGCGGGTCCGGACCCTGCGCAACGCCGTCCTGCTGGCGATCGCGGCCACCTTCGCGGCCACGATCGTGGCGCTGGCGGTGGTGCTGCGCAGGTCGCTGGTGCGGCCCTTGGCCGTGCTGGCCGCAGCGTGCCGCCGCGTCGCCCAGGGCAAATTCGGCGAGCGGATCCTCGCGCAGGGCCCCAAGGACATCCGTGCCATCGCCGGCGACGTGGAGAACATGCGGCAGCGGATCGTGGACGAACTGGAGGCCTCGCGGGAGGCCACCGAGGCGCTCGACGTGCACGCCGAGGAACTGCGCCGCTCCAACGCCGAACTCGAACAGTTCGCGTACGTGGCGTCGCACGATCTGCAGGAGCCGCTGCGCAAGGTCGCCTCGTTCTGCCAGCTCCTGGAGAAGCGGTACGGCGACCAGCTCGACGAACGAGGCACCGAGTACATCGGTTTCGCCGTGGACGGCGCCAAGCGCATGCAGGTCCTGATCAATGACCTGCTCACCTTCTCGCGGGTCGGGCGGCTCAACTCCACCGAGACCGAGGTCGACCTGGACAAGACACTCGACACCGCGTTGAGCAATCTGTCGGCGGCGGTGGAGGAATCCGGGGCCGTGATCGAGCGTCCCGCCGACGGGCTGCCGTCCCTCAAGGGCGATCCCACGCTGTTCACGATGCTGTGGCAGAACCTGATCGGCAACGCGGTGAAGTTCCACCGCGACGGTGTGGCCCCGCATATCGTCATCGACGTCGCCCGGGACACCGACGGCGAGACCGACACCTGGTCGTTCACGGTGACCGACAACGGAATCGGCATCGCCCCCGAGTTCGTCGACAAGGTGTTCGTGATCTTCCAGCGCCTGCACGGCCGCGACGCCTACAGCGGCACGGGCATCGGGCTGGCGCTGTGCAAGAAGATCGTCGAACACCACGGCGGCGCGATCTGGATCGACACCTCCTACACCGACGGCACCCGATTCCGGTTCACGCTGCCGATCACCGCGGATGACACGGCGCCTGCCGCCCTGGAAGGATCTACCCCATGACACAGGCTGAACGCGCCATCGACGTCCTGCTCATCGAGGATGACCCCGGAGACGAGCTGATCACGCGGGAAGCATTCGAGCACAACAAAATCAAGAACACGCTGCATGTCGCGCACGACGGCGAGGAGGGCCTGGACTTCCTGTACCGGCGGGGCGCATACGCCGACGCGCCGCGGCCGGACCTGGTGCTGCTCGACCTGAACCTGCCGAAGTACGACGGACGCCAGCTGCTCGAGCAGATCAAGTCCGACCCCGAACTGAGCCACATCCCGGTGGTGGTGCTGACGACGTCGTCGGCCGAAGAGGACATCCTGCGCAGCTACAAGCTGCATGCCAACGCCTACGTCACCAAGCCGGTCGACCTGGACCAGTTCATGAACGCGGTCCGCCAGATCGACGAGTTCTTCGTCCAGGTGGTCCGGCTCCCCCAGTTCTGACATGACGCCGCCACGTCCGGATCCGTCGCTGCCGCACCTGGCCGACGTGGTGCCCGCCGTGCTCGCGGCGATGGGACTGACCGGCTTCGACTCCCCGATCCGGCTGCCCTACGACGTGGCAGGCGCGTGCGTACTGCTGATCGACGGCCTGGGCGCCGAACTGCTGGACGCCCACGCCGGGGACGCACCGGTGCTCGCCGGACTGCGCGGGCGCACCCTTCAGGTCGGCTTTCCCTCGACCACCGCGGCCGGGCTGGCCGCGGTGGGCACCGGCTGCCGTTCCGGGGAGCACGGCATGGTCGGGATGTCCTTCCGGCTGCCCGACGTCGGAGTCGTCAACGCGCTGCGGTGGTCGCCACACCCGTGGGGTGAGGATCTGCGCGACCGGGCGGTCCCCGAAGTGGTGCAGCCGCGACCGACACTGTTCGAGCGAGCCGCCGCGGCGGGCGCGGCGGTCACTGTGATCTCGGAGGCGAAGTTCGCCGGATCAGGTCTGACCCGCGCGGTGCTGCGCGGGGGCACCTATGCGGGCGTGCACACCATGGGTGATCTGGCGGCCAAAATCGGCTCGGTCGTCGCCGAGCGCGGGTTCTGTTACGGCTACCACGCCGACCTCGACCTGGTGGGCCACCTGCACGGGCCCGGGTCGCGGGCCTGGCGGCTGCAACTGCGGCAGGTCGACAAGATGGTCGAGTCGATCATCGAGGGTCTGCCGACCGGTGGCCTGCTGGCCGTGGTCGCCGACCACGGCATGGTCTCGCTGGACGGCAGCGTCATCGACCTCGACGCCGAGGCCGCGCTGGCCGACGGCACCACGGAAGTCGGCGGCGAGGTGCGTGCGCGGCACGTCTACACCCGCGACGGCGCCACCGCGGACGTGCTGGACACGTGGCGCGCGACCCTCGGCGACCGGGCGTGGGTGATCACCGGGGACGAGGCGGTCGAGCTCGGCTGGTTCGGCGAACACGTCGCCGACGCGGTCCGGGCGCGGATCGGGGACGTCGTGGCCGCCGCCCGGGGCAACTCCGGCATGCTCCGCCGGACGACCGAACCGATCGAGTCTTCGCTGGTGGGACAGCATGGCTCGCTGACTGACGCCGAGCAGCGGATTCCGTTGCTGGTGGCCCACCGCTGAGCGGGCGCCCAGCGTAGCGCCGAGAGTCTTCCGGCAAACGAATCTCTGTCCGTGGGCGCCGAGTCCCGACAGGCCGTCACTTCTGTACCGTTGGCTCGAAAATGATTGTCTGAAAACATATTTCGGCTAAACCGCGATGATGTGCCGGTGGGCTGCCGAACTCGGCCATGCGCAACGCATTTCGTGACAAATCAGCTCGTTGCACACGTATTGTGCCCACTGTCACAGATTTTGGGCGAATTAGAGACCCTCTGTTAGTGTCCCTCCGCATGTTTGCCACCGCAATACTCTTGACACTTGTCAACCAAGTGTCGGGCACACCGTACGTCTCCGGAGGGGACTCCCCCGCCGGCACCGACTGCTCCGGGCTGGTGTCCTGGGTGACCAACGCCGCCACCGGCAGGCCGGTCTACGGGGACAGGTTCCACACCGGAAACATCGAGAGCGCGCTGCTGGCCCGCGGGTTCCAGTACGGAAGCCAGCCCGGCGCGCTGGTGGTGGGCTGGAACCGCGGCCACACCGCCGTCACGCTGCCCGACGGCACCCCGGTGTCCTCCGGTGAGGGCGGCCGCGGCGTGAAGGTCGGAGGCGGCGGCGCCTACCAGAAGCAGTTCACCAAACACATGTTCCTGCCGATGCCCGCCGACGTGCCGCCCGCCGCGGACCCCTCGCTCCTGCCGCCGATGGCCCCTCCGCCACCGCCACCGCCACCGATGGGGCCGCCGCCCCCTCCGCCGGGCGAGCTGCCTCC
>NZ_BCRS01000169.1 GCF_001552715.1 Mycolicibacterium vaccae NBRC 14118 = CIP 105934 | reverse complement strand
CGCCGCCCCCTTCTCAGGGGCGGCGCCTGCCGTGGCGGGGGGCGGGGCGGTCACTGTCACGACTGGCCGCCCTGCTCAGACGGACGGAACTTCGGCTGCGCCTGGTCTTCGGCCATGAACCCGGTCTCCTTCAGCAGCGGGAAGACCTTCGCCTCGTTGTCGGCCCAGGTCTGGTCGAACCGGACGTCACGGACGAACCAGTCGTGGTCGTCGATGTAGTTCTGCACGAACGCGATGTCCTCGGGCGCCTCGACCGCGAAGTGCTGCGGGTACGTCTCGATGATGGTGGCCTTGTTGGCCTCCCACTCCTGCAGACCCCGCTGCCAGACGTCGAGGAAGAACTCGACCTGGTCCGGGTTTTCCTGAGCCCATTCGTTGCCGGCCAGGAAGACGTTGATCATCGGACCCTCATGGCCTTCGACCACCAGGTCGGCATACATGTCCGAGGACGCCTTGCCGTCGTAGATCACCTTGAGCGCCCCGCTGCGCAGACCCGGCGCGGCGAACTCGGGCAGGCACAGGCACGCCGCCACCTCGCCCTTCTCCACCAGATCTGCCTGCTGCTGCGGATCCGACACGATGAGGTTGTAATCGCCTCCACCGGTGCGGAAATCGACGTTGTGCATCTTCTTGGCGAACGCGCCCCACAGCAGCGTGGCCGACACGGCCGTGTACACGGAGACGTCCTCACCCTTGAGGTCGGCCAAGGTCTGCGCCGGGTTGTCGGCGGCGGTGATGATCACGCTGCGATCGAGGTTGTACTTGCCGATGATGACGGTGTCACGACCGGTTTCCTCTTCGATCACCGGAACCTCGTAGGAGGCCGACGAGACGATGTCGGCGTGGCCGCCGGCGAACACGCCGAATTCGTCCCATGTCGACGAGGCCTCGATCTTGTACCCGGACTCCTCCTCCATCTCGGCGAGGATTCCCTGGTCGGTGATGTAGTCCCACACGGGATCCGGTGCGAACGTGAACCGGATGGTCCCGTTCTCACCGCCGCCCGCGGCACCCGAGTCGGGCCGGGACACGCACCCGGACATCGTGATTGCGGTCGTGGCGGCGATCAACGCGGCTGCCAGCCGCCGTCCCAGTCCATTCACGCTTGTGTTCCCTTCGTTCGGCCGCCCCTCGGCTTCGTTGCCGAGGGCGCGGGGTCTTGATGGTCGCGATCGTGGTAGCTGATGAGGTCGTCAGCGCCGGTCGCGGAGGGGTGTTCCAACAGGTAAGACAGGATGTAGTCGTGTGAGGTGGCCAGATGCTCGCGGGTGAGCCTGGCGGCCAGCGCCGGGTCGCCGCTCTCCACGGCGCTGAGGATCGCGGCATGTTCGGCGTGCAGATGTTCGGTCTGGCCGATCACCTCAAGGTGCATGTACAGATACCGGTCCGTGAGTCGACGTAGCTGCTCGACGAGTTCGATCATCCGGGGGCGTCCGGCCCGCTTGTAGATGGCCGCATGGAATTCGGCGTTGGCAGCCAACCAGATCGGCGGCTCGCTGCTGGTCTCCATGACCGTCATCTGCTTGCGCATCAGCAGGATGTCCGCCCTCCCGACCTTCGGGACCGCGATCTGGGTGGCCAGCGGTTCGATCGCCTCGCGAAGCTCGTAGAGCTCCTGAAGTTCGGGGATCGACATGCCGATCACGACCGCGGTGGCGTTCGAACTGGGGTGCATCAGGCCCTCGCCGGCGAGCATCTGCAACGCGTCGCGCACCGGAATCCGGCTGACCCCGAAGCGCTCGGCGATGCTCAGTTGCGACAGCCGGGATCCCGGTGCGATCTGCCCGTGCAGGATCTCGGTCCGTAGCTGACCCGCGATGCGACTGGCAGCACTTTCGTATGCCATTTGACCTCCTTGTCTACCAACTGAAGAAAATGTATACATCGCGGGGTGTGCTGTCAATCACGTTCTTGATCGGGCATGACGCCCATCACATATCGCCGCTATACGGAGGTCTTCGTCCAGTCCGGCGCTCCGTCCGGCGCCCACGGCAGCGGAGCGCCCGCATACTTGGCCGCCCGCACATCACCCGAGCGCGCATGCCCTTCGAAGAACTCGACCCGGGCGGCGCGCCCGAGGACCTCGCCGAGAGCCGCGCTCGCGGCGGGGTCGACGACTTCCTGGTAGGTCACCGTCTTGAGGTACTTGCCCACCCACAGTCCGCCGGTGTACCGGGCCGCACCACGGGTCGGCAAGGTGTGATTGGTGCCGATCACCTTGTCTCCGTAAGAGACACAGGTCCCTTCCCCGAGGAAGATCGCGCCATAATTGCGCATGACGTCCAGCGCGTCGCGCGGCGCGGCGGTAAGGATCTGGACGTGCTCGCTGGCGAACTCGTCGGCGAGTTCGTACGCCTCGTCGAGACCGGAGGCCACCAGCACTTGCCCGTGGTCGCGCCAGGCCGCCTCCGCATAGTCCCGGGTCGACATCGTCGGCAGGATCGCGTCCACCAGATCGATGACCTCTCGCCCCAACGCTTCGGACGTGGTGATGAGGATCGCGGGGGAGTCCGGCCCGTGCTCGGCCTGGGACAGCAGATCGACGGCGACGATGAACGGATCCGCCGTGTCGTCGGCCACGATCAAGGTCTCGGTCGGGCCGGCGAACAGGTCGATGCCGACCTCGCCGAAGAGCTGCCGTTTCGCCTCCGCGACATACGCATTGCCCGGACCGGCCAGCAGGTCCACCTTGCCGATGGTCTCGGTGCCGATGGCCATCGCAGCGACGGCCTGTACGCCGCCGAGCAGGTAGATGTCGTCGGCACCGGCCATGCTCATCGCAGCCACCGTCGCGGCGGGGATCTCACCGCGGATCGGGGGCGTGCACGCCGTCACCCGCGGGACGCCGGCCACCTTGGCGGTCACGATCGTCATGTGCGCCGACGCGACGAGGGGATAGCGCCCGCCGGGGATGTAGGCCCCTGCGGCGGCCACCGGGATACTCCGCTGCCCGAGGAACACTCCCGGTTCTGTCTCGACCTCGAAATCGCGGAGCGAATCCAGCTGATGTTCGGCGAACCGGCGCACATTGCGCTGCGCCAGTTCGATGTCCTCGATCGTCTGCTTCGGGACCGTGGCGACAATGGACTCGACCTGCTCGTCGGACAGGCGGAAGCGGTCAGGGCTCCAGTTGTCGAACTTCGTCGAGTACTCGCGGACCGCCTCGTCGCCGCGCCGCCGGATATCGGCGATGACATCGGCGACCGTGGACATCACGTCCGCGTCGCGCGCGCTCCCGTTCTCGAGAACCGTTGCGCGCTTGAGTATCTGGGCCATGTGCTGGATCCAACCTTTCTTCCTGCGGTGTGACGGCGACCATATCCGCATACGTATGCAGTCGTCAACGGTGCTGGCAATTCTGGCCCTGATCAGCGAAGATTTCCGGGCAGCTCCACAACGACGCATACGTAGGCGGGAATCAGTGCCCTTCACCAGTCACGATGTAGCCAAGATCGCCGGCGTGTCCCAGTCGACGGTGTCGCGTGCACTGCGCGGCATGCCCGGCATCTCACCGGAGACGGTCGAGCGTGTGCGCGAGGCGGCGCGGTCGCTGTCCTACGTGCCCAGCGAGGCGGGCCGGTCGCTGTCGACCCGGCAGGCACGCTCGATCGGGGTGTTCACCGAGGATCTGACCAACCCGTTCTACCCGGCACTGGTCGAGCCCGTCCGGAAGCGGCTGGAAGAACATGGTTTTCGAACAATCCTGCTGACCGAGCCGGATTCCGTGGAGTCTGCGGACAGCCTGCCGCACGGCGTCGTCGACGGTGCGATCATCGCCACCGCGCACCTCGGCTCACCGCTGCCGCCCGGTCTTCGCGCCCGCAATGTGCCGTTCGTATTGGTCAATCGGACCGTCGATGGTGTCGACTGCGACCGCGTCACCGTCGACAACGTCGCGGGCGCCGAGTTCGCCGCGGGGTTCCTGGCCGACCTCGGCCACCGGGAGATCGCGGCGATCTTCGGCCCGTCCGACACCAGCACCGGCCGTGACCGGGAGCTCGGGTTCCGCCGGGGGCTGAGCCGGCACGCGGTCAGCCTGCCCGAATCACGGGTGCGTCGTGGGCCTTTCACCTACCAGACCGGGTATCAGGCCGCCACGACGCTGTTGCAGCGCCGGCGTCGCCCCACGGCGCTGTTCTGCGGCAACGATGTGATCGCCCTCGGAGCGTTGAATGCGGCGCGGGCCCTCGGCCTCGATGTCGGCGCGGACCTCACCGTCGTCGGTTTCGACGACATCCCCATGGCGTCGTGGGAACTGGTGGACCTCACCACGGTCCATTACGACCTGACGACGATGGCGCGGACCGCGGCAGACATGATGGTGGACCGCATCGGCGACCCGGCGGCGCCGTTCCGGCACGTGACCCTGGACCCCGGCATGGTCACCAGGGGGTCCCACCACCGGCCGTGACGGTCCGCCCCGGCACGGATCACGGCCAGTCCAGCCACCGTAACGCATTGGTGCGCAGTGCATCGCGATCCAGCCCGAGGGCCTCGGCCGAGCGGACCGGATGTGCGTCGGCCATGTCGAAGGGGTAATCGGAACCGAGGGTGATCCGGTCGGGGTGGATCACCTTGCACAACAGCTCGCCCGCCTCCACCGAGTGCGCCAGCGAGTCGGCATAGACGTGGTCGCGGAACACGTCGCTCGGGGGTGCGGAGCTGTCGGCGCACACATCGGCGCGCATGCGCCAGCCGTGGTCCCAGCGGCCGAGCAGTGCCGGCGCCACCCCAGCGCCGTGGACGAACGCGATCCGAAGCGCGGTGGTCCGCTCGAAGGTCCCCCCGAGCAGGATCGACGCGATCGCGGTGGCGGATTCCACGGGGTTGCCGATCAGGTTCTGGAGGTAGTGATGATTGAAGCCCGGACGCAGCTGTTGGGTCGGGTGCACCAGCACCGCCAGACCGGCGTCGGCGCAACTGTCCAGCACGTAGTTCAGCTCGGGGTCGCCCAGCGTCAGCGAGCCTACGACGGGCGGCACCGCGACCCCGCGGACCCCCTCGGCGACAAGCCGTTTGACCTCTGCGGTGGTCGCGGCCGCATCCTGTAACGGCAACACCCCCAGCGGGATGAGGCGGTCCGGGCTCGTCTCGCACATCCGCACGAGACCGTCGTTGACGCGGCGCGCATAGTCTGCGGCGGCATCCGGGTCCGCGGAGACGGCGAAGGCGTAGGGGGGCGCGGACACGACGCGCACCGCGATGTCCTCGGCATCCATGTCAGACAGGATCCGGGGCACACCGGAGATCTGGTCACGGGTCACCGCGATCGGGAAGTCGCCGAGATACAGCTCGCCGTCGGTGCGTTCGGTCAGACGGCGCACACCGTCGCTGACCGGGATCTCGTAGCAGTCTTCCGGCAGCAGGTGTGCGTGGATGTCGATGTGGCCTGGTGCGAGCGTGGACGCGGTCGTCAAGGCAATCCCAGTCTCTCTCGTGGTCTCGTGCATGCACCGCGAGGTGCACGGTCCGCTGAAGTGTAGGAGGCCCACCTGCGCAGCCCACGCTCCGAACAGAGGAAGATCGGCCGCTTCGACACTCGGATCGGTTAATCGTCGCTGCCGCTGGTCGGGCACACTGACGGCGTGAACAGCACTGCGCCCGCCGCCGAGTATGCGAGCGGGCTTTCCGCACCCGATCTGGCCCGGTTACTGGGGGAGGACGTCGTGACGACGGTGGCACCGCCCGACGACGGCGCACGGATCCGCTCCCTGGCCGTCTCCGACGGTCCGTCGGACGACAACGCGGATCTGCTGCTGGTGGTCGGAGCGTCACACACCGACTGGGCCGGCCTGCTGTCGGGCGCCGCCGACCGAGGCGCGTGCGCGGTGATCGTCGGTCCGATCCCCGCGGACGCCCGACCTCTGGTCCGCGCCGCCGCCGTCCGGGTCGGCATAGGTGTGCTCGAACGCAGTGCCGACGTGCCGTGGCTGGCCCTGTCGGATCTGATCCGGGAACTGATCCAACAGGCCAACACCGACGCGATCAGGGCATCCGGTGTCGCGCTGGAAGACCTTGCCGGAGTGGCCGAGTCGCTGGCGGAGATGCTCGGCGGCCACGTGATCATCGAAGACGCGAAGTTCCGGGTGCTGGCCTATTCCAGCTCGACCGGCCAGGTCGACAGGGGTCGCGACATCGCGATCCTGGGCCGCCGGATCCCCGAGGATTGGTTGCGGCATCTGGAATCGCTGGGCGTCATCGACACCCTGCTCGGCACCGATGAGGTCGTGACGGTCGACGACGGCCCTTTCGAGGCCAGGCGCCGGTTGCTGTGTTCGATTCGCGCCGAACGTTTTCTGCTCGGTGTGCTGTGGGTCGCCGAGGGCGACACACCGCTGCCCGCCGACATCCACGGGCGGATGACCGCCGCCGCCAGGACCGCGGCGCCGTTCCTGCTTCGGCACCAGGAGGCCGGCTTCCACCGACGTGCCGCCCAGGACAGGCAGATGCGTCTGCTGCTCGACCAGGGCACCATCCCGCATTCGACAGCCGAGGAGTACGGCCTCGCCCCCGCCTCCGGCTACACCGTCCTGGGCCTGCGCGCGGCACCTGACGCGCTGCTGACGAACCTCGATCGGAACCGGACCGTCGAATCTGTCGGCATGTACTGCCAGTCCTATCGGTGGCGCGGCGCGACCACGACCATCGGGCACACCGTCTACTGCGTGCTCGCCCACGACGCGACCACCTCAGAAGTACGGGTGCACGATTTCGCCGCCGCGGTGGGCGAGCACGTCAGACGGGCGCTGCTCGGACGCGGTGTGCAGGTGTCGTTGAGCCGGCCCGTCCAAAGCCTTCCCGACATCCCCGCCGCTCGCTGGCAGGTCGACCAGGTTCTCGAAACATGTTCGCCGGCCGATCATCTGACCGTGACGAGGTTCGACGATGCGTTGGCCAGGATCGCGCTGGCCCAGGTCGGTCAGTTCGTCGCCGCGAACGGCATCGAGTACCCGAAGCTCGATCGCCTTCGCGCCGAGGACCAGTCCAGCGGCTCAGACTACATCGCCACGGTCGCGGCCTATCTGTCGACGTTCGGCAACGTCGTGGCCGCCGCACGGCGACTGAACATCCACGTCACCACACTGCGGTACCGGTTGAAACGGATCCAGTCCATCTCCGGGCTGGACTTCGACGATCCGTCCGAACGGTTGCTGTGCGAGCTGCTGCTCAGGTAGTAGGACTACTTCCTCCGATTGTCGAGTGAGTCGGACCTTTCTTCTGCCTGGAAGAGGAATCGGCGGCCCCGGTGTGCGCCGTAGATTTCGCTCGAACGCGCCAAGTCTGCGACCGCACAACACCCGGAGTCGACCATGACCACCAGCAAGACGTCCATCACCTTCGAGCTGTTCCATGAGCTGTACGAGTCCTGTAACAACTGGGGCCGCTGGGGCACCGAAGACCAAAGGGGCACACTGAACTTCATCACCCCCGACGTCGTGCAGCACGCTGCGTCGCTGGTGCGGACCGGAAAGGCGATCTCGCTGCAGCTTCCTCTGGACGGCAACGGCCCCCAGACCGGCGCGTTCGGGCGCGTCAACCCGGTCCACCAGATGGCGGCCACCGGAACCGACCACCTCGCAGGCAACCAGACCTACAGCGCTGACCCGCTGGGCTGGGGCTTCGCCGACGACAGCCTGTTCCTGTTCCTGCAGGGCGGCACCCAGTGGGATGCACTGGGGCACATCTTCCGCGACGGCAAGATGTTCAACGGGTTCAGCGCGGCGGAGGTGACCTCCTCCGGCGCGTCCAAGGGCGGCGTCGAACACATGCCGACGATCGTGTCGCGTGGTGTGCTGCTGGACATCCCGCGGGTCAAGGGCCGGTCCCACCTCGAGCCCGGTGAGGCCATCTACCCGGAAGACCTCGACGAGGCCTGCGAGGCCCAGGGCGTCACCGTCGGACGCGGCGACATCGTGTTGATCCGCACAGGCGACATGGGTGCGCGTCGCGACCTGCCCGGCTGGGGTGGATTCTCGGCCGGCGACGCCCCCGGCCTGTCGCTGTCGACCGCGCGCTGGCTGTACGACAAGGAGGTCGCGGGCATCGCCACCGACACCTGGGGCGCCGAGGTGCGGCCCAACGAACTCGAAGGCACGTTCCAGCCGCTGCACCTGGTGATGATCGTGTCCATGGGTCTGCTGGTCGGCGAGATCTGGGACCTCGACCCGCTGGCTGACGACTGCGCCGCCGACGGTCGTTACGAGTTCCTTCTGGTGGGGCCGCCGCTGGTGATCCCCGGCGCGGTGGGTTCGCCGGTCAATCCCCAGGCCATCAAGTGAGCGACGGCGCGGTCGACGCCCTGGTCGGTGGTGCCTCGCTGGCCGGAAAGCACGCGTGGGTCACCGGGGCCGGTTCGGGCATCGGCCGCGCCTGCGCGGTCGCACTGGCGCGGCTGGGTGCCACCGTGCACCTGGTGGGGCGTACGGCCGACTCCCTTTCCGAAACAGCCCGTCTGGCAGCTGATTACGGAGGTGCGGCGGCGGTTCACACCGGTGACGTCACCGATGCCTCGTTCGTGGCGTCCGTCCTGCGTGACGAACGCGTCGACGTGCTCGTCAACAGCGCAGGGCGCAACATCCCGCAGCGGCTGGAGGACATCACCGCCGACACCTACGCGGCGGTGATGGCGGTCAACGTCGAGGCGGCACTGTTCATGACGCAGCAGGCCGTCGCCCGGATCCGCGAGCACGGCGACGGCGGATCGATCGTCTCGATCAGTTCGCAGATGGGCCACGTGGGCGGGCCGCAGCGCACGCTGTACTGCTCGTCGAAATGGGCGCTGGAGGGCATGACGAAGGCGTTGGCGTTGGAACTGGCCGGCGAGAAGATCCGGGTCAACACCGTCGCCCCGACCTTCATCGAGACCGAGCTGACCGCGCGCAGCCTGGCCCAGCCGGAATTCCGGGACTGGGTGCTGGGCAAGATCCCGCTGCGCAGACTCGGCACAGCCGACGAAGTCGCTGCGGCCGTCGCCTACCTTGCCTGCCCGGCATCGTCGCTGACCACCGGCACCTCATTGCTGGTCGACGGCGGGTGGACCGCGCACTGACAGGGCGACCGGTTGACGGTCGGCTGCCGCCGCACCGCTCTGACAAACGAGCCGCGATCCGGCCCACCCTGGCATATATTTCGACCACGGCGGCACCGACGGGCTTGGAGGCATGGTGGAGGCGAACAAAACCCTGGTGAAGAAATTCTTCGCCGCGGTAGAGAGCGGCGATTTCGACGCCTTCGACACGCTGGTGACCGAGGACTATGACGACCACCTCGCGGGGCAGTCACCCGGCCGCGAAACGCTCAAGAGCTACTTCCGGCGGTTGCGGTTCGCCTTCCCGGATATCCGACTTCCGATCTCACAGATGGTCGCCGAAGACGATCGCGTCGCGGTCCTGAACTCGGTGCAAGGCACGCATCGCGGCGAGTTCCTCGGTATCGCGGCCACCGGGCGGCGCGTCGATGCCTCGGCGTTCCAGCTGTACCGGATCGAGGACGGCCAACTGGCCGAGCACTGGGAAGTCGCCGACTTCGCCACGCTGATGCGGCAACTGCAGCCGGACACCTAGCCAGTTCGACAGTCACACCCACCACAGGAATCCACGTTTTGCGGTGGTGCACTCGCACTTTCGCCGCAAAACGTGGATACCTGTGACTCGCCGTCAGTCCTGCTTGCTGATCAACCGGAGCAGCGCCTTCCGGTCGGGCGCGAGCAGTTCGTCGATCCGCGGCTGGTTCACGTCGGCCACGATGATCTCGCCGACCTCCTGGTAGACGTCGCTGAAGATGCCGTGCGATTTCATCTTCTCGGTCTGATAGATGTTGTCCTCGGTCGGCGTCACGTAGTACACGATCTCGGCCTTGAACCGGTGGATCAGCCACAGGTGAATGAGGTCCATCAGCCGCTTCTGCCGGAGCTGCTCGGCGAAGGTGTTCTGGTCGCGGACGGTGAGGATGCTGCGGCCGTGCCGGTCCTTGATCGGGTCGACGACCACATTGGCCAGCGGATCTGTGCCGTCTTCGGAAGCGTCGCTGAAGATCTGCAGGTCCAGCACGTCCGAACCGGCACGCCGCGGACGCAACTGCACGTGCAGCTTCTCCGGCAGCTGGTAGTGCTCGCCCCACAGCGCCAGCCATTCCTCCAGCAGCTTCTTGGGCACCTCGGTCTGGACCAGGTGCTGGTGCTGGGTGGACCCCTTACCCATCGACTTCGTCGTCGCGGTGCGGCCCGACGACGCCGCCAGCGCCGCGTCGCTGCGCGGCCCGCCGACCAGCGTCTGCGGTGTGCGGTAAGGGGATTCGACGAGGCGCATCTTGCGCTGCAGCCGGGCCAGCGCGAGCATGCCCTCCTGGCGCAGCGACGTCGCGAACTCCTCGGACGCCACGCCGTCGACCTGATGGCCGCCGTAGGTGATGAAGTTGAAGACGAACCCCATCTTGCCGATCTCCTCGGGGAACACCCGCATCTCCTCGTCGGTCATGCCGGTGGTGTCCCAGTTGAACGACGGCGAGAGGTTGTAGGCCAGCATCTTATCGGGGTAGACGGCGTGGATGGCGTCGGCGAACTGCTTGGCGTCGGCGAGATCGGCGGTCTTGGTCTCCATCCACAGGATGTCGGCGAACGGCGCGGCCGCCAGCGACTTCGCGATCGCGTACGGGATACCGCCGCGCACCTGGTAATAGCCCTCCGGGGTCTTGACCCGCTCGCAGTCCCAGGCCACGTCGGCGCCGAGCTCCTTGGCCTTCTCCCTGGCCGTGTACAGCGGGGCCCGTTCGGCGAACATCCGCCATTCGGCCACGCTCATCGCGGGCGGTTCGCCCTCACGCTCGCGGAACTCCAGCAGCTCGGCGACCGCCTCGCCGTAGGTGTTCAGTCCGGCGTCGTCCTGCCAGGCGTCGACGAACCGCGACTCGACCTTGTCGAAGGCCGCGTCGAGTGACGCCTGCGTGCCGTCCTGCCAGCCCGTGGCCGTCTCGTCGATCAGCGTCAGCAACCCCTGCCGTTCCAGCCATCTGTCGGCGGTGTCGTACTCGCCGTCGGGCAGCGCGTAGAGCAGATGCCCGTTGATCTCGGTGACGCCCTTGTCGTAGAAGCGGCGCATCATCGCCAGGTAGCACGACTTGTACGACGGGGTCTTCAGGTTGGTCGCGCCGAGCAGGAACGGCTGGTCGCGTTCGTCAGCGCGGCTGTCGATCAGGTTGGCGGCCTCGGCGTCGGTGCGGGCGACGATGATGCCGGGCACCCGCATGATGTCGAGCTGGAACCGCGCCGCGTTGAGCCGCTTGATCTGCTCGTCGGACGGCACCAGCACCTTGCCGCCCTGGTGGCCGCATTTCTTCGTGCCGGGCCGCTGATCTTCGATGTGGTAGCCGGGGACGCCGGCCTCGACGAACCGTCTGATCAGGTTGCGCACATGCGGGTCTCCGCCGTGCCCGGTGTCGGCGTCGGCGATGATGAACGGCCGGTAGTCGTACTCGGGCGCCGTCGCGAGTTGCTCACTGGTCATCTGCAGACGCTGGTACTGCTGGTTGCGGTCGGCGGTCAGCAGCGCGCGAACGATCCCCGCGGCCTCCTCGGGCACCTGGCTGAGCGGATAGCTGGCCAGGTCGGGTCCCGGATCCTCGGAGATGGAGCCCTTGGCCGAGGTCGCCCAGCCGCCGAGGTAGATGCCCTCGATGCCCATCCGCTTCATCACCACGGCCTGGCCGGGGGAGTAGGGACCGAACGTGGTGATGCTCTTGCCCTTGGCGAACAGCTCCCGCAGGTGCGGGTAGAACGCGGCAGCGGCCTCGCGGGCGATCGGATAGTCGGCGGGGATGGTGCCGCGCTGTTCGGCGACCTGACGGGCGGTGTACAGGCGGATGATGCCCTCGAACCGGGGGCTGTCGAAGTAACGCTGCGTGTCGGCGACATCGCGCTCGAACGACTCGCCGGTTGCGTGGGGCTGGAAGGCGGCAGCTTCGATGATGGCCATGACTCACCCTACGGCGCAGGGCCGCTCAGGTGGGTGCCTGTGGGCTATTTGGTGCCGAAGATCCGGTCCGCCACGTCGCCCAGGCCAGGCAGGATATAGCCGTTCACGTCGAGCTCGCGGTCCACGGCCGCGGTGTAGATCGGCACCTCCGGGTGGGCCTGGTTCATCGCCGCAATGCCCTCGGGACAGGTCAGCAGACAGACGAACTTGATCGACTTCGGCCGGTGCTCGCGCAGCCGGTCCACCGCCGCGATCGCGGAGTTACCGGTGGCCAGCAGCGGATCCAGCACGATCACGTCCCGCTCCTGCAGATCGCCGGGCATCTTGAAGTAGTACTCCACCGCCACAAGCGTTTTCGGGTCGCGATAGAGACCGATGTGTCCCACCCGCGCCGATGGCGCCACCTCCAGCAGACCTTCGAGAAGACCGGTGCCCGCACGCAGGACCGACACGAAGACCAGCTTCTTGCCGTCCACCACGTTGCCGGTGGTCGTCTCCATCGGCGTCTGCACCTCGACCTCGTGCAGTGCGAGGTCACGCAGCACCTCGTAGGCCATCAGCGCCGACACCTCGTGTGCCAGACGCCGGAAACTGTTGGTGGACAGGTCTTTCTGCCGCATCAAGGTGATCTTGTGCTGGACCAGGGGGTGGTCGACGACGTGTACGCCGCCCGGACCGTCAGCCATCAGAACACCGTCCCGTCACTGGTCACCGTCAGCGGCGGCAGCCCGCCGCGCAGCCGCTGGGCCGCCGCCCGCCCG
>NZ_BCRS01000168.1 GCF_001552715.1 Mycolicibacterium vaccae NBRC 14118 = CIP 105934 | reverse complement strand
GAGCGGGTCGCCGACGCCATCCGGTCGGTCCGGCCGGCGGTCGCCGACCTGGTCGAGCGCGGCTCGTACACCGGTGACGTCGCGGCCAAGGCCCTGGCCGGGGCCCGCGACTCCGCGCTGCAGGCCGCCGAGCGGATCACCCGCGAGCAGGGCGCCGAAGATGTGGCCGACGTGATCCACGCGGCCCGCGGCGCCACCGGCGTCCTGGATCCCGAGGAACTGCCGATCGCCGACTACGACGAGCTGAACGTCACCGAGGCGGCGAACGCGGTCAAGGACCTCACGGACCCGGCCGACATCCGCACGATCGTGGCCTACGAGGAGGCGCACAAGAACCGCCAGCGCGTGGTTTCGGCAGCGCAGACCCGCGTGGCCGCCATCGCGCAGGAGGTCGTCGGTATCAACTGACGTCGCACGTCACACGGGCCGGCACGGGATTTCCGTGCCGGCCCGGTTGCGCTCCGCTGCGGGGAGGGCTACGACCGAGGTATGAATTACCTCACAGGTGGTGCGGATCCGTTTCGGACCGGGCATCCCGAGGTCCGGCAGTGCGCACCGAACAAGGTCGGGGGTGACGCGAGTGAGCGCTGGACCTGGTGACGGTCGTCCCGGCGTGGTCGTGACCGCGGTGGCCGCCACCACCGCGCTGGCCACCGACGCCGAAGAGACCTGGGCCGAACTGCTCGCCGGCCGGAGCGGTATCCGCGCCCTGGACGCCCCGTTCGTGGCTGAATTCGATCTGCCTGTGGGGATCGGCGGGGCGGTGGCCGAGGACTTCGACGCCGAGCTGAACCGCGTCGAGATCCGCAGGCTGTCGTACATGCAGAAGATGGCGCTGGTGCTCAACCGGCGCCTGTGGGCTGCGGCGGACTCGCCGGAGATCGACACCACCCGGCTGCTGGTGTCGATCAGCCACGCGTTCGGAAGTACCCGGGATCTGGTCACGGCCTACGACGACTTCCGTTCCCGCGGAATGCGTGCGGTCTCGCCGCTGGCCGTGCAGATGCACATGCCGAACGCGCCCGCCGCGGCCGTCGGCCTGGACCGTCAGGCCAAGGCCGGGGTGATCGCCCCGATGGCCGCCGACGCGTCCGGTGCCGCCGCGGTGGCCGAGGCGTGGCGGCTGATCACGCTCGGGGAGGCCGACGCCGCGATCTGCGGCGGGGTGGAGTCGAGGATCGAGGCGGTCCCGATCGCCGCATTCCACAACCAGGGCCTCCTCGCCCACGACAACGAGCATCCCGCCGCGGCGTGCAAACCGTTCGACAAGTCGCGCGACGGCATGGTCTTCGGCGAGGCCGGGGCGCTGCTGCTGCTGGAATCCGAGGAGCACGCGCGGGCCAGGAACGCCCCGGTGCTGGCCCGGATGATGGGTGTCGGGGTCACCGCCGATGCCCATCACATGATCGAAGCCGACCCCGACGGTGAGCTGGCGGCCGCCGCGATCACCCGGGCGATGCGCACCGCCGGAGTGCAGCCCGACGAGGTGGACCACGTGAACGCCCATGCGGCGGGCACCCGCGGCGGCGACCTGTCCGAGGCGCGCGCGCTGCGGAAGGCCTTCGGTAGCCACAACCCCGCGGTGTGGGCCCCGAAGGCGGCACTCGGGCATTCGATGGGCGCCGCGGGCGCGCTCGAAGCGATACTCACGGTGCAGGCGTTGCGCGACTCGGTGGTGCCGCCGACGCTGAACCTGGAGATCGTCGACCCGGAGATCGATCTGGACATCGTCGCCGGCGAACCACGGCGCGGCCCGCTGGGCTGCGCGATGAGCGGCACCTTCGGGTTCGGTGGGCACAACGTGGCGCTGATCTTCGGCAGCGCCTGATCAACGCCGGCTGTGCGTCTCGGGCCGTTCGCCGCGGGTCAGCGGCGGAATGTGCTCCAGCGCGCCGGCCAGTCGGGCCAGGCCTGCCGAGAACTGTTGTGCCACAGAGCCGAGCGTTCCGTCGGTGTGCCGTGACAGCTGGTCCAGCCGGTCGCGGCTACGGTCGATCGCGGTCAGCGGCAGCGCGGCGACGACATTGCCAGGCGGTCGGCGCGCGACGACCGGATGCGGCCGCGTCGGTGCGGTACGACGCACCACCTCCCAGGCCGCGCCCAGCGCGACCAGCTGCGTGCGTGGCAGTGCGGCCTGCAACCGGGGCAGCAGCACGTCCTCCTCGTCGCGGACATCCTGGCGCAGCAGCTCGGCGATGCGCTCGAACAGCACGCGGTGACGCTGCTCGTCGGGTCCGGCGCGCTCCACTTCGGTGAACAGCTCGTTGATCTCCTGGTGTTCGCGTTCGATCTCCAGCGTGAGCTGATCTCCGTCCGCAAGCACCCGGCGGATGGCCGGCCACAGCACGGACTCCTCGGCGAAGGCATGAGGGAAGACCAGGCGGCACAGCCTGGTCAGCAGTTCCTGGCGACGGGCGCCGTCGGCGGCCTCGACCGCCTCGATCAACCGGTCGAGTTCCACATGGTCGCGTTTCTGGCGGACCAGCACACTGCGGGCGCCGCCGAGTTGCTCCTCGGTCTGCGTTGCGAGTGATTCCATGTCTGCGCGATACCCCAGGCCGCGCGGTTAAATCACCGTTTCCGGCTGTCTACTCTCGAGCGGTGACGATCTCCTACGATGCCCGCCTGCGTGACCAGGTCCGGCAGCGACTGGCGGGCCACACCCGCCGTACGGTGACCGACCCGGCCAAGCGCCACGCCGCGGTCGCGGTGGTACTCGTCGACTCCGAGGTCGGCGAGGACCGGGTGGACCCGGCGCCCGTCGAGGACTGGATCGCCGGCCGCCCGATGCCTGAGGATCTCGACGGCCGCATGGTCGACGTGTCCGGGGGCGCGGCGTTCTTCCTGTGCCGCAGGGCATCCCGGCTCTCGTCGCACTCGGCGCAGTGGGCGCTGCCGGGTGGGCGGCTGGACCCGGGGGAGACGGTGGTGGATGCCGCGCTGCGCGAACTCGACGAGGAGGTCGGGGTGCGGCTGCCCGGGTCCGCGGTGCTGGGTCTGCTCGACGACTACCCGACCCGGTCGGGCTACGTCATCACCCCGGTCGTGATCTGGGGTGGCGGCCGACTCGATCCCCGGCCCGCGCCCGACGAAGTGGTCGCGGTCTACCGCGTCGGCCTGCATCAGCTGCTGCGTGAGGACTCGCCGCGGTTCATCACCATCCCGGAGAGTCCCAGACCCGTGGTGCAGATCCCGCTCGGCAACGACCTGATCCACGCGCCGACCGGCGCGGTGCTGCTGCAGCTGCGGTGGCTGTGCCTGGAGGGCCGGCCCGACCCCGTCGACGAGCTGGAGCAGCCGGTCTTCGCCTGGCGGTAGGGCCTGGCGGCAGCAGTCGTGACGGCCACGGTCGAATGCAAAACGGTGACGGCTCTCGCATATCCGTTTCGGGCAGTGCTGTCGGCGGGTAGTCGGCCCTCGACAGCGAACTACTGCGGGACGGATACCAAAGATATGACCGCCACCCGGCATAGCGGACGGCACCGGCGTACCCGCCGACATGACCAGCTCAGATACCGTCTGACCACGGTTTCTCTGATGGGTGCCGGGGCCGCGGCGGGGTGGCTGTGGACCTCGTCGATCGCTTCGCCGGAGGTTGCGCCGGCGGCGCAGCAATCCCCGCCGGTGGCGCAGCAATCCCCGCCGGTGGCCGCGGCCCCCGCTGCGGCGGCCCCGCAGCAGATCCAGCAGGCGGGCCAGATCATCGCCGCGACGCCGGACTCGCTGACCACCAGCACACCCGACGGTCGGACCACCACGTTCCGGATCACCGCCGACACCGCCCAGATCGGGGCGCCGGGAACGAAGAGCCATGTCCTGGTGCTGGGTGTCGTGCACGACGGGGTCGCGGTGGCCACCGCGGTCACCGACCAGGGCGCCCTCGGCCCGGACGGCCCGCCGATGGACTATGACCTTCCCGCGTAAGGACTTTCGTACTTCGGATCAGCGCAACGGCGGCGTGCTGCGCCATTGATCCAGTGTGTCGGCCAGTCCGGTGGCGAGCACGGGCAGTTGCGGGACCAGCGTCATGCAACCGACGAACTGGAGCCGGCGTGCGTAGTCCATCACCCGGCGGATCTCGGGATCGGTCACCCGCATCCCGAGAGTCTTTGCCGCAGCGTCATATTCATCGACTGCTTGTGAGTCCAGCAGCGCGACATCCCATTCCACCGGCCCGCACGTGATGTCCTCGAAGTCGGCGAACTTGATTCCCGACCGGGTACGGATCACATTGTGCGACGGGCCGTCTCCCTGCACCGCCTGCACCGGTACACCCGGGAACGCCGACTCGAACGCGGCCCGGTCCGACAACACCGCGCGCAGCGTCTCGAACTCGGTGTGGGCGCGATCGACGTCGGCGGTGGTCACCCCGTCGGCGGTGCCGAGTGCGGCGAGCATGTCGGGCAGTCCGTCGTTGAACGGCGCCAGGAACGGCAGCTCCGCGGGATAATCGGCCAGCGCGCGGTGCAGCTCGGCGCTGTAGGACATGGCCACGCCGCGGTAGGCCTCGTGGTCGGGTGCGACGTCGGCCAGCTCCCAGAACGTCATGGAGAACCCGTCGCGGCGGACCGGGGCGCGGGGCACCCGTGGTGACGGCGGGACCACCGGGACACCCCGGCGGTCCAGCCAGTCCACGACGTCGAGTTCGCGCTGCTGGCGCGCGGCCTGTCGAGCCGGCTCGGTGCCGGCCGTCAGCACCACCGGAACGCGGGCGACGACCGGCTCGGGCACAAGATGGACGACGACGGAGAACACGTCGTGCAGCACCTCGCCGCGCTCGACGTCGAGCCCGAGATCGCGGGCCGCGAGCACCGCGGCGGCCACCGCGCGCTCGGTGCGGTCGCTGGTCACCGGTGATACCGCATACCGGCCAGCACGCTGTCGCGGTCGGTGTCGTCGTCGGCGTGGTCGAACGCGCGGCCCCGGCGCTCGGCCCGGGCGCTGCCACTGAACAGGCCCGAATCGGCCTGGGAGGCATCCCGGCGGAGCGCCGAGTCGTCAAACCGGCCGGCGTCGCGTTGGTGCTCGATCCGCTTGCGGGGCAACGCGCCCGGATTGGTGCGTTGCAACCAGGACACCATCCCCTCCCGGATGTCACAGCGCAGGTCGAACACCGCGCCTGCGTTCGGTGCGCTGAGCAGGATGCGCACCCGGACCAGACCGTCGACGGCGTCGGTGACCTGCAGGACGCCGACCCGGCCGTCCCACTTCTCGTTGGCGTGCAGCATCCGGTCCAGCTCGGCGCGCATCGCGTCGAACGGGACCGTGAAGTCGACGTCGAGCTCGACGGTGCCGAGCAGTTCGGTGGCGTTGCGGGTCCAGTTCTGGAACGGGGTGTTGGTGAAATACGTGCACGGCAACACCAGCCGTCGCTCGTCCCACAGGTGCACGACGACATAGGTCAGCGTGATCTCCTCGATGCGGCCCCACTCGTCCTCCAGCACCACCACGTCGCCGACGCGGATGGCGTCGGAGAACGCGATCTGGATGCCGGCGAACACCGAGCCGAGCGAGGTTTGCGCGGCCAGGCCGGCGACCACCGTCAGCACACCGGCCGACGCGAACAGGGTCTTGCCGATGTCACTGAAGGCCGGGAACGTCATCAGCGCCGCGGCCATGCCGAGCACGACCACCATCGCGACCACCAACCGCCGCAGGACGGTCACCTGGGTCTTGATCTTGCGGCGGTGCCGGTCGGCGTCGGTCAGACCTTCGTCGCCGCCGGCGAACCGGGCGATCACCTGGCGTTCGGCGACCCGGATCAGGCTCACCACCACCCAGGTCAGCATCGCGATGAGCGCGATGACCAGCGTGTGGTCCAGCCACCCGCGCCAGCCGGCCTGTTCGTCGGTGGTGCGGGTGACCGCCGCCGAGGCCGCGATGACCACCAGGGTCGCCCGCAGCGGCATCCGGGTCAGCTGAGCGACGTCGGCCAGTACCGCGCTGCGCCGGCCCAGTCGCTGCAGCAGCCAGGACACCGCCAGGCCGAGCCCATAGGCCATGGCCACGGCACCGCCGATCCAGGCGGCGGTGGCGGCGAGATGTGTGGCAGAGGTCAGTTCGATCGCGTCATCCATCACCGTGATGCGTTCCCGAGCAAGCAAAAGAGAAACCGTCGCGGCGCACGATACCGCCGAATGGGATTCAGCTCACAGCGCTTTTGCGACCTTGGCCTTGATCTTGTCGGGCAGCGCGTCGGCGACGGCCAGCTCGGGCAGCAGCGCGCGTTCACCCATCATCGCCCGGAACACGGTGCCGACCGTCACGGTGTGGTCGGGGCGGTGCACCACCTCGACGCGGTCGCCCGCCCGGATGGTCCCCGGCTCGATCACCCGGAAATAGGCGCCGGGCAGGCCGGCGGCGGTGAACGTCTTCATCCATCCCCGGACGTCGAGCCAGGTGGCGAACGTCCGGCACGGCGTGCGCGGGCTGGTGACCTCCAGCAGCAGTCCGTCGTCCCCGACGGTCCAGCGTTCCCCGATCAGGCAGGCCGACAGGTCGACCCCGGAGGTGGTGATGTTCTCCCCGAACATGCCGTTGGTGAGCTCGCGGTCCAGCTGCGCCGCCCAGTGGTCGAGGTCCTCGCGGGCATAGGCGTAGACGGCCTGATCGTCGCCGCCGTGATACTTGCTGTCGCACACCGAGTCACCGACCACACCGCTGCCCAGGCCGCCCTTGCGCGGGCCGGGCGCGCGGACGGCCAGCGGTTCGGCACTGGGCCGCTTGTCGATCCCGGACTTGCGGGAGCCGAGGTCGACCGGGGAGGTCGCGGTGTTCACCGTCAGAACCGATGCCATACCGACAGCTAACCAGCCGCTCCCAGCGGGCTATTCCAGCAGTTCCCAGCTGTCGTTCTCGCCGACGGGTTCCGCGGTGATCCGGAGCACCCGTTCCTGACCGCCGCCGTCGGTGGCCGTGCAGTCGAAGGTGTTGCCGATCTCGACGGCCGTGAGCCCTACGCCGCAGTCCACCGTGACGGGGAAGCCGAGCTGATTCGACAGATCGTCCGTCAACGCCGTTGCGGTGCTGGGCAAGTCGTAGAGCGTGTCCCTGGTGCTGAAGTCCACGTTGTAGTCGTCGTCGGTGACGGTGGATTCGACCCGGACGCGCTGTCCGTCGACCTCGGCGGTGCAGTCGAAGGTCGCACCCTTGCCGGGTTCCGGCGACTGCTCCGGACACTCCACGCCGGAGACCTGCCTGCCGATCGAGGAGTAGCTGCTGTTGAGCTCCTCGGCGATGGCCTTCTCCAGCTTGTCGTAATCCAGCCCGCCGCCGATCGAGAACTGGCACGCGGAGGCGAGCGCCGCCGCGCCGCCGGCGATCAGGGTGGCGCGGGCGGTCCGGACGGCCCGGGGCGGCGACATAAATCATGATCATATGGACCGGAAGCCCCGCTCCGCAGCGGAAACGTCACAAGCCCGCCGGATCGTCGGGCACGTCCACGGCGTAGCGGTGCAGCACCTCCAACGGCACCACATCGAGGGTGCGCTCGTGGGTGCAGGCCAGCACCACCGGGCAGGCGAACCCGTCCTGATGGGCCCGTAGCCAGTTCAGCGCGGTCACGCACCAGCGTTCGCCGGGCACCAGGCCGGGAAACCGGTAGGCGGGCATCGGCGTGGACAGGTCGTTGCCGATCGAGCGCTGATGGCTGAGGAACTCAGCGGTCACCACCGCGCAGATGGTGTGCCTGCCGAGATCTTCGTCGCCGGTGCTGCAGCAGCCGTCCCGGTAGAAGCCCGTCATCGGTTCGGTCCCACAGGGCTCCAGCGGTGCGCCCAGAACGTTTCGATCGACCATCGGCTCAGTATCGCCGAGTCAGATGCTCAGCCTGCGGTAACGCTGGAGTCGCCGTACACCCTGCGCCTGGGCGGCGCCCGGTACCGGCGTCAGCGCCGCGCTCATCCGGTCCCGCACCGCCGCGGTGTCCAGGCCCATCCCGATCGCGACCAGGCTGTTGGCCACCGCGGTCGACGGCGCGACCGCGACGTGGACCGTCGGCCCCACCACGTTCACGCTGTAGGTGCGGGTGGAGGTCCGGTAGCGCACCGCGATCGTGCCCTTCATCCGGTACACCCCGGCGGGCGGCTCCTCCAGCAGGCCGATGACCGCGCCGGGATCCACGCAGCCCTGCGTGGTCACGGTCACCGCATCCGCGTGGGTGGTGTCATGGTCATGGTCATGGTCCTGCGGGGCGGTCCCGGCATCGGACCACAGCTCGCGGAAGGTGAGTTGCCCGACATGGTCGGCGTCGCCGGCCACGTCGTAGAGCAGTGCGGGATCGACGCGACCGGCCGTGACGCCGACCACGTAGGCGTGCGGATTGAGTTCGCGGACCCGGCCTTCGATGCGTTCGAGGGCTTCGGCGCGGTCCCCCTCGGGAATCTGGTCGAGCTTGTTGACCACGACCAGGGTGGCCGCGGCGTAGCGCGCAGGCGGCGTGGCGTCGCGATCCACGGTGTCGAAGTGGGTCGCCGCGTCGAGGACGTCGACGACGCCGCCCGGGCGAATCCCGTCCACGCCGCTGAACCGGATGATGCGAGAGACCGCCACCGGGTCGGCCAGCCCGCTGGCCTCGACGATGATCGCGTCCAGCTTCAGCCGGGGGTCGGCGAGCCGGGCCAGCGCCACGTCCAGTCCGCCCTCGTCGGGCAGGCAGCAGATGCACCCGCCCGCGATCGACGCGGGTTCGTCGATCTGACCGGTCACCAGGCCCGCGTCCACGTTGAGTTCGCCAAAGTCGTTGATGACCACGCCGATTCGAGCGTCGGGGCTGCGTAGTACGTGATTGAGAAGCGTCGTCTTGCCCGCGCCGAGATAGCCGGTCAACGCGATCACGGGTATCGGCTGCACAGCTCGGCAGGCTACCCGGCACCGGCGTGCGCTGACCACCCGCGACGTCGGCCGGATGTGAGTAGCATTACCCGCGCAGCGCTTTCGTCGGTGCATGGGGGGATCAGTGCAGGCTGGGACAGGTGGCGGCGTCGGTTGCGACGCGAGCATCGCCGACGCGCCCGCGGATCTGCGTGAGCTGACGTCCCTGCTGAGAATCTCGGAGGCCGTGTCCCGGGCCGACCGCCTGGACGAGGTGCTCGAAGTCATCGCCGAACAGGCCATGGCGGCGCTGGGCGCGGCGTCGCTGTTGATCGGTAGGGCAGAACCGGACCGGGACGCGATCCAGGTGCTGGTCGACGTCGGCGAGCCGGCGACCCCGGGCCCCGGGCTGACCGTCCCGGTGATGGTCGGCGACACCGCATGGGGCGAGATCTCGGCGACACGAGCCGACGGCCGGGACTTCGATCACCGCGACGCCCAACTGCTGCAGGCGATCGCCACGCACACCGCGGTCGCGATCAGTCGCTCCGAACAACTGAGCACGGTGTGGCGGTACGCGTTCGAGGATCCGCTGACCGGTATCGCCAACCGCCGCGCGATCGACCGACATCTGAGTGAAATCGACTGGTGCACAGCCTATCCCGGAGCGCTGATCTGCGACCTGGACGGCTTCAAGCGAATCAACGACCGGGAGGGCCACCCGGCGGGGGACCGACTGCTCTGCGGGGTGGCCCGTGAACTGCACCGGCTGACGTCGGCGATCGACGGTGCGGTGGCCGCCCGGTTGGGCGGCGACGAGTTCTGCGTGCTGTTGCCCGACGCCACGCTGGCCTCGGCGCAGGTCTTCGCCATGGACGCCACGGCGGCCATCCGCGCCGAGGTGACCACCGCGGTCACCGTGTCCTGGGGTGCCGCGGTAGCCGGCCCCGAGATCGGTGACGGCGACGCGCTTCTGGCCGCCGCCGACGCCGCGTTGATGGAAGCCAAACGACAAGGCCCCGCGCACTACAGCACCGCTGAGCCGGCCCCGGCGGTGCCGGCCCCGGTGAACCGCCGGGTCACCGAGGACCGACCCTCGGCCGACCTGCTGCCCGGCATGGTGCTCGAAATGTTCTCCCAGCACAGCGATCTGACCGTCACGGCGGCGCTGGAACTGCTCGCGATGCAGGTGCAGCTGGTGACCGGCGTCGCGGCGTGGGCGGTCTCCGAGCACACCCCGGGCAGTGCGGCGTTGCGGACGGTGCGCGGCGTCGACAGCGTGCGCCGGGACGAATCGGGGCTGTGGGTGCTGACCGACCTCGGACCGTCCACGTACGAGCTGGCCCGGTATCCGACCTCGGCCCGCGCGGTGACCGAGGGCACGACGTTCGTTGCGGCCGTCGACCTGGCGGACTCCGACCCGGCCGAGGTGGCTCTGCTGGCCCGGCTCGGCTACTCCGCGGTGCTGGGTGTCGGCGTGCGTGCCGGCCCGCGGAACTATCTGCTCGAGTTCTTCTCGCGCGACGGGCACCACGAGCTGACCCGGATCGGGCCGATGGTCGAGGTTCTCGGCGGCTACTGCGTGTCCCGGCTCAACGGAAGCCGGTCGTCCCACCGTCGACCATGATCGTCTGCGCGGTGACGTACGACGCTTCGTCGCTGAGCAGGAAACACACCACGGGCCCGATGTCGGTGCCGACGTCGCCGAGCCGCCCCATCGGCACGCTCCGCAGACTGCGCTCGTACGCCTCGGGTGCCATCTCCCGCCACAGCCGGATACCGTCCGACTCGGCGAACGGGCACACCACGTTGACGCGGACTCCGTCGCGGGCCCATTCCATCGCTGCGGCTTTGGAGATTCCGCGGATCGCCTCCTTGGCGCCGGCGTAGGCGCCGAACTTCGGTTTGCCCATGGTGCCCGATCCTGAGCCGAGGTTGACGATGCTGCCTCCGCCGTTGCCGACAAGGACCGGATACACCGCCTGCATCAACTCGAAGGTGGCCCGCGGCCCCGTGTCGAAGACCAGGTCGTAGTCCTCCCGGGTGATGTCCTGGAAAGGCTTCGGCTCGTTGGAGGCGACCGCGTTGTTCACCAGACCGTGCACGGCGCCGAACGCATCGACCGCGGCCGCCACGATGCGCGGTGCGAAGTCCCGTTCGCGCAGATCGGCCACCAGTGGACGCACCGCGGGCCCCAGCTGTTCGGCCGTCTGGTTCACCAGTTCGGCGTCCCGATCGACGGCCAGCACCGACGCGCCGCGCTCGACCAGCGCCGAGGCGATGCCCTTGCCGACGCCGCGGGCCGCGCCGGTCACGATCACCGTGCGGCCGTCGAGCAATGTCGCGGGAACCCGGGCGGTCACCCCGTCACGGTAGGGCAGGCAGTTGGTTCTTGACGACGATTCCGTCCTTGACGATCACCGCGAGATTGGCCTTCGGGTCGCCCAGCAGGGCCAGGTCCGTGGTCGGATCTCCGTCGACGAGCAACATGTCGGCCCACGCTCCCGGGGTGATCTCGCCGAGGCGGGCGGCCTTGTACGGGTCGCGCTCGCCGGCCAGCCGGAACAGCTCGGCGTTGCCGGAGGTCAGCAGCCGCAATGCGTCCACCGTGCTCATGTAGTCACCGAGGCGGACGGCCATCGCGCTCTGCAGGTCGTCGCGGTCGGGTTCGAACAGCAAATCCGTTCCCCACGCGACTTTCACCCCGTGCCTGGTGGCCCAGGTGTACAGCTGGTCGGTGCCCGCACAGATCTCGCGGTTCTTCTCGGCGCTGTCGGGATTGAGGAAGCTGTGGTCGTGTTCGGCGAAGGGCTGCGTCGAGAGCCACACCCCGCGCTCGGCGAGCATCGCGATGGTGGGTTCGTCGGCGAGGTGCCCGTGCTCGATGGACTTCACGCCCGCCTCCACCGCACGCCGGATCCCCGTCACGTTGTACACGTGGGTGGCCACGTAGGTGCCGTAGTCCTCGGCGGCCTGCACCGCGGCCCGTAGTTCCGGCTCGGTGAACTGCACCGTGTAGAGCGGGTCGTACAGCGACGCGGCGCCGCCGCCGACCATCAGCTTGATCTGGGAGGCCCCCAGCTTCAGCTGTTCGCGGACCGCGGCCAATACCCGGTCGGCGCCGTCGGCAACCCGCATGAAGCCGATCTCCTCGGCGCGGGATTCATTGCCGCCCAGAGCGGTTGGCGTCTCGTAGACGAAACCGAAATCTCCGTGACCGCCGGTCTGGGAGATCGCGGCCTGGCTCGGGTAGATCCGCGGGCCCAGCTCAGGACGGGCATCGATGACCTTCTTGATGCCCGCGGTGTCACCTGCCATGTCGCGCACCGTGGTGAAGCCGCGCAGCAGCGTGTCCTTCGCCGCGGCGAGCGTGGCGGCGGCCAGATGGGTCTGCGATCCCATCGCGAGGTCGAGCAGCGTGTTGGCCATCCCTACGAGGTGGATGTGCGCGTCGCTCATGCCGGGCATCAAGGTGCGCCCGCCACCGTCGAGCACGGTGGTCCCGTCGGTCTCGGCCACCGGCGATGTCTCCACCGCGGCGATGGTGCGTCCCTCGACCAGCACGTGGCCGTCGACCACCCGGTCGGAGAGACCGTCGAAGATTCGCACGTTCTTGATCAGCAGACGTCGTCCCGCGGAACCGGCCTCAGCCACTGTGGCTACCTCCTCGTGTCCCGCCACACGTTAGCTGAAGAGCACGGAAGGGCCGGGCCCCTGGGGGCCCGACCCTTCCGGAGAGACGGTGTTACTCAGTCAGTCAGATCACGCGGCGTCAGATCACGGCGCGGGAATGGTGGCGCACCCGATGCCCGGGATACAGCCGGCGGCGCCGTCAGGTCCTGCGGTGCCGGCCGGACCGCCGGGGATCGCGCCGGTGGCGCCACCCGGTCCGGCCGCACCTGCGGGACCGCCGGGGATGACGCCGGAAGCGCCGCCGGGACCGGCCTCA
>NZ_BCRS01000167.1 GCF_001552715.1 Mycolicibacterium vaccae NBRC 14118 = CIP 105934 | reverse complement strand
GGCGTGCGGCTCGACCTGCGCGCCGGAGAACCGCTGCGCGCCGACGCGGTCGTGCTGGCGACCGGGGCCTGGCTGCCGGAGCTGACCGGGCGCCGGGTGCGGGTCGGCCTGCAGGCCGGCCGCGGCTACTCGTTCACCGTGCCGGTGGACCGCCCGCTGCCCGGCCCGATCTATCTGCCCGAGGCGCGGGTGGCGTGCACGCCGTACCGCGGCGGCCTCCGGGTCGCGGGCACCATGGAGTTCCGCCGCCCGTCCGAACCGATCGCCCACCGCCGCATCGACGCGATCATCGCGTCGGCCACGCCGCTGTTCGACGGCGTGCGCTGGGACGAGCGCACCGACCTGTGGGTCGGGCCGCGCCCGGTCACCGACGACGGCCTGCCCCTGATCGGCGAACTCGCCGGCGACGTGTACGTGGCCGGCGGCCACGGCATGTGGGGCCTGGCCCACGGCCCGGCCACCGGCCGGCTGCTCGCCGAGCAGATCGTCACCGGCAAACAGCCCGAGGCGGCGCGCCCGTTCGACCCGCTGCGCGGGCGACGACCCGGCGACCACGCCCAGCCGCTGACTCTTCCCCTCTGACGAGGGTCTCCCGGTCGTCAGGGGCGGCGGCATGACCCCGCCCCTGACGACGATCACTCCCACCGGACAAAGGAACCGAACGTGCAGACCACCGAATCCATCTGGATGACCCCCCAGGCCCGCCACAGCCTGGAGCAGGAACTGGCCGCGCTGATGGCCGTGCCCAACCCGGCGGGTGCCGACGAATCCGACCGCGCCGACCAGGTGGTGGACGCCTGGCTGGCCCGCAAGGAACGCATCCGGCAGATCCACGAACTGCTGAGCAGGGCCGACCACGCCGTCAACCCCGCCGACGACGGGGTCGCCGAGCCGGGCATGGTGCTGACCGTGCGCTTCGACGACACCGGCGACACCGAGACGTTCCTGCTCGGCACCCGCGGCACCGCGGACGCCGAGATCGACGTCTACACCGTGAACTCCCCGCTGGGCAGCGCACTCCTGGGCGCGACGCCCGGACAGCAGCGCACCTACCAGCTGCCCAACGGCGGCACCCAGCAGGTGACGGTGCTGGCCGCCAGGCCGTTCGGGGCGCACCAGGCGGAGCAGCTCGCGACGCAGTGAGTCCCACGGGCGGTGGGTTAGAGTCGCACGCGTACCTCGTGACCGGTCCGTCGTGGTGTAATCGGCAGCACCTCTGATTTTGGTTCAGATAGTTCAGGTTCGAGTCCTGGCGACGGAGCAGCGAGGCATGCCGAGGCAGCTCCGCGATCCGGAAGGACATCTATGCGTGACGCCGCGGTCGTGATACTTGCGGCAGGTGCGGGCACCCGGATGAAGTCCGACACCCCCAAGGTCCTGCATACCCTGGCCGGGCGCAGCATGCTGGCACACGCCGTGCACTCGGTGACCGCGGTGGCACCGCGTCACCTGGTGGTCGTGGTCGGCAAGGACCGGGAGCGGGTGGGCCCGGCCGCGCTGGAGATCGGCCAGACGCTGGGCCGGGACGTCGAGATCGCGATCCAGGATCAGCAACGCGGCACCGGGCACGCCGTCGAGTGCGGGCTCGCCGCGCTGCCCGCCGACTTCACCGGCGTGGTCGTGGTGACCGCGGGCGACGTGCCGCTGCTCGACACCGAAACCCTGTCCGACCTGATCACCACCCACACCGACCAGGGTGCGGTGGCCACGGTGCTGACCACGACGCTGGCCGACCCGACCGGGTACGGACGCATCTTGCGCACCTCCGAAGCCGAGGGCGCCGAGGTGACCGGGATCGTCGAGCAGGCCGACGCCAGCCCGGCCCAGCAGGCCATCACCGAGGTCAATGCCGGTGTCTACGCCTTCGACGCCACGGCGCTGCGCTCGGCGCTGAGCCGGCTGCAGACCGACAACGCCCAGGGCGAGCTGTATCTGACCGACGTGATCTCGATCGTCCGGTCCGACGGCGGCGCCGTGCGCGCCCAGCACGTCGACGACACCGCACTGGTCACCGGCGTCAACGACCGGGTGCAGCTGGCCGCGCTGGCCGCGGTGCTCAACCGGCGCATCGTCGAACGCCACCAGCGCGCCGGCGTCACCGTCATCGACCCGACGTCCACCTGGATCGACGTCGACGTCACGATCGGCCGCGACACCGTGGTGCGCCCGGGCACCCAGTTGCTGGGAGCGACGTCGATCGGGGCGCACTGCGAGATCGGCCCGGACACCACGCTGACCGACGTGACGGTCGGGGACCGGGCACAGGTCGTGCGCACCCACGGATCCTCGTCGGTGATCGGCGATGAAGCCGTCGTCGGTCCGTTCACCTACCTGCGTCCGGGCACCCGCCTGGGCGCGGCGGGCAAGCTCGGCGCGTTCGTCGAGACCAAGAACACGTCGATCGGCACCGGCACCAAGGTGCCGCACCTGACCTACGTCGGTGACGCCGACATCGGCGACCACAGCAACATCGGCGCGTCCAGCGTGTTCGTCAACTACGACGGCGAATCCAAGAGCCGCACCACGATCGGTTCCCACGTGCGCACCGGCTCGGACACCATGTTCGTCGCGCCGGTGACCGTCGGGGATGGTGCCTACACCGGCGCGGGCACCGTCGTGCGCGAGGACGTCCCGCCCGGCGCGCTGGCCGTCTCGGCGGGCCCCCAGCGCAACATCGAAGGCTGGGTGGCCCGCAAACGACCGGGCAGCAAGGCCGCCACAGCGGCCGAGGCGGCCAGGGCGGCCAGGGCGGCCGACCGCACCGGCGCGGAGCACCCCGAAGCTACCGGCGAGTAGCGCTCGGTCACTGTTTATTGGCATTCTGGTAACCCGCCAACGTAGGCGTGCGAGCGCTCCGTACGATGGCCTCGTATTCACCGCCGACGCCGAGGGCAGCCCCGTGAGCCACGACTGGACCGACAACCGCAAGAACCTGATGCTCTTCTCGGGCCGGGCTCATCCCGAACTGGCCGAGCAGGTCGCCAAGGAGCTCGACGTTCCGGTGACCGCGCAGACGGCGCGCGACTTCGCCAACGGAGAGATCTTCGTCCGCTTCGACGAATCGGTGCGCGGCTGCGACGCTTTCGTCCTGCAGTCCCATCCTGCGCCGCTGAACCAGTGGCTCATGGAGCAGCTGATCATGATCGACGCGCTCAAGCGCGGCAGCGCGAAGCGGATCACCGCGATCCTGCCGTTCTACCCGTACGCCCGGCAGGACAAGAAGCACCGCGGTCGCGAACCGATCTCCGCACGCCTGGTCGCCGACCTGCTCAAGACCGCCGGCGCCGACCGGATCGTGACCGTCGACCTGCACACCGACCAGATCCAGGGTTTCTTCGACGGACCCGTCGACCACATGCGGGCGCAGAAACTGCTCACCGGCTACATCGCCGAGCACTACTCCGACCGCGACATGGTGGTCGTCTCCCCCGACTCCGGGCGCGTGCGCGTCGCCGAGAAGTGGGCCGACTCCCTCGGCGGCGTTCCGCTGGCCTTCATCCACAAGACGCGTGACCCGTTGGTGCCCAACCAGGTGGTCTCCAACCGCGTCGTCGGTGACGTCCGCGGCAAGACCTGCGTGCTGACCGACGACATGATCGACACCGGCGGCACCATCGCCGGCGCAGTGCGGCTGCTCAAGCAGGACGGCGCCGGTGACGTGATCATCGCCGCGACGCACGGTGTGCTGTCGGACCCGGCGCGCGAACGGCTCGCCGACTCGGGCGCGTGCGAGGTGATCGTCACCAACACGCTGCCGATCGCCGAGGAGAAGCGTTTCCCGCAGCTGACCGTGCTGTCCATCGCGCCGCTGCTGGCCAACACCATCCGCGCGGTGTTCGACAACGGTTCGGTGACAAGCCTTTTCGACGGGTCGGCGTAGATGGCCTCAGCGCGCATTCTCCACAACCCGAAGTGCTCCACCTCGCGCAAGACGCTGGATCTCCTGCGCGACAACGGGATCGAGCCGGAGATCGTGCTCTACCTGAAGACTCCGCCGTCGCGCGACGAACTCGCGGCAATGATCTCCGACGCCGGGATCGAGGTGCGCGACGCGGTGCGCAAACGCGAATCCCTCTACGCCGAGCTCGGCCTGGAATCGGCGTCCGACGACGAGCTGCTCGACGCGATGGCCGAACACCCGATCCTCATCGAGCGCCCGTTCGTGGTCACCGACAAGGGCACCCGGCTGGCCCGCCCGCTCGACAACGTCCGAGAGATTCTGTGACAGTTCGCCTCCGGCCGGCGCTGGCGGCCGTGGCGATGCTCGCGGTGGCGGGTTGCGCGACCGGGACTCCTGACTACCAGTCGGTGTGGTCGTCGACGCCGACCACCACCTCGGCCGCCCCGGCCGCGGCCACCGAGGACGCGATCCCCATCGCCACATTCCTGGAACGCGCCGGTGTCATCGGCGAGCCCGTGGCCCCCGACATGCTCACCGACCTGACGGTGTCGATCCCCACCCCCGAGGGGTGGCAGCCCTACCGGAACTCCAACCTCGCGCCGGGCACCAGGATGATCGCCAAGGGCGCCACCTACCCGACCGCAATGCTGATGGTCTTCCAACTCGACGGCGACTTCGACGTCGCCGAAGCGCTGACCCACGCCAACGTCGACGCGCTGCAGTCGGAGAACTTCCGCGAGCTCAACTCCTCGACCGAAGACTTCAACAAGTTCCCGTCGTCAATGATCGAGGGCAGCTACGACCTCAGCGGCACACGGATGCACAGCTACAACCGCATCGTCATCGCCACCGGCGCGCCGCCCGACGAACAGCGTTACCTGGTGCAGTTCACCGTCACCGGATTCGCAGACAAGGCCGCCGAGGACGGACCCGACGTCGAGGAGATCATCCGCGGGTTCACCGTCGCCGTGCCCAAGCCCAAGCCGGCCCGCTGACCATGAGCGACTGGACCGCGCAGCTCACAGGGGTCGGATTTCCGCTCTGATCCCGGGTTGAGCTACCCTCGAGGACGCGTCACGGCGAGGGTGGCCTGCACTGCGCAGCGCCGCCGTTATCGACGGGAACCCACGACTTCACCGAAGTGCGACCCTGGCCGTGCCCGATACCGACCACCGGCACAGGAGCAGCACACATCATGGCCAAGAACGCCCCCAACAATCTGACCGCGACGGTCCGCACCTCGACCGGCAAGGGCGCCTCGCGTCGCGCCCGCCGCGAGGGCCGCGTGCCCGTCGTCCTCTACGGCCACGGCACCGACCCGCAGCACCTCGAGCTGAGCGCGCGTGACTTCGCCGCCGTGCTGCGGCACACCGGCACCAACGCGGTGCTGACCCTCGACATCGACGGCACCGAGCAGCTCGCGCTGACCAAGGCCCTGGAGATCCACCCGATCCGCCGCAACATCCAGCACGCCGACCTGCTGGTGGTGCGCCGCGGCGAGAAGGTCACCGTCGAGGTTCAGATCGTGCTCGAGGGTGACGCCACCCCGGGCACGCTGGTCACCCAGGACGCCAACACCATCGAGATCGAGGCCGACGTCCAGTCGATCCCCGAGCAGTTCGTCGTGTCGGTCGAAGGCGCCGAAGAGGGCACCCAGATCCTGGCCGGCCAGATCGAGCTGCCCGAGGACGTCACCCTGATCTCCGATCCGGAGACCCTGGTGGTCAACATCGTCGCGGCGCCGAGCGCCGAGGAGCTGGAGTCCGAGGGCGGCGGCGCGTCGGTCGGCGAGCAGGCCGCCGAGGCCGCTGAGGCCGCGGCGGGCGAGTCCGCCTCCGAGTCCGAGTAGGCAGACCCCTCGTGGCCGAACCGGTACTCGTCGTCGGCCTGGGCAACCCGGGACCGAACTACGCGACGACCCGGCACAACATCGGCTTCATGGTCGTCGACGTGCTCGCCGACCGCATGGGCGAGAAGTTCAAGGTGCACAAGAAGTCCGGCGCCGAAGTGGCCACCGGGCGGCTCGCGGGCCGCTCGGTGGTGCTGGCGAAGCCGAGGGTGTACATGAACGAATCCGGCCGCCAGGTCGGACCGTTGGCCAAGTTCTACTCGGTCGCACCGGCTGAGGTCGTCGTCATCCATGACGAGCTGGACATCGACTTCGGCCGCATCCGGCTCAAGGGCGGCGGCGGCGTGGCCGGTCACAACGGGTTGCGCTCGGTGTCGTCCGCGCTGGGCAGCAACGACTTCCACCGGGTTCGGGTGGGCATCGGCCGACCGCCCGGCCAGAAGTCCGGCGCCACCTTCGTGCTGGAGAACTTCAACAGCGTTGAGCGTAAAGAGGTTCCGACGATCATCGAGCAGGCCGCCGACGCGACCGAGCTGCTGATCGCCCACGGCCTTGAGCCTGCACAGAACACCGTGCACGCCTGGACCTGATCCACCCCTTCTGCCGAAACCGCATTCCACGCGGCCCTTTTCGCGATTTGGCCGCGTGGAATGCGGTTTCGGCAGAACTGGTCAGAGGCCGCGGATGCCGCTGCCCACCCGCTTGACCGGTTTGTGCGGGTAGCGCCTGACCGCGTGCGCTTCGGCGTCGGATTCGGCGAGCACATACAGGGGTTCGACCTTCTCCTGCAGCGGCTTGAGCACCAGGTCCATGAACCCCTTGCGATCGTCGAGGTACGGCGCGATCACCTCCTCCCCCGCCGGGCACACCGCCAGGCAGTACGCGGCCTTGTAGTTCGCCTTGAACGACAGGCTCTGCCACATCGACGCGTTCTCCGAATCACTCACGCGTGAGCGGAAATCGGCACCGTCGGCGCTGTCGGCGACGGTTTCCACCCAGTCGGTGAAGCCGCCCATGAACTCGCGGTAGTTGTGCACCGAGCACGCGACGAAGTCGAAGTCACCGTTCTTCTTGATGGCACCGACCGGACATGCGGCCACGCACAGCTTGCACTCCAGGCACGGCGAATAGTCCAGCGGCGCATCGTAACTGCTGATCTCACTGCCGACGATGACGGTGCCCAGGACGATGAAGTTGCCGAACTTCGGATGGATCACGTTGCGATGGATGCCCATGGCGCCCATACCGGCGGCGACCGCGACGGGCTTGTGGGCCACCACCCAGATCCGCCCCGGGTAGCGGTCCATCTCCATCGGGAAGGTGGCCGACGGGTTGACCACGCGATGCCCGGCGTCCTGAAGAACCCGCGTGATGCGGTGCGCCGCCTCGTTGACGAGCTCACCGCTGCGGTGGAACTCCTGATTGGCCACGCTGCGCGCGGTGGACCGCACGTTGTCGCGGTTCATCTTCACCACCAGCGAGATGTAGCTGACCGCGCCCGGCAGGGCCTCGTGGACATGGGGCAGCTCCGAGCTCAGCGCGGGGTCGCTCACCGCCGCGAACCCGACGTCGTCCGCGCCGGCGTCCAGACAGACCGCGCGCAGCCACTCGCCGTCGATGACGCCGGGTTCGGCCGCCGGGCGCGACCGCGCCGCGCGCACCGTGGGATGTTGCGCGAGCCGCGCCGGGAGCTTGTCCACCATGCTGAGTATGGTAGACCATACTCAGCCTCGTGACGACCCCGCCTAGCCGCCGGTCCGCCGCTTGTAGGCGTACAGCGCGAACGGCGCGAACACCGCCGTCAGCACAAGCGACCACAGGATCGTCGCCAGCACCGGATGATGCAGCGGCAGTTGGGCGCTCGCCGGCGCCGGGCCGCCGTTACCCCAGAGTTCGCGCATCGCCTGGGCCAGCGACGACACCGGGTTCCACTCGGCGATCACCCGCAGCCAGTGCGGCATAGGCTCGGTCGGCACGAAGGTGTTGGCCAGGAACGTGACCGGGAAGAGCGCCGTGAACATCACGCCGTTGACGGCCTCGACGGTGCGCATCAGCGAGCCGATCAGAATGCCGAACCAGATCATCCCGAAGCCGAACAACAGCAGCAGCGCGAACGCCAGCACGGCTTCACCGATTCCGTTGCGGATCCGCCAGCCGATCGCCAGGCCCGTCAGCGCCATCACCAGCACCCCCAGCGAGGAGTGGATCACGCTCGCGATGCTCCGGCCGATCAGCACCGAGGACCGCGAGATCGGCAGCGACCGGAACCGGTCGATGATGCCCTTCTCGACGTCGGCGGTGATGCCCGCCGCGACGACGAACGCCGAGAACACGATGGTCTGCGCCTGGATGCCGGGCAGCAGGAACTCCCGGTAGGACGCACCCCCGGTGTTGGTGATCGACGCGCCGAACACGAACGCGAACAGCAACACGAACATGATCGGCTGCGCGGTCACGTCGCTGAGCATCTCGGGCATCCGCTTGGTGTGGATCATGTTGCGCTTGACCATGATCCACGACTGCTGCGCCAGGTTGGTGGGCCGGATGGGCACCGGCTGCGGACGCACCGCGGCCTGCGGCTTGCTGTCGAGCGCGGTCATGCGCCGACCTCCTCACTGTCTTCGGTACGGTGCCCGGTCAGCGACAGGAACACGTCGTCCAGGCTGGGCCGCGACAGCCCGATGTCGTCGACGGTGATGCCGCGCTCGTGCAGCAGGCCCGCCACCCGGATCATGTCCGCCAGCCCGTCGGCCGGGGCGGTCAGCCGCCGGGCTGCGGCGTCGACGAACACCTCGGCGCCGGTCTGACCGAGCAGATTCCGCGTCGCCTCGAGATCGGCGGTGTCGGCGACGGTGACCACCAGGCTGGCCTGGCCGGCCTGGTGTTTGAGCTCCAGCGGCGACCCCTCGGCGATGACGTGGCCGCGGTCGATGACCACGATGTTGTCGGCGAGCTGGTCGGCTTCCTCGAGATACTGCGTGGTGAGCAACAAGGTGGTGCCCTCGGCGACCAGGCTGCGCAACACCTCCCAGAGTTCGCTGCGGCTGCGCGGGTCCAGGCCGGTGGTGGGTTCGTCGAGGAACAGCACCGGCGGTGAGGCCAGCAGACTGACCGCCAGGTCGAGGCGGCGCCGCATGCCCCCGGAGTAGGACTTCACCACCCGGTCGGCGGCGTCGGTGAGCGAGAACTGGTGCAGCAGTTGATCGCCGAGCCTGTCGAGATCCTTGCGCCGGATACCGTAGAGCCCGCCGATCATCCGGATGTTCTCCCGTCCGGTGAGCAGCTCGTCGACCGTCGCGACCTGACCGGTCAGCCCCATGTGGCGCCGGACCTCGTCGGGGTGGGTGCGCACGTCGTACCCCGCCACCCGCGCGGTGCCGCTGGTCGGGGCGGTCAGCGTCGTCATCATGCGCACGGTCGTGGTCTTGCCCGCGCCGTTGGGACCGAGCAGGCCCAACACCGTGCCCGGTGGTACCGCGAAGCTGACGCCCGCCACGGCGGTCTCGTCACCGAATCGCTTGACCAGATCGATGGCCTCGATCGCCGATTCCATGACGCCGACGGTATCGCCGCACACCGACATCGGGCGAACGCTTTACCGGCCACGCCGCGCTGCGTGTACTGGATACATGCACTGGGACTGGTTCGACGCGCCCGGGTACTGGGCGGCCCGGGAGGTTCTGCAACGCGGGGTGGCGGCGATCTACCTGATCGCGTTCGTCGGCGCCGCCCGCCAGTTCCGCGCCCTGATCGGCGAACACGGAATGCTCCCGGTGCCGCGGTTCGTCGCGCAGGTGTCGTTCCGGGTCTCCCCGAGCGTGTTCCATCTGCACTACTCCGACCGTTTCTTCGCCGTCGTGTGCTGGAGTGGCGCGGCGCTGTCGGCGGCGCTCGTGGCGGGCGGCGGCGACCTGGTGCCGCTGTGGGCAGCCATGCTGACCTGGCTGGCGCTGTGGGTTCTGTACCTGTCGATCGTCAACGTCGGGCAGCGCTGGTACGGATTCGGCTGGGAGTCACTGCTGTTGGAGGCAGGTTTCCTGGCCATGCTGCTGGGCAACGACGACATCGCACCGCCGCTGCTGACGTTGTGGCTGGCGCGCTGGTTGTTGTTCCGGGTGGAGTTCGGCGCCGGCCTGATCAAGATGCGCGGCGATCCGTGCTGGCGCGACCTGAGCTGCCTGGACTACCACCACGAGACCCAACCGATGCCGGGGCCGCTGAGCTGGTTCTTCCACCACCTGCCCAGGCCCCTGCACCGGGTCGAGGTCGCAGGCAACCACGTCGCCCAGCTGGTGGTGCCGTTCGCGCTGTTCGCTCCGCAGCCGGTGGCCTCAGTGGCTGCCGGCATCGTGATCGTCACCCAGTTGTGGCTGGTGCTGTCCGGGAACTTCGCGTGGCTGAACTGGTTGACGATCGTCCTCGCGTTCAGCGCCGTCGACCAGAGCGTCCTCGCCCGGGTGGGGGCGGTGCCGGCTCCCCCGGCCGCATCCGGGCCGACGCCGTCGTGGTTCGTCGCACTGGTGATCGCCGCCACCGCGCTGACTGTGGTCCTGAGCTACCTGCCCGTGCGCAACATGCTGGGACGCCGGCAGCGGATGAACGCGTCGTTCAACCCGCTCCACCTGGTGAACACCTACGGCGCGTTCGGCAGCATCGGACGCATCCGGTACGAGGTGATCCTCGAAGGGACCGACGACCCCGAACCCACCGAGCAGACGGTGTGGCAGGAGTACGGCTTCAAGGGAAAGCCGGGCGACCCACGCCGGATGCCCCGGCAGTGGGCGCCCTACCACCTGCGCCTGGACTGGCTGATGTGGTTCGCGGCGCTGTCACCGGCCTACGCCCGCGACTGGTTCCGGCCGCTGGTCGTGCGCCTGCTGCGCAACGATGCCGCGACTCTGCGTCTGCTCGGGCACAATCCGTTTCCCGAAGCGCCGCCGCGATTCATCCGGGCGCGGCTGTACGAGTACCGGTTCACGACCTGGCGGGAACTGCGTGAGGAACGCCGGTGGTGGCACCGAACCCTGGTCAGCGAGTACCTGCCGGCGGTCACCCTGGGCGCCGGTGAGCGTGCGTGAAATGCCGAGAATCTGCGGCGTGGCGGCCGCAGACACGCACGCTCGCGGGTTAGGTGACCAGCGAGACCGAGGTGGAGCGGCGCAGCTTGCCCGACGACGTCTTCGGGATGCTGCCCGGGCCCAGCACGACGACATTGCGCGGCCGGACGTCGACCTCGGCGACCACCTCGTGCGCCACCTGGTGCTCGATGCGGCGCACCTCGGCGGGGTCCTGCCAGTTGTTGGACTCGACGGCGACGGCGAATGTCTCGCGGGAATGCCCGGCGTCAAGGCGCACCGCGACCGCGCAGCCCGGACGCACACCCTCGACGCGACCGGCGGCCCGCTCGATGTCGGTCGGGTAGATGTTGCGGCCGGCCATGATGATGACGTCCTTGACGCGACCGCAGACCACCACGTTGCCGTCCTCGGTCAGGTACCCGAGGTCGCCGGTGTCGTACCAGCCGTGCTCGTCCTGCGCCGGGATGAACCCACCCATGGTCATGTAGCCGGGCGTGACGCATTCACCGCGCAACTCGATCACGCCGACGCCGCGCGGCGGCATCACGTTGCCGTGGTCGTCGATGACGCGAGCTTCCAGATCGGTGAGCAGCGGGCCGAGCTCGGCGAGGCGCTTGGTGTGGCCCTTGGTCGCGGGGACGGCGCGGCGCAGCGCGGCGAGCAGATCGGCGTCGACCTCGTCGACCGTCAGGCCCGCACCGCACGGCGAGAACGACACGGCCAGCGTGGTCTCGGCCATGCCGTAGGCCGGCAGGATCGCGCCCGGATCGAGGCCGAAGGGCTTGCCCGCGTCCAGCAGGTCCTCCACGTCGGCCGGCTCCACGGGCTCGGCGCCCGACAGTGCGAACCGCAGCGTGGACAGGTCGAACTCGCCGGGCTTGGCCTGCCGGCGCAGCCGCTTGGCGAACAGCGCGTAGGCGAAGTTCGGCGCCGCGGTCATCGTGCCCTTGTACTTGTCGATGAGCTTGGCCCACAGCAGGGTGTCCCGCAGGAAGTCCATCGGCGTGACCTTGACCAGCTCCGCGCCGAAGTACATCGGGATGGTCAGGAAGCCGACCATGCCCATGTCGTGGAAGCAGGGCAGCCAGCTGACCATGACGTCCTTGTCGACGTCGTACTGCGCGCCGATGAACATCGCCTCGGCGTTGGAGTAGATGTTGCGGTGGGTGATCTGCACCGCCTTGGGAGATCCGGTCGATCCGGAGGTCAGCTGCATCAGCGCCAGATCGTCCTCGCCGACCTCGATCGGCTCGATCGGCTCGGAGGCCAGCAGGTCGGAAATCGTGAGGACCTTGATGCCCTTTTCCTCGAGCACCGGGATCGCGACGAGGAAGGGCTCGGACACGATGACAGCCTTGGCCTCGATCATGCCGATCACGTTCATGGTGTCCTCGGCCCACATCACCAGGTCGGTGCGCGGGGTGGGCTGATGGAGCATCGTCAGGCTGGCGCCGCGCATCCACAGCCCCTGGGCCGTCGGGGCGATCTCGACCGGGAAGCCCGCAAGGACGCCGACGGCGTCACCGAGACCCACACCCGCGGCGGCCAGGCCGCCCGCGATGCGCTTCGCCCGCTCGTGCACCTCACTCCAGGTGTGGCGGACCGGCTCATAAGGCTCTCCGGTGACCATGCCCCGTCCGGTGGTGTGGGCACTGCGATACATCTTCTCGGTGAATCTGCTCACGACGACCTCCTCGCCGACATCTGCCCCGGTGCACATGCCCGTTTGCCATGCTCCGCCTGATCAGCGCCCTTTTCACGGAGGCGCGCAAACATTTGGGGAGCGGTTGTGTCTCGAATCGGTGATGTTGCGCGAGCGCGCTCGAATGCCGCACCGACACCGGTCAACGGCCCCCCGGTCAGACCGGTGGGGTAAACCGATGCGTCCATTGCTCGACCGCTGTCACTCACCGTCGATCATCTTAAGCAACTCTTAAGTAGCTGCCAAACGGGCGCAGGTATTGAGGCGTGCATCACACTTTTTGTTGCAGGCTCAACCAGCGTTCGACGGGCTCGGTACCACCCGGGCGCCCTGCACCGGCCCGCTGGCCACCCGGACGGTGCGGCACACCCCCGCGCCGGCCAGTTCGGTGCCGACGTCGACCGCGGCACCGGCCGACGGGCACAGGAACGCGCAGGTCGGCCCCGACCCGGACACCACGCCGGCCAGCGCGCCCGCCGCCATCCCGG
>NZ_BCRS01000166.1 GCF_001552715.1 Mycolicibacterium vaccae NBRC 14118 = CIP 105934 | reverse complement strand
GCGGTCCCGGCCGCGGCCACCGGGGACGGACGCTTGCGCGGCGGCTTGCGACGCGGGGCCGCAGGCCGAGACGACCGGGACCCGCCCCGCGAAGGCGCCTTTGCCCTGCTCGGACGGGCTGCGGAACGCGCTGCGGTCTTACTCGCCATGGGAGCCAGCCTAGTCCCAAAGGTCTCAAATGCACCATCTGCCACACTGGTCACAGATTGGTGACGATGGCCTGACCTGCACATGAGCCGGTGTGACCCGCGGCACGTTCGCTGAGTAAGGTGGACAGCTGTCCAGAACTTTTGCTGCGAGGAGCCCGTATGCCCGTCGTCGTCGTCGCCACCATGAAGGCCAAGCCCGACTCCGTGGACGCGGTCCGCACCGCGTGCCAGACCGCCATCGAGGCCGTGCACGGCGAACCCGGCTGTGATCTCTACGCGCTGCACGAGGCCGACGGCACCTTCGTGTTCGTCGAGCAGTGGGCCGACGGCGACGCGCTGCAGCAGCACAGCGCCGCCCCCGCGGTGGCCACGCTGTTCGGCACGGTCGGCGAGCTGCTCGACGGGGCGCCGGACATCAAGGTGCTCCAGCCCGTGGTGGCCGGCGACCCGGCCAAGGGCCGGCTGCGGCCGTAGCGGGGCGTCATGGGTGAGCTGACCGGCAAGGTCGCCTTCATCACCGGCGCCGCCCGGGGTCAGGGCCGCGCGCACGCGGTGAAGCTGGCCGCCGAGGGTGCCGACATCATCGCGCTGGATCTGTGCGCGCAGATCGACTCGGTCCCCTACCCGCTGGCCACCCCGGAGGACCTCGCCGCCACCGTCAAACTCGTCGAGGACGCCGGCGCGCGGATCGTCGCCCACCAGGCCGACGTGCGCGACCGCGACGCGGTGAAGGCCGTCGTCCGGGACGGCACCGCGAAGCTGGGCGGCCGCCTCGACATCGTGATCGCCAACGCCGGCATCGCACCGATGGCCGCGAGCGACGCGTGGCAGGACGTGATCGACGTCAACCTCACCGGCGTCTACAACACCATCGACGTCGCGATGAAGCCGATGATCAAGTTCGGCAACGGCGGATCGATCGTGCTGACCAGTTCGGTCGCGGGCCTCATCGGCCTCGGCGCCCCGATGGCAGGCTCGGTGGGTTATGCCGCCGCCAAGCACGGAATCGTCGGCATCATGCGCGTCTACGCCAATTTCCTTGCCCCCTACAGGATCCGGGTGAACTCGGTGCACCCCTCGGCGGTGAACACGCCGATGATCGACAACGAGTTCACCCGCTCCTGGCTGGACGGGATGGCACAGCAGAGCGAAGGCGGGCCCGATATGGGCAACGCGCTGCCGGTGTCGGCGCTGGAGCCGGAGGACATCGCCAACGCGGCGTTCTGGCTGGTGTCCGACGCCGCCCGCTACGTCACCGGGATCACGCTGCCGGTCGACGCGGGGTATATCAATAAACGATGACTGCCCCGAACGCCGCCGCGCAGACCGCCTTCGGGCCGATGGTGCTGGCGGCGATCGAGCACAACGAACCGGCGCCGCGGCGACTCGTCGATGACGACCTCGCGGCATCGTTCCTGCCCCCGCACCTGCGCATGCTCGTGCAGGCCACCCGCTCCGGGGTCGTCCGCCGGGCCGTGCACGCGGCCACCGAGCGGTCCGGGCCGGGACTGTGGGCCGGCATCGCGTGCCGCAAGCGCTACATCGACGAACGCCTGTCGGATCCGCTGAACGTCACCGATTCGGTGGTGGTGCTCGGCGCGGGCCTGGACACCCGCGCCTGCCGGATCGCACGCCACGGCGACCTGCCGGTGTTCGAGGTCGACCAGCAGGTCAACATCGACCGCAAGGCCGCCGTGCTGCAACGGGTGCTCGGCGGAACACCGGCGTCGGTGCGCCTGGTTCCGGCCGATTTCGAGCAGGATCCGTTGATCCCGGCGCTGGAGAAGCACGGCTACCGTCCCGAGCAACGCACGTTCTTCATCTGGGAGGGCGTCACCCAGTACCTGAGCCCCGAGGCGGTCGACGCCACGCTGGCCCAGCTGGGCAGCGCCGCGGCCGGCAGCCGGCTGATCTTCACCTACATCCGCCAGGACTTCATCGACGGCGCCGACCTGCACGGGGCCGACGCCGTGTATCGGCGGTTCCGCGGCCGCCGCCAGGTGTGGCGGTCCGGAATGGTGCCCGAGCTGGTCGGCGAGCGGCTGGCTGAACACGGCTGGCGCCTGGTCGAGCAGGCGGGGCCGAGCTACTTCCGCGACACCTACATCCGCCCGACCGGGCGAACCGTACGCGCCTCCCCCATCGAGTGGACGGTGCTGGCCGAACGCTGAGTCGGCCGCCGTCCCGACAGGTCGGCGTAGCATCGGACAGTGTCGGGGGGCTCGTCGAGCCAGTCGCCGGCCAGAGCGTTGCCCGGTCTCTGGGAGCCCGTCGGCCAATGGTCGGTGGGCACGAGGGGGACGTCATGGGCGACTTCAGGGACGCCGTCGCGGGCGACTTCAGGGACGACGTCGCGGGCGACCGGAGACGAACCGGGCCATGCCCGCCATCCTGATCGCCGAGGACGAGCCCAGGGTCTCGACCTTCGTCCGGAAGGGGCTGTCGGCCCAGGGTTTCGCCGTGCGCGTGGTGGTCGACGGGATTTCGGCGCTGACGCTGGCCCGCGCCGGTGCCTTCGACCTGCTGCTGCTCGACACCAGCCTGCCCGGACTCGACGGCTTCTCGGTGCTGAGGCGGCTGCGGGTAGAGGGCAGCCCGCTGCCGGTCATCGTGCTGACCACCTCCCGGACCCATGTGGCCGAGGCGGTGGCCACCGTTGCCGCGGGCGCCGACGACTACCTCGCCAAACCGTTCCGCTTCGAAGATCTGCTCACCCGGGTGCGCCTGCGACTGACGACCGGCCGGGTCCCCGCACCGCCGATGCTGAAATACGGCAACCTGCTCCTGGACCTGCGCACCCGCCGCGCACACGTCGGCGACTACGCCGTGGACCTGTCCGCGCGCGAGTGCAAGCTGGCCGAGACCTTCCTGCGGCACCCGGGCCAGGTGCTCACCCGCGAACACCTGCTCCACCAGGTCTGGGGGCATGACCACGAACCGGGCTCGAACGTCGTCGACGTCTACGTCCGGTACCTGCGGCGCAAGCTGGGCGCCAACCGGTTCGTCACGCTGCGCGGCCTGGGTTACCGCCTGGAGGCGATCTGACGCCCCCTCAGTCCGATCTCGATGCGGGTCAGATCTCGATGACGGTCGGGACGATCATCGGCTGCCTCCGGTAGGTCTCGCCGACCCACTTGCCCACCGTGCGCCGCACCGCCTGGGCGATGCGGGACGGATCGGTGATGTTCTGCGAGGCCAGGTGTTCCAGTTCCGACTCGACCTTCCTGGCCACCGGTTCGAGCGCCTTGGGGTCTTCGGAGAAGCCCCGCGAGGACAGATGCGCGGGCGCGGCCGGTGTGCCGGTGCCCCGGCGCACCACGACGGTGACCGCGATGAACCCCGACGACAGGATGAGCCGTTCACCGAGGGTGGCGTCGCCGACGTCTCCGGTGACCAGGCCGTCGACGAACATCTTGCCGACCGGGACCGCGCCGGCGATGCTCGCCCGCCCGGCCACCAGGTCGACGCTGACGCCGTTCTCGGCGAGCACGATGTTCTCCTCCGGCACCCCGGTGCGGGCGGCCAGCGCCGCGTTCGCGCGCAGCATCCGCCAGGTTCCGTGCACCGGCATGACGTTGCGCGGCCGCACCCCGTTGTAGAGGAACAGCAGCTCCCCCGCATACGCGTGACCCGAGACATGTACCCGCGCTTGCGCATTGGTGACGACGCGGGCGCCGATCTTGGCCAGCGCGTCCATCACCCCGTACACGGCCTCCTCGTTGCCGGGGATCAGCGACGAGGACAGGATGATCAGGTCCCCCTGGGTCAGGGTGATGCTGCGGTGCTCGCCGCGCGACATCCGCGACAGCGCGGCCATCGGCTCGCCCTGCGTGCCGGTGGTGATCAGCACCAGCCGGTCGGCGGGCATCATCTCGGCGGCGGCGATGTCGAGGACGTCGTCGTCGGCGACCCGCAGGTAGCCGAGTTCGCGCGCGATGCCCATGTTGCGCACCATCGAGCGCCCGACGAACGAGACCTTGCGGCCGAGCGCGACCGCGGCGTCGACGATCGACTGCACGCGGTCGACGTTGGACGCGAAACACGCGACGATCACCCGGCCGTCCGCGCCGCGCATGAGCCGGTGCAGCGCGGGCCCGACCTCGCTCTCCGACGGCCCGACACCGGGGATCTCGGAGTTGGTGGAGTCGCACAGGAACAGGTCGACGCCGGCGTCGCCGAGGCGCGACATCCCGGGCAGATCGGTGGGCCTGCCGTCCGGCGGCAGCTGGTCGAGCTTGATGTCACCGGTGTGCAACACGGTGCCGGCACCGGTGTGGATGCCGATGGCCAGACAGCCCGGAATCGAGTGGTTGACCGCGAAGTACTGGCACTCGAACACGCCGTGGGTGCTCTTCTGCCCCTCGCCCACCTCGACGAGCTTCGGGGACAGCCGATGCTCCCGGCACTTCTCGGCGACCAGCGCAAGGGTGAACTTGGAGCCCACGATCGGGATGTCGGGACGCTGCTTGAGCAGGAACGGGATCGCCCCGATGTGGTCTTCGTGGGCGTGGGTGACCACGACCGCCTCGATGTCGGACAGCCGTGACTCGACATGACGCAGGTCGGGCAGGATCAGGTCGACGCCGGGCTCGTCGTGGGTCGGGAACAGCACGCCGCAGTCCACGACCAGGAGCCGGCCAAGATGCTCGAAGACGGTCATGTTGCGGCCGATCTCGCCGATGCCGCCGAGCGCGGTGACCCGCAGGCCGCCGGGCGCCAGCGGCGCCGGTGCGTTGAGCTCGGAGTTCACTACCGCAGCACCCCGGCGGCGCGCATGTCGCCGGCCAGAGCCTCCAGCTGGGCGTCGGTGGCCGGGATCTGCGGCAACCGCGGATCTCCGGCCTCGAAACCCTGCAGCCGGAGGCCGGCCTTGGAGAGCGTGACCCCGCCCAGACGCGCCTGCGCCTGCGCCAGCGGTCCGAGCGAGACGCTGATCTTGCGGGCCGTCACGACGTCACCGGACGCGAAGGCCGCCATCATGTCCCGCAATTGGGCGGCGGCGAGATGACCCCACACGCTGATGAAGCCCACCGCGCCGACCGCCAGCCACGGCAGGTTCAGCGCGTCGTCGCCGGAGTAATAGGTCAGCCCGGTCTCGGCGATGATCTGGCCGCCGCCGTGCAGGTCACCCTTGGCGTCCTTGATCGCGACGATGTTGGGGTGGCGGGCCAGCGTGCGGATGGTGTCCCATTCGATCGGCACGACCGACCGCGGCGGGATGTCGTAGAGGACGTTCGGCAGCTCGGTCGCGTCGGCGACCGCGGTGAAGTGGGCGAGCAGGCCGGCCTGCGGCGGCCGCGAGTAGTACGGCGTGACGATCAGCAGACCGTGCGCGCCCTCGGCGGCGCTGGCCTTGGCCAGCTTCACGCTGTGCGCGGTGTCGTAGCTGCCGGCGCCGGCGATGATCCGCGCGCGGTCGCCGACGGCCTCCAGCACCGTGCGCAGCATCAGCAGCTTCTCGTCGTCGGTGGTGGTCGGCGACTCACCGGTGGTGCCGGAAACCACCAGGCCGTCGCACCCGGCGTCGACCAGGCGGGTGGCCAACCGGGCCGCGGTGTCGGTGTCCAGGGAGCCGTCGGGCTTGAACGGGGTAACAATCGCGGTCAACAGGGTGCCCAACCGGGCTCGGGCGTCGAATCCGCTGTTACTCACGGGCAACAAGATTACCCGGTCACCCTCGCGCCTTACGAATGCCTTTGCGCTCAGACCTCAGTGGCCAGCGGGCTGGTCGCCACCTCGGTGCCGTCGGCCAGCACCGCGATCTCAAAGTCCGAGAACACCTGTGGTGCGGCGTCGATGAGCTGACGCAGGCATTCGACGGCCAGGCGCCGGATCTCCAGATCGGCATGCTCGCTGGCCCGCATCGCGATGAAGTGCCGCCACGCCCGGTAGTTCCCGGTCACGACGATCCGGGTCTCGGTGGCGTTGGGCAGCACGGCGCGGGCGGCCTGGCGGGCCTGTTTGTGCCGCAGGACGGCCGAACCGCCGCCGGGCTGATCGAGGAGCTTGGCCTCCAGCCGCGCGAGCAATTCGGTGTAGGCGGCCCGTCCGGCGTCGGCGGCCTCGGTGAACAGTGCCATCAGCTCCGGGTCGTCCTCGATTCCCGGGGGTGCGACCACCTGCGAGTCCTGCTCGGGCACGTAGCGCTGGGACAGCTGCGAGTAGGAGAAGTGCCGGTGCCTGATCAGCTCGTGGGTGCAGGACCGCGAGATTCCGGTGATGTAGAACGACACCGACGCGTGCTCGAGCACCGAGAAATGACCGACGTCGATGATGTGACGCACGTAGGCGGCATTGGTCGCGGTGCGCGGGTTGGGCTTGCTCCAGCTCTGGTAGCACGCGCGGCCGGCGAACTCGACCAGCGCGGGCCCCCCGTCGGCGTCGGTGCTCCACGGCACGTCCGGCGGCGCGGTGAACTCCGTCCTGGCGATCAGTTGCACGCGCAGCGGCGCGATCTCGGCCATCGGGTGAGCCTAACCTGCACGGTTGAGCCACCCGGGGATCGGCAGACGGCCACCGATCGGGTTCAGACCGCCAACGCGGTGCGCAGGCGTGGGGCCAGGTCGCCGCGCTCCCCCACGGTCACGTCGGTGAGCCCGAGCCAGCCCGCCATCGACTTCAGCTCGGCCGCCAACTCGGCGGCGACGTACGCGGGGTCCCGGCCGTCCTCGGTGAACGCGCCGAGGACCTGCAGAGCCCCCGCGGTCCGGTCGGCCTTGAGGTCGACGCGGCCGACGAGATCCCCGTCGAGCAGGAACGGCCACACGTAGTAGCCGTACCGCCGCTTCGGCGCCGGGGTGTAGATCTCGATGCGGTAGTGGAATCCGCCGAACAGCCGCTCGACCCTGGGCCGGAAGAAGATCAGCGGGTCGAACGGGCACAGCAGCGCGGTGCCGCGGTCCCGGCGCGGGACGGTCTGTCCGGCGCGCAGGTAGGCCGGCGCGGCCCAGCCGTCGACCTCGACCTGCTCGATCTCACCGGCGGCCAGCAGATCGGCCACGGCCGGTTTGACCTGACGGGCGTTGAGCCGGAAGTAGTCCCGAAGGTCGGCCTCGGTGGCCACCCCGAGCGAGGTGGAAGCCCGCAGCACCAGCTCGCGCACCGCGTCGGGCTCGTCCACCCGGCGCTCGACCACCTCGGCGGGCAGCACGCGCTCGGTCAGGTCGTAGTGCCGCGCGAAGCCGACCCGCGTCGCCGTCGTCAGCACGCCGGCCGACCACAACGCCTCGGCCACCCATTTGGTGTCGCTGCGGTCCCACCACGGACCCTTGCGGCCCCGTGGCTCGGACTCCAGGTACGCCTCGATCTGCCCGGCCGTGGACGGCCCCAGCACGCCCACCGCGTCGATCACGGACTCGGCGAGCTTGGCGTTCTTCTTGACGATCTCCCTGCCCCACCGGCCGTGCTCGTACTCGCGCATCCGCCAGCGCAGCAGCGGCCAGTCGTCGACGGCCATCAGCGCGGCCTCGTGCGCCCAGTACTCGACCAGCAGCCGGGGCGACCGCGCCGAATGGCCCCATGCGGCTCGATCGAGCAGTTCGCGGTCGTAGGGACCCAGGCGGCTGAACACCGGTGCGTAGTGCGCGCGCACCGCCACCGACACCGAGTCCAGCTGCAGCACCTGCAGGCGCGCGATCAGCCGCTTCAGATGCGCGCGGGTGACCGGTCCGGCCGGCGCGGCCTCGTGGAAGCCCTGGGCCGCCACCGCCACCCGCCGCGCCTGCGCGGCGGTGAGTTTCATCGCCTCTTATAGGTGTAGAACCGGTACCGCAGCCCCGACGAGCTGTCCCGCCAGTCCTCCTCGGTGCCGATCCAGCTCTCGTCGAGAACGGGCGCCAGCGCGTCGTCGTCCTCCCTGCGCAGGTCGATGTCCACCTCGGTGACCTCACACCGCGTCGCCAAGGGCAGCGCCAGCCCGTAGATCTGCGACCCGCCGATCACCCACGCATCGTCCAGCGGGGCGTCCTCCAGGGACGTCACCACCTCTGCTCCGTCAGCCATGTAGTCAGCCTGCCGGGTCACTACGACATTTCGGCGGCCCGGCAGCGGACGGAACCTCTCTGGCAGCGACTCCCACGTCAACCGGCCCATGATCACCGTGTGGCCCATCGTCAGCTCTTTGAAGCGGGCCATGTCCTCGGGCACCTGCCACGGGATCCCGTTGCCCCGGCCGATCACCCCGGAACTGGACTGCGCCCAGATCAGGTTGAGTTCGCTCACACCGCCACCGGGGCCTTGATCGCCGGATGCGGGTCATAGTTTTTGATGACGACGTCCTCATAGGTGTAGTCGAAGATCGAATCCCGCGGCGCGAGAACGAGTTCCGGGTACGGCCGCGGCTCGCGGGACAGCTGCTCGGTGACCTGCTCGACGTGGTTGTCGTAGATGTGGCAGTCGCCGCCGGTCCAGATGAACTCCCCCACCCCCAGCCCCGCCTGCGCGGCCATCATGTGGGTCAGCAGCGCGTAGCTGGCGATGTTGAACGGCACGCCGAGGAACAGGTCGGCGCTGCGCTGGTACAGCTGGCAACTCAGCCGGCCGTCGGCGACGTAGAACTGGAAGAACGCGTGGCACGGCGGCAGCGCCATCTGCGGGATCTCGCCGACGTTCCACGCCGAGACGATGTTGCGGCGCGAGTCGGGGTCGCGCTTGAGCAGTTCCAGCGCCGCGCTGATCTGGTCGATGTGCTCACCGGACGGAGTCGGCCAGGACCGCCACTGCACTCCGTATACCGGTCCGAGATCGCCTGTCGGAGAGGCCCATTCGTCCCAAATCGTGACACCGTGCTCCTGCAGCCACCGGACGTTCGACTCTCCGCGCAGGAACCACAGCAGCTCGTAGACGATCGACTTGGTGTGCACCTTCTTGGTGGTCAGCAGCGGGAACCCGGCGTTCAGGTCGTACCGCATCTGGTGGCCGAACAGGCTGCGGGTGCCCGTTCCGGTGCGGTCGGATTTGGCGATGCCGGTGTCGAACACCAGACGCAACAGATCCTCGTACGGGGTGGCGATCGGCACGGGCCTAGCTTACGTCGCGCCCGCGGGAGTAGAACGGAACCCATGCCGAGGATCAGCGACACCGTGACGACCGACGACGGCTCCTGCCCCGTCAGCCTGCACACTCCGGACTCGGGCGGGCCGTGGCCCGGCGTGATCATGTATCCCGACGCCGGCGGCGCACGGCCCACCTTCCGCGCGATGGCCGACCGGCTGGCCGGCTACGGCTATGCGGTGCTGGTGCCCGACGTGTACTACCGCGACGGCGACTGGGCTCCGTTCACGATGTCGACGGTGTTCGAGGACCCGGTCGAGCGCAGTCGCCTGTCCGGGATGATCGCGAAGGTGACACCCGACGTGATGGCCTCGGACGCGGCCGCGTTCTTCGACTACCTGGTCGGGCGTCCCGAGGTGCGGGGCGAATCGTTCGGCACCACCGGCTACTGCATGGGTGGCCGGACGTCGCTGGTGGTCGCCGGCCGGCTCCCCGAGCGGGTGGCGGCGGCCATGTCGTTCCACGGCGGCGGACTGGTCACCGACGCCGCCGACAGCCCGCACCTGCTGGCCGACCAGATCCGCGCCGCCGTCTACGTCGGCGCCGCCAAGAGCGACCGGTCGTTCACCGCCGCGGACGGCGAGCAGCTGGACAAGGCATTGACCGCCGCCGGAGTCGACCACGTCATCGAGTGGTACTCGGCATTCCACGGGTTCGCCGTCCCCGACAACGGCCCCTACGACGAGCCCGCGGCGCGCAGACACTGGGACGCCATGCACTCGTTCTTCGGCACTCACCTAGTGTGAGCTGCGTGTACGACCAGACTTTCGGAGAATCGGTGTTCGGCGAGCAGGGCCGTCGGATCAACCCTGTGCTGGCGCGCAGCTGGCTGCTCGTCAACGGCGCACAGTACGAGCGGTTCGAGGCCGCCGCCCACTCCCGCGCCGACATCGTCGTCCTCGACATCGAGGACGCGGTGGCGCCCAAGGACAAGGCCGCGGCCCGCGCGAATGTGACCCGCTGGCTCGCCGACGGCCACACCGACTGGGTACGCGTCAACGGTTTCGGCACGCAGTGGTGGGCCGACGACCTCGAGCTGCTCGCGGGCACCTCGGTGGGCGGGGTGATGCTGGCCATGGTCGAGTCGGTCGACCATGTCACCGAGACCGCCAAACGCCTGCCCAACGTCCCGATCGTCGCGCTGGTCGAGACGGCCCGCGGCCTGGAGCGGATCACCGAGATCGCCTCTGCCAAGGGCACGTTCCGGCTGGCGTTCGGCATCGGTGACTTCCGGCGCGACACCGGCTTCGGCGACAACCCGATGACGCTGGCCTACGCGCGGTCACGCTTCACGATCGCCGCGAAGGCCGCCCATCTGCCGAGCGCGATCGACGGCCCGACCGTCGGGTCGAGCGCGCTACGCCTCAGCGAGGCCACCGCGGTGTCGGCGGAGTTCGGCATGACCGGCAAGATCTGCCTGACCCCCGAACAGTGCATGACAGTCAACGAGGGCCTGTCCCCGTCGGTCGAGGAGATCGCCTGGGCCAAAGAGTTTCTGACCGAGTACGAGCGCGACGGCGGCGAGATCCGCAACGGTTCGGACCTGCCACGGATCGCCCGCGCCAACAAGATCCTGGAGCTGGCGCGCGCCTACGACATCGAACCGTCGGAGTTCGACGATGTCGACGCGCCCGCCCACCTCCCGGCGCCGTCGGACACCTACCACTACTGAGCCGCGGGCCGCCTGCGCTCCAGATACGTCGCGACGGCGCGCAACGTCCCGCGGGCGGCATAGATGCCTGCCAGCACGGTGAGGATGATCAGGACGACGAACATGACGAGCCAGTTGGTCCGGCTGTGTTCGACGTTCCACCACACGATGGTGAACAGGATCGCGCAGATGAACACCACGATGTCGCGCCAGTTTCCCTGGTAGGAGACCGCCAGGTCCCTGATCTCCCGGCTCTTGTCCGCGGCCGCGATCAGCCCGTCGATGCGCATGTCGATGGTCCGCTGCAACTCCGCACGCCGCTCGACCTGATCAGCCGGGAGCCGCTCGAGGAGGTCCATGTCACTGGCGATCGCGCCGCGCACGTCGGGTCCGCGCAGGTTACCCGCCGCCAGGCCGAGCAGCGCGCCACCTGCGATCGGCGCACCCGCCAACGCGAATTCGGCGATTCCGGGCATCAGAACTCCTTCATCAGTCCATCAGGGTGGCGGCCACTGTCGCACCGAGATTCCAGCACGCTTCCAGGTCGGCTTTGGTCGGTTTGCCGCTGACGACCACCGTGTCGGCCGCCCGCTGCCAGCCGAGGCCGCCGGTGATGCCGGCCAGCGCCCGTTCGGCGCCTTCGGTGCCCTCGTTGCCGTGCAGGTAGACCCCGAACGGCCGGCCCTTGGTCGCATCGAGCAGCTGGTAGTAGGCGCAGTCGAAGGCGTGCTTGAGCGCACCGCTGATGTAGCCGAGGTTGGCCGGCGTGCCGAGCAGGTAGCCGTCGGCGGCCAGCATCTCGGCCGGCGACACCGTCAGCGCCGGCCGGCGCAGCACCTCGACTCCCTCGATGTCGGGAGCCGTGGCACCGGCCAGCACCGCCTCGAACATCTCGTGGCAGTGCGGCGACGGGGTGTGGTGGACGATCAACAGCGTGGCGCTCATCGCGCCGACTCCTCCAGCAGCACAGCCTTCTTCATGGTCTCGCGGGCCCGGCCGCGGTCACCGGCATAGTCGTACGCGCGTGCCAACCGGTACCAGCGCACCCAGTTGTCCGGGTCGGCCTCCACTTCGTCGCGCACCGTGGCGAACAGCGCGTCGGCCGCGTCGCGTTCGATGCGGCCCGACGGCCGTCGGGGCAGGTCGGTGACGTCGAGCTCCATCCCCTGTTCGCGCGCCAGCCGCGCCAGACGCTGGTGTGCCAGACCGGCTTTCAGCGTGGCCACCATCACCCACATGCCGATCACGGGCAGGATCAGGATCGCCAGCCCAAGTCCGATCGGCGCGGGTTCGCCCGAGGAGATCAGGAACACCGCCGAGCGCCCCAGCAACACGAAGTACACCAGGAGCGCAACGCACATGAAGCCGATCAGCAGCTGTGTGCGCAGTGCGCGCGCCCCGTCGCTCATGTCAGGTCGAGCAGGGACTCGATCCCGATGGTCAAGCCAGGATGTTCCCGGATCTTGCGCACAGCCAGCAGCACCCCGGGCACGAACGAGGTGCGGTCGTAGCTGTCGTGGCGGATGGTCAACGTCTCCCCGAGGGTGCCGAACAGCACCTCCTGATGCGCGACGAGTCCGGCCAGTCGGACCGAGTGCACCGGTACGCCGTCGACGTCCGCGCCCCTGGCGCCGTCGAGGCCGGTGCTGGTCGCATCGGGATTGGGTGGCATGCCTTTCCGCGCCTCGGCGATGAGCCTGGCGGTACGTGCGGCGGTGCCGGACGGGGCGTCGGCCTTGTGCGGATGGTGCAGTTCGATGACCTCGACCGACTCGAAGTACTTGGCGGCCTGCTGGGCGAAATGCATGGACAGCACCGCGCCGATCGCGAAGTTCGGGGCGATGAGCACCGACACCTCGGGTTTGGCGGCGAGCCATTCCTCGACCTGGCGGACCCGCTCGTCGGTGAACCCGGTGGTGCCGACGACCGCATGAATCCCGTTGTCGATCAGGAACTTCAGGTTGTCCATCACCGCGCTGGGGTGGGTGAAGTCGATGACGACCTCGGTGCCGCTGTCGACGAACGCCGACAGTGGGTCCCCGGCGTCGACACCCGTGGTGAACGTGAGGTCGTCGGCGGCCTCGACACCGGCCACCATCGTCGCGCCCACCTTGCCTCTGGCACCCAGAACTCCGACACGCATGCGCACACCCTAGCGCCCCAGCTCAGGGCTCAGGAATCTCGCTCCGGGCACT
>NZ_BCRS01000165.1 GCF_001552715.1 Mycolicibacterium vaccae NBRC 14118 = CIP 105934 | reverse complement strand
GGGCCGCCGTGCGCAGCGACTCGGCGGCGACGTCCCTGGCCCGCCGTGAGCGGTACAGCCGGCCCCGGCCCTCGACGGTCTCAGAGGCCCGCACCACGACCGGTAGCTGCTCGGCGACCAAGGGCCCGACGCGGCGGCCCTGCCACCAGGCCAGCAGTGCCACCGCGAGGACAAGTTGCAGGACCATCCAGTTGACCTGCGGCGGAATGAGATCGGTGAACGACGCGGCGCCGTCGGCGGTGCCGGGCTCATTGCGCTGCGGCGCGTACCAGATCATCCGCGGGTGGGATCCGGTCAGGTTCAACGCGAGCGCGGCGTTGCCCTCTTCGGCCAGGCCGGCGTTCGTCACGAACTGGTCGCTGCCCACCACCGTGACGGTGCGCCCGTCGTCGGTGTAGCGCGCCAGCACGCCGTCGTAGCAGCGGACCACCGGGACCGAGCCTCGCGCGTCGAAGGTCTCGGCCACCCCGAACTGCACGGCGCCGGCCCGGGTGGCCTCGCGCAGGTCGCAGTCCGGGGCCAGACCGCCGAACTCGGTGCTGTCCGTCCGGCGCAGCTCGGGGGCCAGTGCCTCCCGGGTCTTGCCGAGCGGGGCGATCAGCAGCCGGTCCCCTGGAACGTCGGCCAGCCGGCGCAGCAACTCGTCGTCGAACAGGTGGTAGGTCTGTCCGGCGACGACCAGGGTGTCTGCGCGGGCCTCGCGTTCGACGTCGGCGATCGAGGCGGCCTCCACCACGGTGACACCCTGCTCGCGCAGCAGGGTGATCAGCGCGTGCGCACCGTCGGCCGACGTCGAAGCCGGATCGAGATGCCCGCCGGGGCGCGGTGCGGTCAGCCAGGTGGTCAGTGCGGCGACCGCGACGATCGCGGCCATCCCCAGCAGCACCCAGCGCAGCACCGACCAGCGCTCGGTGAAGGTGGTCCCGACGGGGGTGCTCATCGCACCTCGGCCCACGGCTGACGGGTCGTCTCGGGGTGTGCGGCCGCCGGGCCCGAGGGGTGGCTGCCCAACTCGTCGTCCAGCGCGGCGATCATCCGGTACTGCGCCTCGGTGCCGGGCCGCTGGCCGTAGGTGACGTCGTTGAAGGTCTCTGCGGCGGTGGACAATTCACCGTCCAGCGCGGGCAGTGCGCGGCCCGCGTCGCGGGCCAGCTCGGTCGCGGTTCGGCCCGGCACGGCATCGAGGATGCCGTCCTCCTCCAGCCTGCGCGCGACCGCGCGGACCCGGTGCCTGATCGCGGGAGCCCAATCAGCCTCGGCGGCATGGCGTTCGGCGGTGGCCCGGTGCTCGGCGGCACTGAGCAGGTGGTCGCCGAACAGCGGCGCCGCGGTAGTGCGCTCACTGCGCATGGCGCGGCGTGCGATGCGGATCGCCACGACGAGCGCGACGACCAGCAGCACCACCAGCACGGCCACCGTGTACCACCCGCCGGGGAACTTCGACGCCGCGGCGGTGAGCCGGTAGAGCAGCTCCTCGATCCAGTCCAGCAGCATGTCCATCGGCGTGGGTTTGGGATAGATGTTCTTGGCCAGCTCGTTCTGTGCCGCCTCCCGCGCCGCGTCGCGGTCGATGTCTATCGTCGACACGTCACCGCGCGCCGGTCAGCCAGAGATCGTCCGTCGAATCGGCAGGCGCGTGCGGCCCGCCTGCGGCACCGGTCTGCAGCACCAGGTCGAACGCCTCGGCGCGGATACGGCGGTCGGTGTACTGCAGGACCGTCACCCCCGCGCTGAACGGGCCCGTGATGATCTGGCCGACCGCGCCGCCGACCGAGAACAGCACCATCGAGATCATCGCCGCGGTGGTGGTCGCCGACGCGGTCAACACCACCTGCCCGCCGATGCTGAACGGGATCGACACCGCACCCGCGATGAACTGGGCCACGACCGCGGCCAGCAGCCAGATGCCGAAGACCCGCCAGAAGTCGCCCTTGATCAGTGCGAACGACCGCTTCACCGCCGTCAGGATGTCGCGCCGCTCCAACACGATGGCCGCCGGGGCAAACGTGAGCATCACCGACGCCCAGATCGCGGCCAGCACCGATGCGAGCACCAGCGGAGCCACGATGAGAAACGCGAGGAGCCCGTCCACCACGGCCACGGTCACCACGATCAGCAGCAGCACCAGGCCGAACCACACGATCAGCGCCAGCGTTTTGAGGACCGTGAACCCGATCAGCGTCCACAGCCGTGGGCGCAGCCGGCGCCATGCCTCACCGATCGTGATTCCCGTGCCGAACACCGAGCGCCCGATCACCACGGTCAGCAGGCCGCTGAGCAACGTCGTGGACAGTGCGGTGGTGATCGCCGCGGCCAGGCTGGAGGCCAGCCAGCTGACCAGCACCTCGGTGGAGGCTTCGTCACCGTCGAGCGACTCGGCGAACTGGCCGGTGAACGCGAACGGCCACAACGACAACAGCAGCGCGATGACCTGGGAGGCGAGCACGACGATGGTCGTCAGACCCAGCGTCGCTTTGGGATTGGCCCGGATGTAGGCCACGGCCCCGTTGAAGATGTCGGCCAACGTCAACGGGCGCAACGGGACGACGCCCGGTTTGAGGACCGGGGGTCCGTACGGGGGATGTGCCTGCCCCCCGTAGCCCGGGTAACCGGAGTAGCCGGGCGCGTGTCCGGGTGAGTGCCAGGACGGCGGCGGGGGCGGGTACCCCTGGTATCCCGGTGGGGGATAGCCCGGAGTTGCCGCGCCGGGGGCCGGTAGTCCGGGAGGACCGTATCCGCCGGCGTTGTAGGTCATGGCACCATCCTGTCGATCACCGCCGGAATTGACAACGTGGGCGGTCCCGGGCCAGGCCAGCCCGCGTGCAGGAGCAGCGCGTTGCGGGCCCGGTCGGCAACGGCCTCAGTCGTAGACGATCACCGCCCGTCCGAGCACGTCGCCCCGGGCGATCGCGTCCAAGGCCTCGTTGACGTCGTCGAAGCGGACCCGGGTGACCGAATGCTTGACCTGACCCGCCTGCGCGAGCGCGAGGACCTCGGTGAGATCGTTGTCGTTTCCCCACGGCGAGCCGAAACGGGTGTACTCCCTTGCCACCAAAGGAAACAACGGGATGTCGACACGGTTGCCGATGAGCCCGACCGACGCCACCGCGCCCTCGGAGGCCGGCAGCGTGAACACGAGCCTGATCGACTCCGCCGATCCCGCGCACTCGATGACCGCATCCAGCCGTGTTCTCCTGGTGGCTGATTCGAGTCAGGCCGCACGGTGTCGGCGTCCTTGTCGCGGACGTTGATGACGTGGTCGGCGCCCCCGCCGAGCAGCGTGGCGTACTGCGTGGCGTAACTGCCCAGGCCGCCGACGCACGAGACCGCCCCGGTCCCAGATGGCCGGCGTTGCGCAGCTTCTTCAGCCCCGCGTCGGTCAGCGGCGGGGCTGGCCGGGGAGAGCTCGCCCCGGCTCGGGATCTTGAGCTAACGGTAGTTACTCCTGATATCCACCGCGCCGGCCGAAACCGGCCGATCGCGGGACCGGCAATCGTTTCTTCTGCACCGGTCGGGGTACCCCGAGCCCATGACGCGTTTCGGCTACACCCTGATGACAGAGCAGAGTGGCCCCAAAGACCTTGTCCGCTATGCGGTGTCGGCCGAGGAGGTGGGTTTCGACTTCGAAGTGTCCAGTGACCACTACTTCCCGTGGCTGTCCGCTCAGGGCCACGCCCCGTACGCCTGGACGGTGCTGGGGGCGGTCGCCCACGCCACCGAACGCGTCGAGCTGATGACCTACGTGACCTGCCCGACCATGCGCTACCACCCGGCGATCGTGGCGCAGAAGGCCGCGACCCTGCAGCTGCTCGCCGACGGCCGGTTCACGCTGGGTCTGGGCAGCGGGGAGAACCTCAACGAACACGTCGTCGGGAAGGGCTGGCCGACCATCGCGCGCCGGCAGGACATGCTGTCGGAGGCCATCCAGATCATCCGCGAGCTGCAGACCGGCGAACTGGTCGACTGGAAGGGCGAGTACTACGAGGTCGATTCGGCGCGCCTGTGGGACGTCCCCGAGTTTCCGGTGCCGATCGCGGCGGCGGTCTCCGGGGATCGTTCGGTGCAGCAGTTCGCACCGCTGGCAGACCATCTGATCGCCGTGCAACCCGACAAGGATCTCGTCGACTCGTGGCACGACGCGCGGCGTGCGACCGGGCTGCCGGGTGAGGTGCGGGTGATCGGGCAGATCCCGATCTGCTGGGACCCCGACCGGGACGCCGCCGTCGAGCGCGCCCATGAGCAGTTCCGCTGGTTTGCCGGCGGCTGGGCCGTGAACTCCGACCTGCCCACCACCGCCGGCTTCGACGGCGCGACCCAGTTCGTCCGCAAGGAGGACGTCGCCGAGTCGATCCCGTGTGGCCCCGACCTCGACGCGATCGTCGAGGCGGTGCGGGAATACTGGGAGGCGGGCTTCACCGACATCGCGCTGATCCAGGTCGGCGGCGACAGCCAGGACGCATTCCTGACCGAGGCAGCAGCGCCGCTGCTCGACAAGCTCCGCTCCGCATCGCACTGACTGAGAGGCCGACCATGACCCGCGGCAAAGGTATCTACGACGACGAAGAGGGCTCGGCGGCATCTGAGCCCGAGAAGGATCCGGACCGGGACACCCCGGACGTGGACAAGGACACCGAGGAGCCGACGGCCTAACGCACCGAGGCGGGATCCCCGCGGCGCTTCGTCTCCAGCCGGTGCCACGTCCACCAGAACAGCAGTGCGGCGAAGATCGAGCCGGCCGCCGCGAGCCACTGCGCGGACAGGAACAACCGCCATTCGGCCGCCGCGTCGATGTCCTGGTGCAGTGCGGCCAGCAGAGCCGTCGCACCCAGCACCGCGCTGGCCGCACCGACCACGGTGACCGCGGCCACGAACGCCGTCCGCAGCGTGTACCGGGCCGCGCCCGGTGTGACGACCGCCCGGATCCGGTCGGTGCGGGCCAGGAAATGCGAAGCCGCACAGGCCACTATGAGTGCCACCGCATCCGCGGCCAGCGTGTCGGACAGCCGGTGCCACTGCGCGATGACGGTGTAGGCGCCGATGCCGACGGCCCAGCTGAGCGCGAAGAACATCGCCACCCCGCGGAACCGGTACGGCATCACGATCAGCGTGGCGAACAGCACCGACATCGCCGCGGTGGTGTGCCCGCTGGGCAGGGTGTTGGCCAGGTACTGGTCGCTGTCCACCAGGTCCGGACGTTGCAGCACAAAATATTTCAGAATCTGGGTGATCGCCTGGCTGCCCAGGATGACAGCCATCGCCGCGACGGCGAGACTGACCTGGCGGCGCACCAGGCCGATCACGCCGACCAGCAGCGTCGCCGCGGCCAGTGAGGTCATCGTGATGGTGTCGAGCAGCGTCCTGGCCGCCAGGAACGCCCGCGGGTCGACCTGGTCGGCGCCGTAGAGCGCGGCGTTCTCGACCGCTTGCCCGGTGCTGGTGCGCACCGCCAGCCAGTAGACCGCGGCGAGGAACACCAACGCGCAGAGCGCAACCACGGTCCATCGACGGCGCGCACGCGGGAGTCGATGTCCGGTCTCATCCTGGCGAAGAAGATCGGTCTGCACGGGTGCACGATCCTCTCATGCCGCTCAGCCGACTGCTCGGCTGCGCCGCAGCCGGGCCTCCTCGTGCTGGGTGATGTTGGAGTTGTCCAGCACGATCGTCAGCATCATCGCGAAGAAGCGGGCGGGGCTGAGCTCGTCGGGCACCAGGTCGGTGCGCAGGGTCACCTCGGGCAGCGCGGCGAGTTGGGACTCGATGTCCACGGTCGCCTCCTTGTCGACGTCTTCGACGTCGACATCGAAGAGGTCCAGGATCGCGTCCTCCGGCTCCAGCGGCACCACCTCCGGCGGTGTGTCGCCCTCCCACTCCGGCACGACCAGCGCGCACGCGTCGTAGGCGTCGGCCTCCCGGCCGAGCTTGACCAGCAGGTCGGCGATCCAGTCGAACTGCCTGCGCTCCTCGGTGTAGGCCGTGGACCGCAGGCAGTACACGAACCCGAGCGCGGCCAGCGGATGGCGCAGCGCCAGGTTCTTGGCATCGCCGTAGGACTCCTCCACGCGGTTGGCGGCGTTCTTGCCGAACGACGAGTCCATCCGCTTGGTCGAGATGAGCAGCTCGGGTCCGGTCTGCCACGACGACATGATCACGTCGACCTGCTTGAAGTAGTTCTTTCCTGCGATGTTCGCCGAGGCCGCCCCCACTCCCGCGGTGGACCCGTTGCGCAGCCGTGCCAGCAGGTCGTCGCGGCCCGCGGCTTTCGGGATCGACTTCACGAAGGCCAGCACGTCACGGTCGACGACCCGCGGCGGCTCCGCGCGCGGCCACACCGCGTCCGGGTCCAGGCCGGCCCGCCGCAGCTCGTAGGCGACCCATACGTCCAGGGCCAGGGCGGGCACACCGGACCGGCTCTCGGCGCCCAGCAGCAGCGGTACCGCGAGCAGCTTGCGCAGTGTGGTGTAGTCCGGCACGAACGACCCGTCGGCCCGCCACGGGTTGACCGCCGCGAATTCCGACCGGCCGACGATCGCGTCGAACAGCGGCCAGGCCAGTGATTTGGAGCTGGGTTTACTTGCCACCGTTGGCTTTTCCGCGGGCGAGGCGACGTGCGGTGAGCGCGGCGTGGTCGCGGCGCACCGCGCGCAGCGCACGTTCGGACAGCGTCGAGGTGGCCAGTAGAAGCGCGTCGTCGACCAGGGCGACCGCGTCGAGCAGCCGGCCTGCGCGCAACCGGGTAGCGACCGCGGGGCGAATCCTGCGAAGTTGATCGGCGTTGCGGCGCAACAGGTCCGGTGACGGCACCGGAAGCACGTCGGCTTCCCGGGGTTCGATCTTGAGCATCCCACCACCGTAGGCGCGGCCCACCGTCTCGGCGCCCAGCAGGGTCACCGAGTTCAGCGACGCCAGCGGCAACAGGCCGCTACCGGGCCCGCGCAGGTCCTCCCGCAGGTACACCCCGTGCACCGAGTTCAGGTGGTGCACGCGGGCGCGGTTGCTGGTCAGCCGCGGGGTGTCGGCGTTCATGTAGGTCAGCAGCAGGTCGGCGGGTCGCAGATAGGGCACCCGCCACCACGGGCTGCGCACCCGGCATTTGTAGGCCAGGTGCACGTCGAGGTCCTCACCGGAGGCGATGTAGTGCCGGGCCGCGGCGGTGGGCTCCCCGCCGGGCCGGAACAGATAGGTCGACTGGCCGGCCTCGCCGAGGGTGCGCAGCGCGTTCGGCGTCAGGGCCAGCCCGCGCAGATGGCGCGAGCCCGGCGGCGACAGCGGCAGCAGGTCAGACGGTGCCAGCCCGAGTGCGTCGACCTTGGCGGGTGACAGCGTGAAGAACCGGTTGCTGCCCGTCACCATGCCCAGCGTGGTGTCCCCCCAGGTCTCCAGGAACGTGAACCCGTCACCGCCGACCGCCGCCTCGAACGCCGACAGGCCGGACGCCGACATCAGACCGGCCGACCATTTCGCGCCGTTGCCCGGCGGGCTCCACCGGCGTGACCCCGTCAGCTGGGCCAGGCCCTCGGCGTCGCGGACCTGGGACAGCTGCATGTGCTGGGCGCCGGTGCCGCCGTCGGGCTGGTAGCCGTCGGCCAGCAGCAGCACGACCTCCTCCAGCACCCCCGGGAACACGCGCTCGTCGAACAGCACCAGACCGACCGACGCGAAGTGGTCCATCAGGTACTCGCGCACCCCGGCGGCGTAGTTGACGCTGAGCAGTTCGGCGGGCAGCACCAGACCCAGCCGGCCACCGGGGCGCAGGTGCAGCGCCGAGTGCACGGTGAACGCCGCCCACGACGACGCCAGGTTGGACAGCGTGACGCCCGCGCGCAGCGCCGCCTGGCGTGCGCGGGCCCGGGCCTCGCCGGCGAAATCCTGGTACCGCACGTACGGCGGGTTGCCGACCACCGCGTCGTAACAGCCGAACTCGTTGTGGGAGAAGAAGTCCTGGTTGTGAATGACGGCGTCGACCCCGCGCGCGCGCAGGCCGCGTTCGGACTCCAGCGCCGAGTCGGGGTGGATCTCCACACCGACCAGCGGGCCGGTGTGGCCGCCCCGCCGCCCGATCTCGTGCAGGAAAACAGCCTCCCCGCAGGAGGGTTCGAGAACCGCGTGCGCGGGATCGCGGACCGCCCAGTCGGTGAGGAACCGGGCCACCGGGGCAGGGGTGAAGAACGCCCCGCGCGCTTTGCGCAGCGCGGCGTCGTCTCCTCTGTCGCCGGGAAGCATGCGCATATCGTGCCGCAGCGCACCGACAGAACCTCGCTGACCCGCCGACCTCGGCGGACGGGCTCAGGCGGTGGCGCGCAGGACGTCGACGACGTTGGCGATCAGCGGCGACGCGTCCGCGGTCGGGTAGGCCGCCAGCAGCGCGACCGTCGCGCCGGGACCGGCCAGCGGCCGGTAACAGACCCCGCTGATCTCCAGCGCCGCGGTGGGCTCGGGGACCACCGCCACGCCCAGGCCCGCGGCGACCAGGGTCACCAGCGTCGAGGTCTCCTCGACCTCGTGCCGGATGCGCGGGCGGAACCCGGCGTCCAGGCACAGGCCGGCCACCAGCGTGCTCATCCGGGACCGGCCGTGCCCGGCGTGGCTGATGAAGTCCTCGTCGTGCAGGTCCGTCATCGCGATCTCGGTGCGTTCGGCGAACCGGTGCCCGGCGGGCAGCGCGATCAGGAGCCGGTCGTGCCGCAGCGTCTCGGTGGTCACCGCCGGGTCGTCGACCGGCGGGCGCATCAGCGCCAGGTCGATGTCCTTGCTGTGCAGCGCCGCCAGCTGCGCGGTCGCCAGCATCTCGCCCCGCACCCGCAGGTCGACCCCGGGCAGCGCCACCCGCAGCTCGCGCACCAACCGCGGCAGCAGCGAGTACGTCGCCGAGCCGACACAGCCGACGACCAGCTGACCCTCCACGCCGTCGGCGATCCGGCGGGCCTGATCACAGGCCTCGTCGACCGCGCCGAGGATCCTGATCGTGCGGTCCAGGAACGCCCGGCCCGCGGCGGTCAGCGCGACGCTGCGAGTGGACCGGTCCAGCAGCCGGACACCGACCTCGCGTTCCAGCTGGCGGATCTGCTGGGACAGCGGAGGCTGGGCGATGTGCAGCCGCTCGGCGGCGCGGCCGAAGTGCAGCTCTTCGGCGACGGCCTGGAAGTACCGCAGGTGGCGCAGCTCCATGGACCTCCATTCATATGTTTCAGATATTAATCGACCATATTTAGGTATTTCAGAATATCGCCGCCCGCGCCTAGCGTCGAGGTATGGATGTGGTGATCTGTAGTCCGGTGCGGACCCCGGTAGGCCGGATGGGCGGTGCCCTGGCCGCGCTGACCGCCGTCGACCTGGCGACGACGACCCTGCGGGCGCTGATTGCGCGGACCGGGCTCGGGGAGGGGGACGTCGACGACGTCATCCTCGGCAACGGCTACGCCAACGGCGAGGCCCCCGCGCTCGGCCGCATCGCCGCGCTCGACGCCGGTCTCGGCACCGCCGTGCCGGGGCTGCAGATCGACCGGCGGTGCGGGTCGGGCCTGCAGGCCGTGCTGTATGCGGCCGGGCAGATCGCCACCGGGGCGGCCCGCACCGTGGTCGCGGGCGGCGCGGAATCGATGTCGAATGTCGAGCATTACGCGCTCGGACTGCGCACCGGGGTGCGTCAGGGCGGGATCGCGCTGCAGGACCGACTGGACCGAGCCCGCGAAACCGCCGGCGGCGCGAGCCACCCGATCGCGGGCGGCATGATCGAGACCGCCGAGAACCTGCGCCGTAACTACGGCATCGCCCGCGAGGAGCAGGACGCGCTGGCCGTGCGCTCGCATCAGCGCGCGGTCGCCGCACACGACAACGGAGCCTTCGCCGACGAACTCGTCCCGGTCACCGTCCCCGCCAGGCGGGGACGCCCGGACGTCGTCGTCGACCGCGACGAGCATCCCCGGGCCGACATCACCACCGACACCCTCGGTGCGCTGCGCCCGATCCGCGCCGGCGCCGACCCGGACTCCACAGTCACCGCGGGCAACGCATCAGGGCAGAACGACGGCGCCGCGATGTGTGTGGTGACCACCCGCTCCGAGGCCGAGAAGCGTTCGCTGACACCGCTGTTGACGCTTCGATCGTGGGCGGTGACCGGCTGCGCACCCGAGACCATGGGCATCGGTCCGGTAGCCGCGACCGCATCGGCGCTGGACCGCGCCGACCTGACCCTCGACGACATCGACCTGATCGAACTCAACGAGGCCTTCGCCGCGCAGGTGCTGGCGGTGCTCGCCGAATGGAAGATCGACCCGCTCGACGACCGCCTCAACCCGAACGGCTCCGGCATCTCCCTCGGTCATCCGATCGGCGCGACCGGGGCCCGCATCCTGGCCACCGCCGCCTACGAGGCGCGGCGGCGCGACGCCCGATACGTGCTGGAGACCATGTGCATCGGCGGCGGACAGGGGCTCGCCGCGGTCTTCGAGGTGACGCGATGAGCGCGGTGGACGTGCACGTCGTCGAGAGCGGGGTGCCCGACGGTCCGGCAGTGGTGCTGTCGAACTCGCTGGGGGCCACCCACCACATGTGGGACGCCCAACTGGACACGCTGGAACGCCGGTTCCGGGTGCTGCGCTACGACACCCGCGGACACGGCGGTTCGCCGGCGCCGGACGGGCCGTACTCGATCGACGACCTGGCCGACGACCTCGTCGGCGTGCTCGACCGTTTCGGTGTCGCGCGGGCCCACTTGGTCGGACTGTCGCTGGGCGGCATGACCGCGATGCGGGTGGCAGCCCGGAACCCGGAGCGCGTCGACCGGATGGCGCTGCTCTGCACCGCCGCTCAACTGCCGCCGGCAAGCGCGTGGCGCGACCGTGCCGCGACCGTGCGTGCCGGCGGTTGCGCCACGGTGGCGCCGGCCGTCGTCGGGCGCTGGTTCACCCTCGGCTATCTGGACACCCACCCCGCCGAACGGGATGCGTGGCAGCAGATGATCGCCGCCACCTCGGCCGAGGGCTATGCCGGGTGTTGCGAGGCGATCGCCGAACTCGATCTGCGCGAACAGCTTCCGCAGATCGCCGCGCCCACGCTGGCGATCGCCGGCGCCGAGGACCCGGCGACCCCGCCCGCCACGCTCGAATACCTCACCGCCCGTATCCCGGGCGCCAAGCTGCTGATCGTCGACGAGGCCGCCCACCTGGCCAACGCCGAGCAGCCCGACCAGATCTCCGCCGCGCTCGTCGAACATTTGGAGCAGTCATGACATTGAACAAAGTGGTCGCATCGGCAGGCGAGGCCGTCGCCGACATCCCGTCCGGATCCAGCCTGGCCGTGGGCGGGTTCGGCTTGGCCGGCATCCCGTGGTTCCTCATCGAGGGGCTGCTGGCGCAGGGCGCCGACGATCTGACCATCGTCAGCAACAACTGCGGCGTCGACGGCGGCGGGCTGGGTCTGCTGCTGGAAGCCCGCCGGATCAGCCGCGTCATCGCGTCCTACGTCGGGGAGAACAAGGAGTTCGCCCGCCAGTACCTGTCCGGCGAACTCACCGTCGAACTCACCCCACAGGGCACGCTGGCCGAACGACTGCGTGCGGGCGGCAGCGGAATCGGCGCGTTCTTCACCCCGACCGGGGTCGGCACGCTGGTCGCCGACGGTGGCCTGCCGTGGCGCTACCACCCCGACGGCAGCATCGCGCTGGCCTCGCCCCCCAAGGAGGTGCGCACCTTCGGCGGCAGGCAGATGCTGCTCGAAGAGTCGATCGTCACCGACTACGCACTGGTGCGCGCCGCGGTCGCCGACCGGGCCGGAAACTGCGTATTCCACGCCGCTGCACGCAACTTCAACCCGCCCGCCGCGATGGCCGGCCGGGTCACCGTGGTGGAGGCCGAACGCGTCGTCGAGGTCGGCGAACTTCACCCCGACGAGGTGCACCTGCCGGGGATCTTCGTGCAGCGCATCGTCGAACTCACCCCGGAACAGGCCGCCCGCAAGGGAATCGAGAAGCGCACCACCCGGCCGCGAAACCCGCAGGAGGCACTGGCATGAGCTGGACCCGAACCGAGATGGCCGCGCGCGCCGCAGCCGAACTGCGCGACGGTGACTACGTGAACCTGGGAATCGGGCTGCCCACCCTGATCCCGGACTACCTGCCCGAAGGCTCAGACGTCACGCTGCACGCCGAGAACGGAATCCTGGGCGTCGGGCCGTTCCCGTACGACGACGAGGTCGACCCCGATCTGGTCAACGCCGGCAAGCAGACCGTCTCGGTGGTGCCCGGTGCGTCGTTCTTCGACTCGGCCACCAGCTTCGCGATGATCCGCGGTGGTCACGTCGACGTCGCGGTGCTCGGCGGCATGCAGGTGTCGGTCAACGGCGATCTGGCCAACTGGATGGTGCCCGGCTCGATGGTCAAGGGCATGGGCGGGGCGATGGATCTGGTCAACGGTGCGGCACGGGTGATCGTGCTGATGGACCACGTCGCCAAAAACGGTGGGCCCAAGCTGGTGTCGTCCTGCGATCTGCCGCTGACCGGTAAGGCGGTGGTGCAGCGGATCATCACCGACCTCGGCGTCCTGGACGTCACCGGCACCGACTTCGCGGTCGTCGAACTCGCCCCCGGGGTGTCGTTCGACGAGGTGGTGGCCAAGACCGGCGCGCCGGTGAGCGACCACCGTCAGCGGCGCAGCGCCGCCAGCTCCGAGCGCGACCGGACACCGAGCTTGGCGTAGATCCGGGTCAGGTGGTACTGCACCGTCTTGGGTGAGACGTAGAGCTCGGCCGCGACTTCGCGGTTGGAGAGTCCCTGCGAGACAAGCGCGGTCACCGCTTCCTCCTGCGGGGTGAGGTCGACGGCCTCGCGGGGTTCCCTGGCCTGGTTCAGGCCGCCGGCCTTCAGCTCGCGGTCGCAGCGCGCGACGTAGGTGTGGGCCCCCAGCGTGGTGTACAGGTCACGCGCGACGCCGATCACCGCGTAGGCGGCGCGGCGCTTCCCGGCGCGGCGCAGCGTCTGACCGTAGGCGAAGTTCACCCGCGCCCTGTCGTAGCGCAGCGGCAGGCCCTCGAGCAGGTCCAGTGATTCGTCGAACGCCCGCCGTGCCCCGGCGAGGTCACCCCGGGCGCCCAGCAGCCGGCCGCGGGCGTAGCCGAGCCGGGCCCGGGCGCTGCGGTGGCCGCGGGCCCGGGCGC
>NZ_BCRS01000164.1 GCF_001552715.1 Mycolicibacterium vaccae NBRC 14118 = CIP 105934 | reverse complement strand
AACGAGGCGGGCGCCCGTCTGCGTTACGAGCCGATCGCGACCGTGGCCCACGACCATCGCACAGAATTGCGAAAGTGGTTCACCCGCAAGTCTTTCTACGGGAGTTCAGCGGCGCCGCTGACGATGCGCCATCCCGGAAAGACCGCGCCGCTGGTGATCTCGGGCTGGACGCTGGTGGTGTGGATGCTGGTCGCGCTCGGTTCCGGGATCGGGTACGCGGCATCGATCGCGGTCGCGGCGTTGACCGGTCGCAGGATCGCGAAGTCGCTGTCGAGCGTGCAGACCGAGCCCATGGAGGTCGCGGTGGTGGCCGCGCAAGGGCTGGGGTCGGCGGCGCTTCAGTTGGCGTCGGCGATCTGCCGGCACTACTGGCCGCTGGCGTTGGTCGCGGCGGTGCTGTCGCGCCGCTGTCGCCGGGTGGTCGTGGTGGCCGCGGTGCTCGACGGCGTGTTCGACTGGGTCACCCGACACGGCCACGCCGACGACGACACCAAACGGGTCGGGTTGCTCACCCACCTAGCGCTCAAGCGGCTCGACGACATCGCCTACGGGCTCGGCCTGTGGGCCGGGGTGATCCGCGAGCGCAACGCCGGCGCCCTCAAGCCGCAGATCCGGACCTAGGTGCGCGTTCTGATCGTCGGTGCCGGCAGCGCGGGATCGGTACTGGCGGAACGGATTTCCGCTGTGGATGGCTGCCATGTCACGGTGGTCGAAGCCGGGCCGGGTCCGTTTGATCCCCGCGTGGGCACCCAGATCACCGACGGGTTGCGGCTGCCGATCGGGTCGGCCAGTTCGGTGGTGCGGCGCTATCGGACGACGCTGACCGACGACCCCCGGCGGCACGCCGAGATCATGCGCGGGGCGGTGGTCGGCGGGTCGGGGGCGATCAACGGCGGGTACTTCTGCCGCGCGCTGCCGACGGACGTGGACGGGTGGGGCGTGCCCGGCTGGAGCTGGTCCGACGTGCTGCCGCATTTCGTCGCGATCGAGAACGACCTCGACTTCGGCGCCCCACCGCACGGGTCCGCAGGACCGATCACGGTGCGCCGGGTCGCTGAATTCGACGGCTGCACAGCATCTTTCGTACGCGCCTGCCGCGCGGCGGGGTTCGGGTGGATCGAGGATCTGAACGGATCGACCCCAGGGCACCCGCTGCCGCCGGGGGTCGGCGCCGTACCGCTGAACATCTACGGGGGCACCCGGGTCGGGCCGGGGGGCGCGTTTCTGCAACCGGCGCTGCAGCGGCCCAACCTCGCGCTGCGGCCCGACACCCGGGTGCGTCGGTTACGGTTCTCCGGCGGGCGGGTGGTGGGCGCGGACTGTGTCGGACCAGACGGGCCTGCGACCCTGACCGCGGACCGCGTCGTGCTCTGTGCGGGCGCCATCGCGTCGGCCCAGCTGCTGATGGTGTCCGGCATCGGACCGCAGCGGGTACTGGCCGCGGCGGGTGTGGACGTCGAGATCGATCTGCCCGTCGGCGTCGACACCGTCGACCATCCGGAGTGGGTGCTGCCGGTGAATTGGCTTCCCACCCATGGTGTCCCGCCGCTGGAGGCGGTGCTGACCACCGGCGACGGGCTGGAGATCCGGCCGTACACCGCGGGATTCGGCGCGATGACGACCGGGGACCGCGCAGACCCGGCCGATCAGCCGCATCTCGGGGTCACCCTGATGCGGCCGCGCTCACGCGGCCGGCTCGCGATCGTCGCGGCCGATCCCGACGTCCCCCCGGTCATCGAGCACCATTACGACAGTGAGCCCGCCGACGTGGAGCTGCTCCGCTCGGGGACCCGCCTCGCGCACGAACTCGCAGGCGCCACCGTGCAATCCGAGGCGTCCTGGGCGACATCGCAGCACCTGTGCGGTACCGCGAAGATGGGCGCCGTGGTCGACGAACGGTGCCGGGTGTACGGGGTGGACAACCTGTGGGTGGTGGACGGGTCGATACTTCCCGACATTCCCAGCCGGGGGCCGCACGCGACGATCGTGATGGCCGGTCACCGCGCGGCGGAGTTCGTCAGCTCGGCTTACGCATCCGCCTGATGAGCGCCCACTGCCGTCCGTCGCGGCCGGGGGCCCAGATCGCGGTGAATACCGACCCGACGAGCAGCAGGATCGCCAGCACGAGCAGCGCCAAGCTGGTGGCGTGCATGAACGCCTCCTGGGCGAGTCGGGACAGCGCAGCGCCCTGCGGGCCCATCTGCTCGGCGACCGACAACGCGTGCGCGAGCGAATCGGTGGCGGTGGCGCGGACCGACTCGGGGAACGCGTCGAGCTTCGGGGCCAGCGCGTTGTGGTAGACGGCGGCCAGGATGGACCCGGCGACCGCGATCCCGACCGCGGCGCCGACTTCGCGGGTCGCGTCGTTGACCGCCGAGGCCACCCCCTGCTTCTCGTCGGGCACCGCGTTCATGATCGCCGAAGTCGTTGGCGCCGTGCACAGTCCGATACCCGAGGCGGTGATGATCAGCGGCCACATCAGATCCAGGTATGTCGAGTCGGCGTCCAGGAAGCGCATGCAGAACAAGCCGACTGCCACCAGCAGCAGGCCCACGCTGACCGCGAACCGCAGTCCCACCTTGGGCAGATACAGGTGCAGGGTGGCGCCGAGCACGAGTACCGGAAGGGCCAGCGGGGACAACGCGAACGCCGTCTCAAGCGCGCTGTAGCCCATCACCAGCTGCATGAACTGCATCTCGATGAAGAAGAACCCGAAGTTCGCGATGAACAGGAACGTGATGCCGGCCGCGCCGGTCGCGAAATCGGGCCGCCGGAACAGCCGCACGTCCAGCAGCGGGTGCGCTCGGCGTAACTGCACCAGCGCGAACAGCCCGGCCAGCACCACCCCGGCCACCAGGCAGCCCACCACGATCGGGTCGGTCCAGCCGCGCACGGGCGCCTCGACCACGCCGAGCACGAACACCGCGATGGCGGTGCCGATCAGTGCCGCGCCGACCCAGTCGATGGGGGCGGCGGTCTCGTCGCGCGAGGACCCGATGGTGCAGGTCGCCACGAACATCAGCAGCGCGCCGCCGGCGAACATGTAGAAGATCGACTGCCACGAGAAGTACTGCAGCAGAATGCCGGTGCCGAGGAATCCGAACACCGCTCCAGAGCCCGCGACACCGGCCCAGATGCCGACGGCCTTGTTGCGCTCGGACCTCGGGAACGCCGCGGTCAGCAGCGACAGCGTGGCCGGCATGATGAACGCCGCACCGACGCCGGCGACCGCCCGCGCGACGATGATCTGCGTCGGGCTGTCGAACATCACCGGTGCCACCGAGGCCAGGCCGAAGATCGCGAGCCCGACCAGCAGCGCTCCCTGCCTGCCGTACCGGTCCCCGATGGCACCGGCCGGCAGCAGCAGGCACGCCAGCGCCAGGGTGTAGCCGTCGACAATCCAGGTCAGCTGGGCCTGGGTTGCGGAGGTCTGCAACGCGATGTCGGGCAGCGCGGCGTTGAGCGCCACCATCGACGCGATCACCATCAGCACGTCGACACTGGCCACGGCGAGCAGCCAGACGCGCCGGTGTCCGGACAGGCTGGTGGTGTCGGCGCCGATATCCTGGTCGGTACGCGGGACGGTGTCGACCATGTCGTCTCTTTTCGGCAGAAGTTCGAGACCGACAGTCTCAGAAGTTCAAAACGAGACTAACAGTCTCGTAGCAAGACCAGTAGTCTTGTTCCCACTTCGGAGGTGAGGGAAACGCATGAGCGCCGAAGGTGGCGATCCCCGGCCCGCCCGCTCCCGCGCGCGGCTGCTGGATGCTGCGACGGCACTGCTGCGTGCGGGCGGACCGAGCGCGGTCACCGTGGACGCGGTCACCCGCCAGGCCAACGTGGCCCGGGCGACCCTCTACCGGCACTTCCCCAGCGCGAACGACCTCGTCGCGGCGGCGTTCATGCGGCTGATCCCGCCGCCGCCGATGCCGCCGGAGCAGGGCAGCCTGCGCGATCGGTTACTGGCGATCGTGGTGGAGTGGGCCGACTCGATCGCCGAGGCGCCCATCACGCTGACCGCGATGGCGTGGCTGTCGCTGGGACCGGACATGAGCGACGTGCCCAGCGTCGGTGCGCACACTCTGCGCGAACACATCGCCGAGCAGTACGCCGCGCCGTTCGACGCCGTGTTCGACAGCGCGGATGCCGCGGATCGTCTCGGCAGCGTCGACCGCGCCAAGGCGCTGTCCCTGCTCATCGGTCCGCTAGCGTTCGGCCGGATCAGTACGCTCGCCGACTTCGACTACCGGGAGGTCGCCATCGCCGCCGTGGACGGCTTTCTGGCGACGACCGCGCTCAGCGCACCGAGTACCGAATCGGCAGGTGCTTGAGCCCGCCGACGAACGTCGTCGCCGACAGCTCGGGCTCGCCGGCCAGTTCGATGGACTCCAGACGCGGGATCAGTTCGGAGAACAGGCTGTTCATCTCCATCCGGGCCAGCGCGGCGCCGAGGCAGAAGTGCACGCCATAGCCGAAGGCGACGTGCTTGTTCGGGTCGCGGCCGACGTCGAAACGGAACGGCTCGTCGAAGACGTCCTCGTCGCGGTTGCCTGACACGTAGGCCAGATACACCGACTCGCCCTTGGCGATCGGCACCCCGCGCACCTCGGTGTCCTCGGCCGCGGTGCGCATGAACTCCTTGACCGGGGTGGTCCAGCGGATCATCTCCTCGACCGCGGTGCCCATCAGCCCGGGATCGCTTCTGAGCCTGGTCATTTCGCCGGGATTCTCGATCAGCGCGTGTAGACCGCCCGAGATCGCGTCCTTGGTGGTGTCGTGGCCGGCGCTGGCGACGATGACGTAGTAGGACAGCGTATCCATGTCCGACATCGGCTCGCCGTCGACGAGGCCGTTCGCGATCGCCGAGGCCAGATCCTCGGTCGGGTTCTCGCGCCGTGACGCCGTCAGCGCCGAGAAGTAGTTGAAGAAGTCGGTCAGCACGGCCATCTGCTCCTCGACCGTGGCACCGCGCTTGTACTCGTCGTCGTCGCCGCCGAACATCTCCTGGGTCAGCATGTGCATCCGGCCGAAGTCCTCTTCCGGCAGGCCGAGCAGCGACAGGATCACATAGAGCGGGAAGTTCACCGCGATGTCGGTGACGAAATCGCACTCCGGGCCGATGTCGCGCATCGTGTCGACGTACCGTTTGGCGAGCTCGTCGACGCGAACCTTCAAGTCCCGCATGGCTTTCGGCCGGAACCAGTCGGCGCCGATCGTGCGCACCTTGCGGTGGTGCGGGTCGTCCATGTGGATCAGGGTGCGCAGCCCGATCCCCATCTCCTGCTGAGCCTTGCCGATGTCGTCAGCCTCGGCGGTGGCCAGCAGTGGGCGGGGCGCCGACAGGAACAGGTCGTTGGCGCGTTCGATCGCCATGATGTCGGCGTGCTTGGTGATCGCCCAGAACGGCCGGTACGGCCCGTGTTCGACGTAGGCGACGGGGTGGTGCGCCCGCAGATGTGACAGGGCGGCGTGCAGTCGGGCGTCGTCGGCGTAGGCCTTCGGATCAGCCAGCACCTTCGCCGCTTCCAGCGAATCCCGGTCCATCGTCGGTGTGCTCACGGGGCTCCTCACAGACTGTGCTTGACGGGTGTCAAGCACAGCCTATGTGATGGGCGCCACTGTGGCGGGAAATCAGCGCAGCGAGTACCGGATCGGCAGGTGCTTGAGGCCGCCCACGAACGTCGTCGCCACCCACTCGGGCGTGCCCGCCAGCTCGATGGAGTCCAGCCGCGGGACCAGTTCGGTGAAGAAGCTGTTGGTCTCCATCCGGGCCAGGGCCGCGCCGAGGCAGAAGTGCACGCCGTAACCGAACGACAGGTGCTTGTTGGGGTCGCGGCCGACGTCGAACTTGGCCGGCTCGGCGAAAACGTCCTCGTCGCGGTTGGCCGACACGTAGGACAGCAGGACCGACTCGCCCTCCTTGATCGGCACACCGCGCACCTCGGTGTCGGCGGTGGCGGTACGCATGAATTCCTTGACCGGGGTGGTCCAGCGGATCATCTCCTCGACCGCGGTGCCCATCAGCGACGGGTCGGCTTTCAGCCGCGCCAGCTGATCCTGGTTCTGGATCAGCGCGAGCAGGCCACCCGAGATCGCCGCGCTGGTGGTGTCGTGGCCCGCGCTGGCGACGATCACGTAGTACGACAGGCAGTCGATGTCGTTGAGGTACTCGCCGTCGAGCTTGGCGTTGGCGATCGCCGAGGCGAGGTCCTCGGTCGGGTTGGCGCGGCGTTCGGCGGTCAGCGCGGTGAAGTACCGGAAGAAGTCGGTGATGACCTCGTGCAATTCCTGGGGGCTCTTGCCGCGGGTGAACTCATCGTCGTCCCCGCCGAACATCTCCTGGGTGAGTTTGAGCATCCGGCCGAAGTCCGACTCGGGCAGACCGAGCAGCGACAGGATCACGTACAGCGGGAAGTTGACCGCGACCTCCTGGACGAAGTCGCACTCGGAGCCCGTCTCGACCATGCGGTCGACGTAGATCTTGGCCAGTTCGTCCACGCGGGTCTTCAGCGCGCGCATGGCCTTGGGGCGGAACCAGTCGGCGCCGACCTTGCGGACATCACGGTGCAGCGGGTCGTCCATGTGGATCAGCGTCCGGATGCCGCCGCCGGCGGCGAGGTTGGCCTGGGACAGATCGTCGGTGGCGGAGGTGACCAGCATCGGGCGCGGCGCGTTGATCCACAGCTCGTTGTCGCGCTCGATATCCATGATGTCGGCGTGCTTGGTCACCGCCCAGAACGGCCGGTAGTCCGGCACGTCCACGTAGGTCACCGGCGCGTGGGCGCGCAGATGTGCCAGGGCGGCGTGCAGACGCTCCTCGTCGGCGTAGGCCTTCGGGTCGGCCAGAACCTTCGCGGCGTCACTGGCTGCTTCGTCGATAACCGGCGTACTCATGTGCCCTCACTCGCATTGACTTGACGGGTGTCAAGTAAAGCACATGTGACCGGCGCTACTCTCGATGATCATGCCGATCCGACGGTTCGCGATGCTGGCCGTGCTGTTGCTGCTGGTCGCGTGCGGTGGCGCCGAATCGGTCACGCCGGCCGACGACGATCCCGCGGTCGTGCAGACCACGGCCGGGGCGGTCCGTGGCGCGGTCTCCGAGGATCACCGGCTGTTCGCCGGAATCCCTTATGCCGCACCGCCTGTCGGGCCGCTGCGGTGGCAGGACCCGCGGTCGGCGTCGTCGTGGCAGGGGGTCAGGGAGGCTACCGCTTTCGGCCCGCGGTGTATGCAGGACCTGGCCGGTGACCTAGAGCTCGGCCGGCAGACCGACGAGGACTGCCTGAACCTCAACGTGTGGACGCCGGCCGGTGCGACCGCAGAAGCCGACGACCCCAGGCCGGTGATGGTGTGGATCCACGGGGGGTCGTTCGTCGCGGGCAGCGGCGGTATCTACGACGCGCGCCGCCTCGCCGCCCGCGGCGACATCGTGGTGGTCACGCTGAACTACCGGCTCGGCGCGCTGGGTTTCCTGGCCCACCCCGCACTCGGGGCCGCCGGCAGTACCGGCAACTACGGACTGGCCGACCAGCAGGCCGCGCTGCGTTGGGTGCGCGACAACATCGCGAACTTCGGCGGCGACCCGGACCGCGTCACGGTCGCGGGGGAGTCCGCGGGCGCGATGTCGGTGTGCGACCACCTCGTCGCACCCGACTCGCAGGGGCTGTTCGGCGCCGCGATCATCATGAGCGGGCCGTGCCAGGCCCAGCTGGCGCTGCCGGTGGCCGAGCAGCGCAGCATCGACTACGCCGCCCAGGCGGGCTGTCCGGATCCGGCCACCGCCGCCGACTGCCTGCGCGCGTTGCCTGCCAACGAGCTGCGCACGCCCGTCTGGTACTACGACATCGGCGAGGACCAGCTCAGCGGTCCCGTCACCGGTACGCCGGCCCTGCCGGACGATCCGGTGACCGCGTTCGGCGCGGGCCGTGCGGCGCAGGTCCCGGTGCTGATGGGCACGACCCGCGACGAGTGGACGCTGTTCGTCGCACTGCAGCATCTGCGGGGCAGGACCTACAGCGCCGAGGAGTATCCGCAACTGCTGGCGGACACCTTCGGGGCCGACGCACCGGCGGTGGCCGCCCGGTATCCGCTCGCCGACTATCCCCACGTCGCCCTCGCCTACGCCGCGACCGTCACCGACGGCGTGCTCGCGTGTCCCAACGCACGGTGGGCCCGGGAGTTGAGCCGGGACGCAGACGTCTTCTTCTATGAGTTCGACGACCGCGACGCGCCGGCACCCGAGCCGCTGCGCACGCTGCCGTTCCCGGTCGGGGCCAGCCACTCGCTGGAACTGCGCTACCTGTTCGACGTCGGCGGCGCACCGCCGCCGAACGCCGCGCAGGTCAGGCTCGGCGACCAGATGGTCGACCAGTGGTCGGCGTTCGTGAAGACCGGCGACCCGCACGTCGGCGACCTGCCCGGCTGGCCGGAGTTCGGCGCGGCGGGGGAGGTCCTGGCGCTGCGGGCCGACGGCAGCCGGACGGCGGACGACTACGCTCGGGCGCATCGGTGCAGCTTCTGGGACGGTCTGCGGTAGGTCCTCCCGACTGTGGGGGTTGTGCTCGGCTGCGGGCCGTTTTGCGTGCACAAGGCCCACGCTCGCGCGCTCCACCAGGGATTTGGAGCACGCCCAGATCTGAGGCATACTGTTCGGGTTGCCTTGAGCCGGGGCGGTGTGCTTTCACACCGGGTCGGTGCAGGCATGCGACCAGTGCCCCTAGCGGGGCATATCCGGTCCTCAACCTCGATCGCGACGAATTCAGCCGCGTAAGAGTGTGCGAACGGGCGACACACCCGACCGCGTGGACCGGTGAACCAGAGACAGGTAAACAGCGGCGGCACAGCCAGGCCCATGGTCATCAGGGATGTCCATGGGCACCGGGGAAAGCCCGTTAGTAGTGAGGTAGGAGAAGCGTGGCGGGACAAAAGATCCGCATCAGGCTCAAGGCCTACGACCATGAGGCCATTGATGCCTCTGCGCGCAAGATCGTCGAGACGGTCACCCGGACGGGAGCCAGTGTGGTCGGCCCGGTGCCGCTGCCGACCGAGAAGAACGTGTACTGCGTCATCCGGTCCCCGCACAAGTACAAAGACTCGCGGGAGCACTTCGAGATGCGTACGCACAAGCGGCTGATCGACATCCTCGACCCCACGCCGAAGACGGTCGACGCGCTGATGCGTATCGACCTGCCGGCCAGCGTCGACGTCAACATCCAGTAGGAGAACCAGAACCATGGCAAGAAAAGGCATTCTGGGTACCAAGCTGGGCATGACGCAGGTGTTCGACGAGAACAACAAGGTCGTGCCGGTGACGGTCGTCAAGGCCGGGCCCAATGTCGTGACGCGCATCCGTACCCCGGAGCGTGACGGTTACAGCGCCGTGCAGCTCGCCTACGGCGAGATCAGCCCGCGCAAGGTGAACAAGCCGGTCACCGGTCAGTTCGCCGCTGCCGGTGTCAATCCGCGCCGCCACCTCGCCGAGCTGCGGCTCGACGACGAGGCCGCCGTCGCGGAGTACGAGGTCGGCCAGGAGCTGACCGCGGAGATCTTCGCCGACGGCGCGTTCGTCGACGTGACCGGCACCAGCAAGGGCAAGGGCTTCGCGGGCACCATGAAGCGGCACGGCTTCAAGGGCCAGGGCGCAAGCCACGGCGCGCAGGCCGTGCACCGTCGACCCGGCTCGATCGGTGGCTGTGCCACCCCGGGCCGCGTGTTCAAGGGCACGCGCATGTCGGGCCGGATGGGTAACGACCGCGTGACGACCCAGAACCTGAAGGTGCACAAGGTGGACGCCGAGAACGGCGTGCTGTTGATCAAGGGCGCCATCCCCGGACGCAACGGTGGACTGGTGGTTGTCCGCAGCGCAATCAAGCGAGGCGAGAAGGCATGACACTGAAAATTGATGTCCGCTCCCCGGGCGGAAAGACCGACGGCAGCATCGAGCTGCCCGCCGAGTTGTTCGACGTGGAGCCCAACATTGCGCTGATGCACCAGGTCGTCAACGCGCAGCTGGCCGCCAAGCGTCAGGGCACCCACTCGACCAAGACCCGCGGTGAGGTCTCCGGCGGCGGCAAGAAGCCGTACCGGCAGAAGGGCACCGGCCGCGCCCGTCAGGGCTCGACCCGCGCACCGCAGTTCACCGGTGGTGGCATCGTGCACGGCCCGAAGCCGCGCGACTACAGCGAGCGGACCCCGAAGAAGATGATCCGCGCCGCACTGCGCAGCGCCCTGTCTGACCGGGCCCGCAACGACCGCATCCACGCGGTCACCGAGCTGATCGAGGGTCAGACCCCGTCGACCAAGAGCGCGAAGTCGTTCCTGTCGACGCTTCTGGCCGATCGCGCGGCCGGAAACAACAAGGTGCTCGTGGTGATCGGCCGGGCCGACGAGGCCAGCGCGTTGAGCGTGCGCAATCTGCCCGGCGTGCATGTGATCTCGCCGGATCAGTTGAACACCTACGACGTGCTCAAGGCCGATGACGTGGTGTTCAGCGTCGAGGCACTCAACGCGTACATCGCAGCGAACACCAAGCAGGACCAGGAGGTGTCGGCCTGATGGCTAACGTGACCGATCCCCGCGACATCATCTTGGCGCCGGTGATCTCGGAGAAGTCCTACGGGCTCATCGAGGACAACGTCTACACGTTCATCGTGCACCCGGACTCGAACAAGACCCAGATCAAGATCGCCATCGAGAAGATCTTCAAGGTCAAGGTCGATTCGGTGAACACGGCCAACCGGCAGGGCAAGCGCAAGCGCACCCGCACCGGTTTCGGCCAGCGCAAGGCCACCAAGCGCGCCATCGTGACGCTGGCGGCCGGAAGCAAGCCCATCGACCTGTTCGGAGCGCCGGCCTAGCCGGCAGGGAGACCCACAGAATCATGGCAATTCGCAAGTACAAGCCGACGACCCCGGGTCGCCGCGGCTCGAGCGTCTCCGACTTCGCCGAGATCACCCGTGATCATCCGGAGAAGTCGCTGGTCCGTCCGCTGCACGGCCGCGGTGGCCGCAACGCGCACGGCCGGATCACCACCCGGCACAAGGGCGGCGGCCACAAGCGCGCCTACCGGGTGATCGATTTCCGTCGCCACGACAAGGACGGCGTCAACGCCAAGGTCGCGCACATCGAGTACGACCCCAACCGCACCGCGAACATCGCGCTGCTGCACTACCTGGACGGCGAGAAGCGCTACATCATCGCGCCCCAGGGCCTGAAGCAGGGCATGATCGTCGAGTCCGGCGCCAACGCCGACATCAAGCCGGGCAACAACCTGCCGCTGCGCAACATCCCCGCAGGCACGCTGATCCACGCCGTGGAACTGCGTCCGGGCGGCGGCGCGAAGATGGCCCGCTCGGCCGGCGCCTCGATCCAGCTGCTGGGCAAGGAAGGCACCTACGCCTCCCTGCGTATGCCCAGCGGTGAGATCCGCCGCGTCGACGTGCGCTGCCGCGCCACTGTCGGCGAGGTCGGCAACGCCGAGCAGGCCAACATCAACTGGGGCAAGGCCGGCCGGATGCGGTGGAAGGGCAAGCGCCCCACCGTCCGCGGTGTCGTAATGAACCCGGTCGACCACCCGCACGGCGGTGGTGAGGGTAAGACCTCCGGTGGCCGCCACCCGGTGAGCCCGTGGGGTAAGCCCGAGGGCCGCACCCGCAAGCCGAAGAAGGCGAGCGACAAACTCATCGTCCGTCGCCGGCGCACCGGCAAGAAGCGCTAGGGAGTAAAGCGATGCCACGCAGCCTGAAGAAGGGCCCGTTCGTCGACGACCATCTGCTCAAGAAGGTCGACGTCCAGAACGAGAAGAACACCAAGCAGGTCATCAAGACCTGGTCCCGTCGGTCCACCATCATCCCCGACTTCATCGGGCACACCTTCGCCGTCCACGACGGTCGCAAGCATGTCCCGGTGTTCGTCACCGAGGCGATGGTCGGGCACAAGCTGGGCGAATTCGCCCCCACCCGGACCTTCAAGGGTCACATCAAGGACGACCGGAAGTCCAAGAGGCGCTAAATGACTACAGCGATTGAGTATCCGTCCGCGACGGCCAGGGCGCGCTTCGTGCGCATCTCGGCCACGAAGGCGCGCCGTGTCATCGATCTGGTCCGCGGCAAGACCGTCGAGGAAGCCCTCGACATCCTGCGCTGGGCCCCGCAGTCGGCCAGTGAGCCGGTCGCCAAGGTGATCGCCAGCGCCGCCGCCAACGCGCAGAACAACGAGGGACTGGACCCGACCACGCTGGTGGTCGCGACCATCCAGGCCGACGAGGGCCCCACCGCCAAGCGCATCCGGCCCCGCGCCCAGGGACGGGCGTTCCGGATCCGCAAGCGGACCAGCCACATCACGGTGATCGTTGAGAGTCGCCCCCAGAAGAAGCAGGGTGCTTCGGCTTCGGCGGCGCGCGCGCGTCGTGCGCAGGCCAGCAAGGCTGCGTCTTCCAAGACCGCAGCAGCCGATAACTCGAAGGAGGGCTCGGAGTAGTGGGCCAGAAGATCAACCCGCACGGCTTCCGACTCGGTATCACCACCGGCTGGAAGTCCCGCTGGTACGCCGACAAGCAGTACGCGGACTACATCAAGGAAGATGTCGCGATCCGCAAGCTCCTGGCCACCGGCCTGGAGCGCGCCGGCATCGCCGACGTGGAGATCGAGCGCACCCGTGACCGCGTTCGGGTGGACATCCACACCGCGCGTCCGGGCATCGTGATCGGTCGCCGCGGCACCGAGGCCGACCGCATCCGCGGCGACCTGGAGAAGCTCACCGGCAAGCAGGTCCAGCTCAACATCCTCGAGGTGAAGAACCCCGAGTCGGTGGCGCAGCTGGTCGCCCAGGGTGTGGCCGAGCAGCTGAGCAACCGTGTGGCGTTCCGCCGCGCGATGCGCAAGGCGATCCAGTCGGCGATGCGCCAGCCCAACGTCAAGGGCATCCGGGTGCAGTGCTCGGGCCGTCTCGGCGGCGCCGAGATGAGCCGGTCGGAGTTCTACCGCGAGGGCCGCGTGCCGCTGCACACCCTGCGGGCCGACATCGACTACGGCCTCTACGAGGCCAAGACCACCTTCGGCCGGATCGGCGTGAAGGTCTGGATCTACAAGGGCGACATCGTCGGTGGCAAGCGCGAGCTGACTGCCGCCGCACCCGCCGCGGACCGTCCGCGCCGTGAGCG
>NZ_BCRS01000163.1 GCF_001552715.1 Mycolicibacterium vaccae NBRC 14118 = CIP 105934 | reverse complement strand
GGGCCGCGATGGCCGGCGGTACCGCGGTAGGCGCCGCACGCCCGATCGAGGGCGCCGCATTCGGCCTGGGCGGACGGCGCCCCGCCCGGACGGCAGCGACGGCGTCGGCGAACGGACCGCCGGACTTGTAGCGCATGCCCGGGTTCTTCACCAGCGTGATCTCGATGAGTTCACGCACGTTGGGCGGCAGGTCGGCCGGCAACGGCGGCGGGGTCTCCTTGATGTGTTTCATCGCGACGGTCAGCGCGCCGTCCCCGGTGAACGGGCGCTTGCCCGAAACCGCCTCGTAGCCGACCACACCCAGCGAGTACACGTCGCTGGCCGCGGTGGCGTCGTGGCCGAGGGCCTGTTCGGGCGCGATGTACTGCGCGGTGCCCATCACCATGCCGGTCTGGGTCACCGGCGCCGCGTCGACGGCCTTGGCGATGCCGAAGTCCGTCAGCTTCACCTGGCCGGTCGGGGTGATCAGGATGTTGCCCGGCTTGACGTCGCGGTGCACCAGGCCCGCGCTGTGGGCGACCTGCAGCGCCCGCCCGGTCTGCTCCAGCATGTCCAGCGCGTGGCGCAGCGACAGCCGGCCGGTGCGCTTGATGACCGAGTTCAGCGGTTCACCGTTGACCAGCTCCATGACCAGGTAGGCGGTGCGGCCTTCGCCGTCGATGTCGGTCTCGCCGTAGTCGTACACCCCGGCGATGCCCGGATGGTTCAGCATCGCCACCGTGCGCGCCTCGGCGCGGAACCGCTCGACGAACTCCGGGTCGGTGGAGTACTCGGCCTTGAGGACCTTGATCGCGACGCGCCGGCCCAGGCGTGAATCCACGCCCTCCCAGACCTGGCCCATGCCGCCGGTGGCGATGAGCCGCTGCAACCGGTAGCGCCCGGACAGCGTGACACCCACTCTTGGACTCATTGCTCGCCTCGCTGCGCTCGGCTTCGGTGGCTCATTGCTCGCCTCGCTGCGCTCGGCTTCGGTGGCTCACGAGGCACCTCGAAGCGCCGCCGCGATCGTCGCGCGTCCGATCGGGGCCGCCAGTGCGCCGCCGGTGGCGGACAGCCGGTTGCCACCGTTCTCGACAAGCACCGCGACCGCTACTTTGGGTGCCTGAGCAGGCGCGAAGGCGATGTACCAGGCATGCGGCGGCGTGTTGCGCGGATCCGTGCCGTGCTCCGCAGTGCCGGTCTTGGATGCGATCTGCACGCCGGCGATGGCTCCCTTCTGCTGAGTCACCTGCTCGGCGGCGACCATCAAGTCCGTAAGTGTATCTGCGACCTGTTCGGTGACCGCCCTCCGCTCTTCGGTTGGGGCGGTGGTGGCGATGTTCGCAAGGTCCGGTCCCTTGAGGCTGTCCACCAGGTAAGGACGCATCGTCACTCCCTTGTTCGCGACGGTCGCCGCGATCATCGCGTTCTGCAGCGGCGTGAGTGCGACGTCGCGCTGGCCGATGCTGGACATGCCGAGCGCTGCGTCGTCGGCAATCGGGCCCACCGTCGATTCGGCAACCTGCAACGGGATGGCCGGCGGGGCCTCGCCGATCCCGAAAGCGTCTGCGGTGCCGCGTAACTGGTCGGCACCGGTCTCGATGCCGAGCTGGACGAAGGCGGTGTTACAGGAGTTCGCGAACGCGTTCTGCAGCGACGTGGTCGGGCCTGCTCCGCACGACGTGCCGCCGAAGTTCTGCAGGGTCGCGGTGCTGTCCGGCAGCGGGATCTGCGGTGCCGCGGTCAGCTGCGTGTCAGGCGTCGCGCCGGCCTGCAGCGCAGCAGCGGTGGTCACCACCTTGAACGTCGACCCGGGCGGGTAGGTCTCGGCGATCGCACGGTTGAGCAGCGGTGACTGCGGGTCGTCGCGCAGCTTCTGCCACACCTCGGACTGTTGGGCGACATCGTGGGAGGCCAGCAGGTTCGGGTCGTAGGACGGGGCCGAGACCAGCGCCAGGATCTTCCCGGTGGACGGCTCCAGGGCCACCACCGAGCCCGTGCACGGGCCGTCGCAGCCCTTCTCCATCGCGTCCCACGCGGCCTGCTGCACCTGCGGGTTGATGGTGGTCGAGACGTTGCCGCCGCGGGGGTCACGGCCGGTGAAGAAGTCGGCCAGTCGCCGCCCGAACAGCCGCTCGTCGGAACCGTTGAGCACGGTGTCCTCGGCGCGCTCCAGCCCGGAGCTCGAGTAGCTCAGCGAGTAGAACCCGGTGACGGGCGCGTACGTCATCGGGTTGGGGTAGACGCGCAGGAAGCGGAACCGGCCCTCGGTCGACACCGAGTACGCGAGCAGCTGTCCGCCCGCCGAGATCTGGCCGCGCTGCCGCGAATACTCGTCGAGCAGCACCCGCTGGTTGCGGGGATCCGAGCGCAGGCCGTCGGCGGTGAACACCTGGGTCAGCGTGGCGTTGGCGAGCAGCAGCACGACCAGACCCATGATCATGACCGAGATGCGGCGCAGTGAGGTGTTCATACCTTCTGGATCACCTCGGTGCGTGCTGCCGCGATGTTGCCCGGCGGTAGCGGCCTGGTGCCGATGGGCCGACGCGCGGCGTGCGAGATGCAGACCAGGATCCCCAGCAGCAGATAGTTGGCCACCAGCGACGAGCCGCCGTAGGACATCCACGGCGTGGTCAGCCCCGTCAGCGGGATCAGTTTGGTGACGCCGCCGACGACGATGAACAGCTGGATCGCCAATGTGGCGGACAGGCCGGCCGCGAGCAGCTTGCCGAAGCTGTCACGCACCGCGATCGCGGTGCGCAGCCCGCGGATGATCACGATCGTGTAGAGCAGCAGCACTGCCGAAAGGCCAACCAGCCCAAGCTCTTCGCCGATCGCGGCGATGATGAAGTCGGTCGACGCGGCCGGAACCGTGCCCGGCTGTCCGTTACCCAGGCCAGTGCCGAAGATGCCGCCGGTGGCGAAGCTGAACAACGACTGCACCATCTGGTAGCCGGCGCCGTCCGGGTCGGCGAACGGGTCGCGCCAGGTCTGCACCCGGACCCGGACGTGGTCGAAAACGTAATAGGCGACCACACTTCCGGCGGCGAACAGCGACAGCCCGAGCACCACCCAGCTGAACCGCTCGGTGGCGATGTAGACCATCACCAGGAACGACGCGTACAGCAGCAGCGACGTGCCGAGATCCTTCTCGAAGATCATCACCCCGACCGAGGCGATCCAGGCGGCCAGCAGCGGGGCCAGGTCCCGGGGTCGCGGCAGATCCATTCCCAGCACGTGCTTTCCGGCGCTGGTGAACAGGCTGCGCTTGGACACCAGCACGGCGGCGAAGAAGATCAGCAGCAGGATCTTGGAGAACTCCGCGGGCTGAATCGAGAAGCCCTCGAACCGGATCCAGATCTTGGCGCCGTTCTGCTCCGACAGCTCGCGGGGCAGCACCGCCGGGATCGCCAGCAGGATCAGGCCGCTGAGACCGCAGACGTAGCCGTACCGGGACAGCATGCGGTGGTCGCGCAGGAAGATCACCACGGCCGAGAAGCCGAGCACCCCGGCCAGCGTCCAGAGCATCTGCTGGTTGGCGGTGCCGCCCAGGCCCTGTGCGGCGGGGGTACCCTCGGCGAGGTCGAGACGGTGAATCATCACCAGCCCCAACCCGTTCAGTAGGGCGACCACCGGCAGCAGCAGCGGGTCGGCGTACGGCGCGAAGCGGCGCACGGCCAGGTGCGCGCCGGTGAACAGGGCCAGGTAGGCGACCGTGTACTGAGCCAGATCCCAGCGCAGCCCTTGTTCCTGGTTGGCCTCGACCAACAGCAACGCCACCGTGGTGATCAGCGCGGCGAAACCGAGGAGAGCCAGTTCGGCGTTCCGGCGGTTGGGCAGCGGGGGTGTCACCGCCACGGCGGGCTGCGGTTGGGTCGTCATGAGACTTCCCGGCAGTTCGTTCCCGGTTCAGGCGGTGGGGGAGGAAGCGCGGTGACCGTCGGCAGTGGCGACGGCGACGGCGGTGGGGCCGAGGGGGAGGGCAGGGGAGCCGAACCTGCGACGGTGCGCGGTGTTTCGGGCGCTGCACTGGTGCGCGGTGCGGTCGAGGGCGTCTGCGGCGCCGCAGAAGTCGACGACGGCCCTGCCGAGGGGGAGGGCCGTGGAGCGGGAGCGGGAGGTCGGCTCGTCGGCGGCGGGGCCGGGGGCGCACACACCGGGAGGACGGAGCTTCGGGACAGTTCCTCGATCTGGCGGATGGCCTCGTCGAGGGATCCGGACGGAAGGCCTGCGATCACCTGAGCGCGCTCGGACGGCCGCATGTCGTCGACACCGAGCGGACGGCAGTCGAGGTTGTCGCGGGATTGGTCGGCGCTGATCAGGGAGAGCTCGTTACGATCGTTGAGGCAGCCGAGAAGGTAGGGCTCCTGCAGGGAGATTCCGAGGAACGAGCCGTCCACGCCTCGCATGATCGAGACGGTGCCGGCGTTCTCGCTGACGTAGTAGTTGTTGCGGACGATCTCGCGTCCGACGGCCAGGCCGGCCAGCACCACGAGGACCAGCACTGCGGCGGCAATGATCATGCGGCGCTTGGACCGGGGTCGCGGTGGTGGCTCTTCCGGTTGCGGGACAACACGTTTGGCGGCGTTGCGCTTCGGGTTGAACGCCGACGCACGGCCTGCGGCGGTGTTCGGGGGAGCGGTCTGGTCGTCGTCGCCGGAGACCGCGCCGGCCAGGATGGGCTGGGTCTGCCCGTAGTCGTAGTCCACGACGTCGGCCACCACCACGGTGACGTTGTCGGGTCCGCCGCCGCGCAGGGCCAATTCGATGAGCCGGTCCGCGCTTTCGGCGACGTCCTCGAGCTGCAGCGCTTCGGCGATGGTGTCGTGGCTGACCGGGTCGGACAGGCCGTCCGAGCACAGCAGGTAGCGGTCGCCGGCGCGGGCCTCACGCATGATGAGCGTCGGCTCCACCTCGTGGCCGGTCAGGGCCCGCATGATCAGCGAGCGCTGCGGGTGGCTGTGGGCCTCCTCGGCGGTGATCCGGCCCTCGTCGACCAGGGTCTGGACGAACGTGTCGTCCTTGGTGATCTGGGTGAGTTCGCCGTCGCGCATCAGGTAGCCGCGGGAGTCGCCGATATGCACCAGGCCAAGCCGGTTGCCCGCGAACAGGATTGCCGTCAGCGTGGTGCCCATGCCCTCGAGCTCGGGGTCGGCCTCCACGTGCGCGGCGATCGCGGCATTGCCTTCGCGCACCGCCGCGTCGAGCTTGCTGAGCAGGTCGCCGCCGGGCTCGTCGTCGTCGAGATGGGCCAGCGCGGCGATCACCAGCTGCGAGGCCACCTCACCGGCGGCGTGGCCGCCCATGCCGTCGGCCAGAGCGAGCAGCCGGGCGCCGGCGTAGACAGAGTCTTCGTTGTTGGCGCGCACCAACCCCCGGTCGCTGCGGGCCGCGTATCGAAGGACGAGTGTCACGGGCGCAGCTCTATCACCGTCTTGCCGATTCGCACAGGCGTGCCCATCGGAACTCGTACAGCTGTCGTCACCTTCGCCCTGTCGAGGTATGTACCGTTGGTCGATCCTAGGTCCTCTACATACCATTCCGGCCCGCGTGGCGAGAGTCGGGCATGGCGCGTCGAGGCGTAATCGTCGGTCAGCACGAGCGTGGAGTCATCCGCGCGGCCGATCAGCACCGGTTGGGTGCCCAGGGGGATGCGGGTGCCGGCCAGCGCGCCTTCGGTGACGACCAACTGCCGCGCCACGTGCCTGCGGTTGCCCTTCGGCAGCAGCGAACCGCGCAGTGCCAGTCCGCGGCGCACCATCACCGCACCGGTCGGCGCGTAGATGTCGGTGCGCAGGATGCGCAGCACCGACCAGATGAACAGCCACAACAGCAGCAGGAAGCCGACACGGGTCAGCTGCAGTACCAGGCCCTGCATCTGACGTCCTCTCCGTCCCGGTGATACTCCCCGCGCAAGCGCTCGTCCTTCTAACACTCCTCGCGCAAGCGCTCGTCCTTCTAACACTCCTCGCGCAAGCGCTCGTCGGCGTCTCGTCGGCACCGCCACCAAACGCGGGCAACGGTCGGCGTGAGCACCGCGCGACTGCGACCCCCGTGCGGCCTGACCTCAGTGGACGCGGACGATGATCTCGGAGTGACCGAGCCGGATGACGTCGCCGTCGGCCAGCTGCCACTCCTGGACCGGAGCGTTGTTCACCGTGGTGCCGTTGGTGGAGTTGAGGTCTGACAATAGCGCGACCTGACCGTCCCAGCGGATTTCCAGGTGCCGACGCGACACGCCCGTGTCGGGCAGCCGGAACTGGGCGTCCTGGCCGCGGCCGATGACGTTGGCGCCTTCGCGCAGCTGGTAGGTGCGGCCGCTGCCGTCGTCGAGCTGCAGCGTGACGGTGGCACCGGCGACCGCGTAGTCGCCCTGAGCGCCGTACCCGCCGTACCCGGCGGCCTGGCCGTAGCCCTGCTCGCCGTACCCGGCGGGCTCGTTGTATCCGGGCTCACCGTAGCCGGCCGGCGCCTCGCCGTAGCGGCCGTAATCGGGCTGTGCGTAGTCCTGACGGCCGTAGGACTGCTGACCGACCTGACCGCCGTAGCCGCCCTGGTCGGGATAGCCGCCCTGGTCGGGATAGGAGGGCCGGGCCGGGGGCGGGTAACCGCCCTCGTCGGGGCGACGGCTGTAGTCATAGTCGCCCGACGGCGGGCCGTAGCCGGGCTGGCCGCCCTGAGGCGGGCCGTATCCGGGAGGCGCCTGGCGGTAGCCCTGGTCCTGGGCCGGGTAGCCGCCCTGAGGCGGGCCGTAACCGGCCGGCGGGCGCTGCTCGTAGGACTGCGGGGGGTAGCCGCCCTGCTCGGGGTAGCCACCTTGATCCGGGTAGCCGCCCTGCTCCGGATAGCCGCCCTGCTCGGGGTAACCGCCGCGGGGCGGGTAGCCGCCCTGGTCCTGGGCCGGGTAGCCGCCCTGGTCGCCCTGTGGATAGCCGCCGCGCGGCTCGTCGCCGCGGTTGTAGCGCTCGTCCTCGGGGCGGTTCTCACCGCGGTTGTAGTAGTCGTCTGCGGGCCGACCGGGTCCTTGGCCGCCGCGGTAAGTCGGGTTGTCGGTCATCGGTGGTACTCCTGGTTCTGCCTGGGACGTGACGTCTCGTGGGGGTGGAGCGGGTTCGACTGTGGTCGCGTCTGGATTGACCGCGGCACGCGCGCGAAACTGTCCGGTGTGCAGGTTGGTTGACTGCTCGAATCTGACGACCAGATCACCATACGTTTGCCAACCCTGCTCATGGATGTATCCCTCCAAGTGCTTGGCGAACGTGGTCGCGGTGATGTCCGGGTCGGCACTCACCTTTCGATAGTCAGGCACACTGAGGGTAATGACGTAGTCGTTCGGGGCCAAAATGCGCCCACCATGCAGTTCGCGCGCGCCGGCGTCTGCCTCCCGGCGCAACAGCGACTCCACTTCCTGCGGGACGATTGATCCGCCGAACACCCGGGCAAAAGCGTCGCCGACCTTGTCCTCGAGCTTGCGCTCGAAGCGGCCGACCAACCCCATCTCCCCGATCGCCTCCTTGCCTGGTGCGCGGGATCACCCCCGCGGTGACGCCACCAGCGTGTCGGCTGGTGGCGATGCCTGCTTGCATGGTATCGGCCAACTGGGGCAATGCGTGACCATCGGAATTGTGAGAATTACATCGGTGCAGGTCAAGGTGCTGTGACCGGCCGTTTTGGAGTTCTGGGGGGTGCGCCAGTACGGTGGTGAAGCCGGGATGCCTGCGTGATAGGCTCCCTCGGTCATTCGGGCGAGTGGCGGAATGGCAGACGCGCTGGCTTCAGGTGCCAGTGTCCTTCGGGACGTGGGGGTTCAAGTCCCCCTTCGCCCACAGCGAGACCAAGGTCACGGACTCTTCGGAGTTCGTGACCTTTGTCGTTTCCGGGGCTCGGCGGCTTGCGCTGCGGGCCGGACCCTCGCGAGGGTGCGCTCAGGGTCGCTGACGAGCGTGATCCACGACCGTCAGTGCGCTTTCGCGAAAAGCAGGGAAGTCGGTGGGCGGGAATCATTTTCGCGCACGCCACTTGTCAGACCCTGCTGCTTGAATGGTCCTATGTCCTCGACCGCAGCTGATGCGCCCGCTGTGCTCACCCAGTCGGATCGACTAGCGGTGCTCTTCGAGGAACTGTCGGAGTTGGCCGGACACCGCAATGCGATCGACGCACGGATCGTGGAGATCGCCGCGAAGATCAACCGCGACGGACTCCTCGGGATCACCGGGGCGTCGTCGGTGACGTCCTTGATCGCCTGGAAAACAGGATGCTCGCCGCACAACGCGGAAACCATCACCACAATCGCCGACCGGCTCGACGAGTTCCCGCGCTGCGTCACCGCCCTTCGCGACGGCCGACTCTCCCTCGATCAGGTCGGGGTGATCGCCGAGCGCGCCGGCGAGGGTTCTGACGAGCACTACGCCCAGTTCGCCAAGAATGCGTCGGTCACCCAGCTGCGCACCGCGCTCAAACAGGAACCCCGACCTGAACCCGAACCGGTCATCGACCCGGTCGCCGACGACGACGAGCCTGCCCCGCCACCGCCGGCACCAAGGCCGGAGATCACCAGCACCAGCGATGCCGACTACACCTACTGGCGCATCAAACTGACCCATGACCAGTCCGCGAAATTCAAAGCCGCCCTGCAGTCGCACAAGGACGGGCTGATCGCTTCGTGGAAACGCGACCACGACACCGACAGTTACCCCGATACCGGCGACCACAGAGACACCGGGAAGGGCTGCGGGGTGGAGCGGCCGCCGCTGCCCAGCCGAGGGGACGCCTTCATGGCGCTGGTCGAGGCCGGTTGGGATGCCGAGGCGTCTCGCCGCCCGCACGGCCAGCACACCACCGTCGTCGTTCACGTCGACGTCCAAAACCGTTTCTCGGCACTGCATCTGGGGCCGGCGCTGACCGACGAGGAACGCCGCTACCTGAGCTGCGATGCCACGTGTGAGGTGTGGTTCGAACGCCACGGCCGACCTATCGGTGCCGGACGTTCCACCCGCACCGTCAACCGGCGTCTGCGCCGCGCCCTGGAGCATCGCGACCTCACCTGCGTGGTCCCGGGCTGCGGCGCCACCCAGGGCCTGCATGCGCATCACATCGTGCACTGGGAAGACGGCGGCGGGACCGAACTCGACAACCTCGTGCTGGTCTGCCCCTATCACCACCGGGCCCATCACCGCGGCATCATCACCATCACCGGACCCGCCCAGAAGCTCCTCGTCACGGACCACGCCGGGCGGGAACTCAAGCCCGGATCCTTGGCGCGCCCGCCGACCACACCCCGACCGAACGTCGCGCCCTACCCGGGGTCGTCCGGAGAACGCGCCCAGTGGAAGTGGTACCACCCGTACGAACCACCATCACCGATGCGGAACTAGCGCTCACTCCCCGCGCTCGGCCGCCCACAGTCCGATGACGAATGCCGTCAAATCGTTGTGCTGCAGCGGGTCTCGTCCGGTGATCTCCTGGATGCGGGAGAGCCGGTGCCGCACGGTGTTGGTGTGCAGGAACAGCTCCTTGGCGGTGTCGCTCAGGGAGCCGTTGCAGGACAGGAACGCTCGCAGTGTGCGCACGTGCTGGGTGCCGCGCTGGTTGTCCATTTCGGCCAGTGGGTCGATCAGCAGTTGCTTGAACGGTGCCAGCTGCCCCAGCGGCAGTTGCTCCAGCAGGCTTTCCAGCGTGCTGAGCTGATCGGGCCCGACCCGGCCCCCGCGCTGCTCGGCCAGGGTCAGCGCGATGCGGGCCTGCGCGATCGCTGACCCGATGTCGGTGAGCGGCACCGGCGCCGAATGCCCGGACGGCAACGCGAGATCCTCCGTCGCCTCCAGCGCGCCGACGGTCAGCATCAGACACAGATCCGGGGCGTCGCCGATCAGCGCGTCGGGGAACGCCATCGACAGCAGTGCCCCGGCACCGGCCGGCCACGCCGAGCACGCGATCTCACCTCCGAACCCAGGCCACTGCAGCAGCTGGCCCAGCGCGTCCGGCAGCAGCATTCGCCGCTCCACCAGCGACAGCAGCTGACCCACCCGTTCCCGGGCCAGCGCGGCTTCGATGTCGCGCTCGCCCTGAGCGGCGCGCACGAACCGCGCGATCAGGTCCAGCAACGCCGGCTCCGGCCGGTCACCCCGGCCCACCCAGACCAACGTGCCCAGACCCGGCACCGGAACCGTCACCGCGTCGTCGTCCGCGCCGCCAGAGAGGCTGGGGGCGCTGGACGCGCCACAGGCGCCAGCGAGGGGCTCCAGCAGGAAGTAGCACCCCAGCACCTGCCCGGCGCTGTCGAGCAGCTGTCGCGGCGAGTCGTGCCGGCGGAGCGACGCCAGCAGTTCGGGGGCCAACGCGTTGGTGGCGCGGGCGACGGCGATCTCCGAGCCCAGCCGGAAGTCGGCTACGAACCGGCTGATCTGACTGAACGGGACGCTGGGCGGCGCCACCAGCACCGGCAGACCCTGCGTCCGGCACAGCGCCATCAGCGCCGACGGCACCGCATCGTGGCCGTCACCCACCCCGAAACACACCCCGGCGGCACCGGCTCGCGTGAGCGCGTCGACGAATACCGCGCAGTCGTTCCCGGTCTGCAGGCTGATCCCCACGGTGCACACCAGCTCACCACCGAGCAGGTAGCGCGACGGGTCGCGCATCTCCGTGGTGTGCACCCAACTGATCGCCCGGTCCAGATCCTGCGGTCCGCCCTCGGGCACCGACAGCCCTGGTCCGGCCGTCTCCAGCAGGTCGCGCAGGGTCGGAGCGGCCGACTCCACGCGCACCTCCGACATGCGGGGAGCGTAACGCGGCCGTCACACGCCGGCGTCACGCCGTTGTGCGATCGTTCAATCCCGGGGTACCGCGACGGTGCGATCTCTGCGTGTTCGCCGCGACGGCTGGCGTCGGTGCACGTCAGGCGTGATAGTTCCAGCCATGTCGTCATTGGTCAGCCCGGCTGAGCAGCAGCCACAGCTACGCCGCGAGTTCTCCCTGGGATCGGCGTTCGCGTTCGCGTTCGCCTTCATCTCGCCGATCGTCGCCCTCTACGGGATCTTCGGGCTGGCGCTGTCCGCCGCGGGCCCGAGCTTCTGGTGGGGCTTCGGCCTGGTCTTCGTCGGCCAGTTCCTCGTCGCGCTGGTGTTCGCCACCCTGGTGTCGCGCTGGCCGCTGGAGGGCTCGATCTACCAGTGGTCGCGCCGTCTGCTCGGCAGCACCTACGGCTGGTTCGCCGGCTGGGTCTACATGTGGACCCTGGTGATCGCGATGGCCACCGTCGCGCTCGGCGCGGCCGGCTTCACCGCCAACATCGTCGGAATCGAGGAGCCCTCGGGCGGCACCCTGGCCTGGATCGCGCTGCTGATCCTGCTGGCCGGCACCGCCGTGAACCTGGTCGGACGGCAGGCGCTCAAGATCTTCATGATCGGCAGCATCATCGCCGAGGTCATCGGCTCGGTGGTGCTCGGCACGTGGCTGCTGCTGTTCCACCGCCACAACTCGCTGTCGGTGCTCTTCGAGGGCGGCGGCGCCGAGTTCGACGCGTGGGCCTACCTCAGCGGCCCGTTCCTGCTCGCGGTCGCGTTCATCGGCTGGTCGTTCGTCGGCTTCGAAAGCGCAGGCTCGATCGCCGAAGAGGTGCACAACCCGCGCCGGGACCTGCCCAAGGCCGTGCTGTTCTCGCTGGGATTCATCGCGCTGGTCGTCGCCTACTCCAGCCTGGCGATCATCCTGGCCATCCCCGATCTCGGCGCGGTGGCCGAGGGCGCGGTCGGTGACCCGGTGTACGAGACGCTGACCACCGCGCTGGGTGCAGGCATCGCCAAGCCCGTGCAGGTCATGTTCGTCATCGGCTTCCTGGCCAGCTTCCTGGCTCTGCAGACCTCGGCGTCGCGCGTCATCTGGGCCTACGCCCGCGACGGTGCGCTGCCCGCCGCAGGCACGCTGGTGCAACTGCGCGGCAAGGCACGCATCCCGGTGGTCGCGATCCTGGTGACGACCGCGATCGGCGCCGGTCTGTTCCTGCTCAGCATCGTCGCCGGCGACATCTACTCGCTGATGGTGAACTTCACCGCGGGCGGCTTCTATCTCGCGTTCCTGTTCCCGCTCATCGGCTTCCTGGTGGTGCTGCTGCGCAAGGCGTGGAAGCCCGGCGCGTTCTCGCTGCGCGGCTGGACGCTGCCGGTGGCGGTGGTGGCCGTGACGTGGGCCGCGCTGCAGTTCCTCAACATCGCCTGGCCGCGGGTGGCGTTCGAACAGCGCTACCTGGACTGGTCGGTCTGGATCGGCATCGCCGTGCTCGGCGTGCTCGGTGCGGTGCTGTACAGCAGCGTGAAGTCCCGGATCAGCGCACCCCAGGACCTGGACGAGCCGGCGCTGGCCGATGACTGATCGACCGGTGGCCCTGGTCACCGGCGGCGCCAGCGGGATCGGCGCCGCGGTGGTCGAGGCGCTCACCGCCCGCGGCTACACCGTGGGCTGTCTGGACCTGCACCCCGGTGCGGCCGAGAACAGCGTCGCTGCAGATGTTTCCGACGCCGCCGCGGTTCGCGAGGCGGTGAACCAGCTCAGGGAGAAGCTGGGTCCGATCAGTGCGGTGGTGACCTCGGCGGGCTACTACGAGATGACACCGGTGTCCGAGATCAGCACCGACGCGTGGCAGCGGATGCTGCGCGTGCATGTGGGCGGGCTGGCCAACGTCGCGCGCGCGACTCTGCCGGATCTGGTCGCCACCGGCGGATCGCTGGTCGCCGTGGCCAGTGAACTCGCCGTCGGCGGCGGCGACGAGGACGCGCACTACGCCGCGGCCAAGGGAGCGATCATCGGCCTGGTTCGCAGCCTGGCCGTCGAGACTGCCAGCAGCGGGGTTCGGGTAAATGCGGTCGCCCCCGGACCCACCGACACCCCGCTGCTGGCCCCCGACTCACCCTGGCGCGCAAGCGAATACCTGCAGACGCTGCCGCTGCGCCGGCTCACCACCCCGGCCGAGGTGGCCCGCTGCGTCGAATTCCTGATCTGCGACGCCACCTTCAGCACCGGAGACGTCGTCAACGTGAACTCGGGAGCGGTGATATGAGCACGGATCTGCGCGGCCGGGTCGCACTGGTCACCGGCGCCGCCCAGGGCATGGGCGCCGCACACGCCCGGCGACTGGCCGCCGCAGGCGCCACAGTCGCGGTCAACGACCTGCGCGACAGTGACGCGCTGACCGCGCTGGCCGACGAGATCGGCGGG
>NZ_BCRS01000162.1 GCF_001552715.1 Mycolicibacterium vaccae NBRC 14118 = CIP 105934 | reverse complement strand
GGCTCGCCGAGGTCGGTTACGAGCCGTTCCGGGCGTTGGTCGGCGCGGTGCTGCGCCATGCCGGCGGTGTCCGGATCGACCACATCATCGGCCTGTTCCGGTTGTGGTGGATTCCGAAGGGCGCGTTGCCGACCGACGGCACCTATGTGCGTTACGACCACGAGGCGATGATCGGGATCGTCGCGCTGGAGGCACAGCGAGCGGGTGCGGTGGTCGTCGGCGAGGATCTCGGCACCGTGGAGCCGTGGGTGCGGGACTATCTGCGTGAGCGGGGACTGTTCGGCACGTCGATCCTGTGGTTCGAGAGCGACCGGGACGGCGGGGGCGGCCCGCTGCCTGCCGAACAATGGCGCGAATTCTGCCTGTCGGCGGTGACGACACATGACCTGCCGCCGACGGCCGGCTACCTGGCCGGCGAACATGTGCGTCTGCGTGACGAGCTCGGCCTGCTGACCCGCCCGGCCGAGGAGGAGTTGGCAAGCGACCGCGCACATCAACAGGCGTGGATGGCCGAGCTCCGTCGAGCCGGCCTGCTGGACGGGGACTCACCCGACGTCGACGAGGTCGTGCTGGCCTTGCATCGCTATCTGGGCCGCACACCGTCGCGGCTGTTGGCACTGTCTCTGGCCGACGCGGTCGGCGAGGTGCGCACCCAGAACCAACCCGGGACCGTCGACGAATACCCCAACTGGCGCGTGCCGCTGGCCGGACCCGACGGCCGGCAGGTCCTGTTGGACGACATCTTCGAGCAGCCGCGCGCCGCGGCGCTGTGCGAGGCGATGCGCGCCGCCGTGCAGCCGGGTCAGAACGGTGGCGGGTCGGCGCCGTAGTCGGGCAGGACTTGTCCGGATGGCGCGGATCTGATCTTCCCCCGGAAGAACAGCTCGGCCACCTGCGGCAGCCGGTAGCGCAACGCCACCGCGATCCGCATCTGCCCCGACGCCCGCTTCGACGACATCCCCAGGGCCGCCCCGATCTGTGCCGCGACGTTGCTCCAGGAATCGAACGCCCAATCCCCGCGCCCGCCGTCCTCGTCGACGGTGTCAGGGATCAACTGCGCGATCGCCGCCGACTTCCGCGCCCCGGCCGCGGCCTCCTGATGCGCGGCCTGCTCGATCGCGTCGATCAGCGCGGCCTCCCCCAAACCGGCGAAACATCTGGTCGAACATATGTGCGTATTCATCAGCGTGGACCGACGTTTTCCGCAGCAGAATCGCTGCCTGTGGATCACCGACGACAGCTCAGACACGTCGCGGCCGGTGAATCATCGCCGCCTTGATGTAACGCCGGCGGGCGCTGCAGCGGTTTCACATTCGTGACTGCTGCGATATGTTCGCCGCACACCGAACCGAGGGAGTTGTAGTGAACAAGCTCGTTGTGCTCAGCGGCGGATTGGTCGCCGCCGGAACAGCCGCGCTGATCGGTGCCGGTGTGGCCGTCTCGCAGCCCGCGGTGCAGACGAGCCCGTACAACGTCGTCGGTGAGCAGTACGGACGCGCGCTGGCCATCCTCAAGAGCCAGGGCGTCAAGGCGTACTTCGGTGGCGCGACCGGCAGCGCGCTGCCGCAGTCGGCCTGCTTGGTCGGACAGCAGAAGGTGACCAGCGGCGGCCGCATGCTGTTGATGCTCGACTGCACGCAGGCCGCAGCCGACCAGATCAAGGCCATGGGCCCCACCGGCGGACCGACCATCGGCGCCAACGGCGTCACCACGGTCACGCCCACTCCGATGGTGCCGATCGCCGGCGCCCCCGGCGCCGGGATGGCGCCGCCGGCCCCCGGTGTCGTGTCGAACATGCCGGCCGGTCAGGGCGCGCCGATCATCGCGAACACCTCGCCGCGCCCCTGATTCCTGTCGGGGCCGGCGCCTACTCCTCTCGCGGGGTCTCCGAGCGATCGGCGCGGACGGCCTCCTCGAGCCGGTCGAGCAGCGGGAGTTGACCTTTCAGCAGCTTGGTGCGCGCCGTCTCCAGGTCGAACCAGGCGACCCGGTCGAGCTCCGGAAACTCTTTGAATGTGCCCGAGCCTCTGGGCCATTCGAGGGTGAACGTGTTGCTGACCGCGCCCTCCGGGTCGAGGTCGCCGCGCACGGCGAACGCGGTGACCAGCTTGCCTCCGGGCTGACGCACGGGCTCGAAGTCGATTCTCGGGCCGGCGGGCACGGGCTTGCCGATCTCCTCGGCGAACTCGCGTTGGGCGGCGGCCCAGGGGTCCTCCCCGTCCACGTACTCACCTTTGGGAATCGACCACGCGCCGTCGTCCTTGCGGGCCCAGAACGGTCCGCCGGGATGACCGAGGAGGACCTCGAGCACCCCGTCGTGGTCACGGAAGAGCAGCAGGCCGGCGCTGAGCTTGGGCACCGCCCGACGATATCGGGTCGGGGCGGGTCAGATCCCGGTCCAGGCCGCGTCCAGGCGCTCGGCGACATCGATGATCTTGGCCTTCTGGGATTCGGGGCTGTCGATCTCGCCGGCCACGTGCAGCGCGATGAATCGTTTGATCTCGGCGTCCACGCCGCCGACGATGCGCACCACCTCGCCACGCAGCGACTTCGATGTGACGTGTATCGAGATGTCGGACGGGCGCGGCTTCTCCACATCGATGATCAGCAACAGCGGTTCGGCTGCCTTGGCGGTCGCGCGCAATGAGATCTCGCCGAACACCACGAACTTCGGCTTGTCGATGCGCAGATCGACCACCATGTCGATCTCCAGCGGTATCCGGATGTTGAAGCTGATCAGCTCGCCGAGTTCCCTGCTCACCCTGGGCTGCTGGATCCGCACCTTCGCGGTGACCTTGGCCAGTTTGCCCGGCCCCTGCGCGATCGGACCCATCTCGAAGGAGTCGCCGGCGATCTCGCCGATCGCGCCGCCGACCCGCTCCTCGGTCACGGCGATCTCGAAGAACCGGCGGCCGAACTGTTCGTAGGTGAGAAACTCAGCGGTGTCAGGGTCGGACATAATGCTGCCTACGTTCTCACGTGTGGAGCGTCCGGCGCGACAACGCGCCGAAATGCGCCGGCGTCACTCCAGCTCGCCGAACAGCCGGATCCTGTCGAGGGTCACCTCGTCACGGCCTGAGCCGCCGATCTCGCCGATGAGCACGCTGCGCCGACCGTCGCGGTCCACGCGCGCCGCGACCGAGTGCCCGGCGGTGACGAGCTTGCTCCAGGTACCGCCCGAAAGGTGCCTGACGAGATCCGACGAGCTCACGGGTTCGTTGTCCCCGATGGTGACGGGGTTGTCGGAGACCAGGCGGCGCATGCCGACCTCGTCGCCGTCGCACGCGTCGTCGAGGAACCTGGTGAACATTCGACGACCGCCGGACCCGAGGCCGCGGAAACCGCCGAGGAAGCCCAGCGCACCGGTCACCCCCTGGTTGGTGAGCATGCTCCTGCCCAGTGCCATCCCGGCCGGCACGGCGGCCAGCCCTCGACGGGCGAACTGAGCGACCATCGCGGGCAGCTCCCAGTACGCCGCCAGCGACGCGATCCGCAGGCCGTCACCCTCGGCACGCAGGTCGTAGCGGATATAGGTGGGGACCTGCATCGTCACCCCGGCGGCCATCTCGATCTCCAACTCGACATCCCGGATCACCGTGGTGTCGACGACGAGGTCGGTGTCGGCGCGGAAGGTGATCTCCCGGGGTCCGATGAACGTGTCGTAGAACCGCCCGAGCGCGACGTGTCCGCGGTGCGGCGCCGACCCGACCGGGTCCTCGACCCGGCCGTCGGCGGTGAAGAGGCCGATCCACCCCGCGCGGTCGTGCGTTCCCGCGGCGGCCAGGGACTGCTGGGCCGCCGACAGCACGTCAGCTCGTGTGAAGGGCATATGGTTGCCTACCACCTCGACCCGCGACAGTCGACTAGACCTGCCGTCGGGGGCACACTGGTTTCATGAGCAGCAGCAGCGGGCCGTTCGGTTTCGACCCCGAGGATCTCGACCGCGTCGTCCGGGAGGCGGGTGAAGGCCTGCGCGAGGCCATCGACGGTCTCGGCAGGTTCCTCAACACCCCGGGTGAGCGGGCGGGCTGGTCGACGCTGTTCGACACCCGGCCCCGCACCCGGCCGGAGACGACCGGCGAGACCGGCGACGGCGTGTGGGCCATCTACACGATCGACGACGCCGGTGGCGCACACATCGAGCAGGTGTATCCGACCGAATTGGACGCGTTGCGGGCCAACAAGGAGAACACCGACCCGAAGCGGCGGGTGCGTTTCCTGCCGTACGGGATCGCCGTCAGCGTCCTTGATACCGCTGCCGGAGGCGGCGAGGACGGGTCAGCCGACCAACATCCGTAGATGCTCCCAGCCGCGGACCGTCGAGGTCGGCGCCAGTCGGGCGGTGTCGTAATCGATGTCCCACTCCGGCCAGCGGTTGAGTAGTTCGTCGAGCGCGATCCTGCCTTCCAGGCGGGCGAGGTTGGCGCCCAGGCAGTAGTGCAGTCCCTTGCCGAAGGTGAGGTGGCTGATGTTGTCGCGGTGGATGTCGAAGGTGTCGGGGTTGTCGTAGCGGCGCTCGTCGCGGTTGGCGGCGCCGAACAGCAGCAGGATCGCGCTGCCCGCAGGCACGTGCGTCCCGTCGTACTCGAAGTCCTTGATGAGGTACCGCGCGACGTGCGGCCCGGTGGGTTCGAACCGCAGCGTCTCGTCGATGGCCCGGCCGAGCAGTGACCGGTCCTCGGCGATCTGGCGTCGCTGGTCGGGGTGTTCGGCGAGCACCTTGGCCAGCCATCCGATCAGCCGGCCGGTCGTCTCGTTGCCCGCCCCGGCCACCACCTGGGTGTAGTGCAGGACCTCTTTGCGGGTCAGTTTGCGGTGCACCCCGGTCTCGTCGGTGAACTCGACGTTGAGGAGCGCGGTCATCAGATCGTCGGACGGGTTGGCCGCCCGCCATTCGACGTAGTCGGCGTAGATGCGGCCGTCGGCGATCCGGTCGGGATCGGCGACCTTCATCGGGGCGCCGGGTCGGGTGCGCAGGTTCGCGTCGTTGGCGTCGCGCACCGAGACCTGTTCGGACTCCGGGATGCCCAGCAACATCCCGATCACCCGCATCGGCATCATCGCGGCGAGTTCGGCGATCACGTCGAAACCGTCGGAGCCGACCAGCGGGTCCAGGCAGTTCACGCAGTAGCGCCGGATCTGGTCTTCGATCTCCGCCATTCGCCGCGGCGTGAACACCCGTGACATCAACCCACGCAACATCGTGTGCTCGGGCGGATCCTCGAACATCATCACGCCCTTCGGCATGGCGAAATCGGATTTGACCAATTCGAGGATGTCGCTGCGGCTGTTGGAGAAGGTCGACCAGTCGAGCAGCGCTTTCTCCACGTCGGCGTGCCGCGACAACGCCCAGAAGCCGTAGCGCTCGTTGTGGTAGAGCGGCGCCTCGTCCCGCAGCCGCGCATACGTCGGGTACGGATCGGTGACAATGTTCAGGTCGTAGGGGTCGTAGTAGAGATCGTCGGACACCGTCGTCGTCATCGCGGCACGCTCCTCGGCAGTTTGTGCGACCGCTCAGCATCCTATGCGATCATTACGCCAGAGTGACGTGAGCCGCGACGGTCCCCCGCGCGTTAGCAGCGCCACATTTTCTTGAGCTAATCTGTCGCAGAATGAGAACTTATATGGGCTAAGTTACGATTCGCTAAACCGAGAGACACAACCACAGGGGTCTAATGCGCGCCACAAGTCGGGGCCGGCAGTCGTGATCGCCATTGCCAAAAAGGTATGGCTCCCGCTGCTCATCATCGTCGTCGTCGTCGTCGCAGGCCTCACGGTCTCGCGCATCCGGACTTTCTTCGGATCCGAGGGCATCATCGAGACCCCGCGCAACTTCGCCGATCTCCCCGAACCGTTCGATCCCAAGGTGGTTCGCTACGAGATTACCGGCTCCGGGTCGTACGCCGACGTCAACTACCTCGACCTCGACGCCAAACCCCAGCGCGTCGACGGGGCTGCCCTGCCGTGGTCGCTGACCTTGGAGACCACCGAGCCGTCCGCAGCGCCCAACATCGTCGCCCAGGGTGACGGCAGCACCATCACCTGCCGCATCTTCGTCGACGACGAGCTGAAGGACGAGAGGACGACTGACGGCTTGAACGCCCAGACCTTCTGCTTTGTGAAATCCGCATGAGCGCACCAGTTTCCGACGCCCGCACCGACGAGTTTCCGTCTGCGCGCCAGCCTCATCGCCCGTTCATCCCCAGGATGATCCGGCTGTTCGCCGTGCCGATCATCCTGGGCTGGATCGCGCTGATCGTCGTCGTCAACGTCACCGTCCCGCAGCTCGAGGCGGTCGGCGAGGCGCAGGCGGTCTCGATGAGCCCCAACGACGCGCCGTCGCTGATCTCGATGAAGAAGGTCGGCGAGCTGTTCGAGGAAGGCGACTCCGACAGCTCGGTGATGATCGTGTTCGAGGGCGACAAACCCCTCGGCGACGAAGCCCACGCGTGGTACGACGAGCTGGTCGACCGGCTGGAAGCCGACACCACGCACGTGCAATCCGTGCAGGACTTCTGGAGCGACCCGCTCACCGCGTCGGGGTCGCAGAGCAACGACGGTTTGGCCGCCTACGTCCAGGTCAAGCTCGCCGGTAACCAGGGCGAGGCGCTGGCCAACGAGTCGGTGAAGTCGGTCCAGCAGATCGTCGAAAGCCTCGAGCCGCCATCCGGCGTCAGGGCGTTCGTGACCGGTCCGGCGGCCCTGGCTGCCGATCAGCACATCGCCAGTGACCGCAGCATGCGGCTCATCGAGGCCGCCACCTTCACGGTGATCATCGTGATGCTGCTGCTGGTGTACCGCTCGATCGTCACCGTGCTCATCACGTTGCTGATGGTGGTGCTGTCGCTGGCCACCGCACGCGGGGTGGTGGCGTTCCTCGGCTATCACGAGATCATCGGACTGTCGGTGTTCGCCACCAACCTGTTGGTGACACTCGCGATAGCCGCGGCAACCGACTATGCGATCTTCCTGATCGGTCGATATCAGGAAGCGCGAACACTCGGCGAGGACAAAGAGTCCGCGTACTACACGATGTTCCACGGCACCGCCCACGTGGTGCTGGGCTCCGGCCTGACCATCGCCGGCGCGACGTTCTGCCTGAGCTTCACCCGGCTGCCGTACTTCCAGACCATGGGTGTGCCGCTGGCCATCGGCATGTTCGTGGTCGTGATGGCCGGTGTGGTGCTGATGGTCGCGATCATCAGCGTCGCGACCCGCTTCGGCAAGCTGCTCGAGCCCAAGCGCGCGATGCGTATCCGCGGCTGGCGCAAGATCGGCGCCGCGATCGTGCGGTGGCCGGGCCCGATCCTGATCGCGACGATGGCGATCACGTTGATCGGCCTGCTCGCCCTGCCGGGCTACAAGACCAACTACAACGACCGCGACTACCTGCCTGCCGATCTGCCGGCGAACCAGGGGTACGCGGTCGCCGACCGTCACTTCGACCAGGCCCGCATGAACCCGGAGCTGTTGATGATCGAAAGCGATCACGACCTGCGGAACTCGGCGGACTTCCTCGTCATCGACAAGATCGCCAAGGCGATCTTCCGGGTCGAGGGCATCGCCCGGGTGCAGGCGATCACCCGGCCCGACGGCAAGCCGATCAAGCACACCTCGATCCCGTTCCAGATGAGCATGCAGGGCACCACCCAGCGGCTCAACGAGAAGTACATGCAGGACCGCATGGCCGACATGCTGGTTCAGGCGGACGAGATGGCGAACACCATCAAGACCATGGAGAAGATGTCGGGCCTGACCGCCCAGATGGCCGAGATCACCCACAGCATGGTGACGAAGATGGAAGGCATGGTCGTCGACATCGAGGACCTTCGCGACAGCATCGCGAACTTCGACGACTTCTTCCGCCCGATCCGCAATTACTTCTACTGGGAACCGCACTGCTACAACATCCCGGTCTGCTGGGCGATCCGGTCGGTGTTCGACACCCTCGACGGCATCAACGTGATGACGGATGACTTCAAGGCGATCATCCCGGACATGAAGCGCCTGGATCAGCTGATGCCGCAGATGGTCGCGCTCATGCCCGAGATGATCGAGACCATGAAGACCATGCGGACGATGATGCTGACGATGTATCAGTCCCAGAAGGGTCAGCAGGACCAGATGGCGGCGATGTCCGAGGACGCCGACGCGATGGGTGAGGCGTTCGACGACTCGATGAACGACGACTCGTTCTATCTGCCGCCGGAGATCTTCGAGAACAAGGACTTCCAGCGAGGCCTGGAGCAGTTCCTGTCCCCCGACGGCCATGCGGTGCGCTTCATCATCTCCCACGAGGGCGATCCGCTGAGCCCCGAGGGCGTGGCCAAGATCGAGAAGATCAAGACCGCGGCGAAGGAGGCCGTCAAGGGCACCCCGCTGGAGGGCTCGAAGATCTATCTCGGCGGTACCGCGGCCGTGTTCAAGGACATGCAGGACGGCAACAACTACGACCTGCTCATCGCCGGCATCGCCGCGCTCGGGCTGATCTTCATCATCATGTTGATCCTGACCCGTGCCGTCGTCGCGGCAGCCGTGATCGTCGGCACCGTGGTGCTGTCGCTGGCCGCGTCGTTCGGTCTGTCGGTGTTGTTCTGGCAGCACATCCTGGGGCAGCCGCTGCACTGGATGGTTCTGGCCATGGCGGTGATCATCCTGTTGGCCGTGGGTGCGGACTACAACCTGTTGTTGGTGTCCCGCCTCAAAGAGGAGGTACACGCCGGCATCGGCACCGGAATCATCCGCGCGATGGGCGGCAGTGGCTCGGTGGTGACGGCCGCGGGCCTGGTGTTCGCGCTGACGATGATGTCGATGGCGGTCAGCGAGCTGACCGTGATCGGGCAGGTCGGCACCACCATCGGGCTGGGTCTGCTGTTCGACACGTTGGTGATCCGCGCGTTCATGACGCCGTCGATCGCCGCGCTGCTGGGGCCGTGGTTCTGGTGGCCGCAACGTGTCCGTACCCGTCCCGTTCCCGCACCATGGCCCAGACCCGGTGGGCTGCAATCAGATCCGTCAGAAGGAGTGAGGGCATGAAGCGCGTACTGACTGGTGTCGCGACGGTCGCGGCAAGCTTGGCGTTCGCCGCGCCCGCGGCGTTGGTCTTCGCCTCACCGGCGGCGGCCGACCCCGACACCGCGTTCACCAACGAGCTGAACGCGTACGGGATCTACGGGCAGAAGGACTACAACGCCTGGATCGGCAAGATCACCTGCAAGCGGATCGCCACCGGCGTCGACGCCAACGCGTTCGAGGCGGCCGAGTTCGTGCAGAACCAGCTGGCGAAGGGCACCACGACCGAGCAGTCGTGGCAGTTCCTGGCCGCGGGTCTGCGGACCTACTGCCCCGACAAGCTGCCCATTCTGGACCAGGCGCGTCAGTAGGGCTCAGTAAGCCTCAGCACTTGCGCGAGTGTGGGTGTTGTGCACGCTTTTCACTGAAAATCCGTGCACAACACCCACATTCGTGTGTCCGGGCGTCCCACCCATAACAAAAATCCACGTTCTGCAGTGGTGCACTTGCACTTTCGCTGCAGAACGTGGATCTGTGTGACGTTCGGGGCGGCCCTGGTTACCGGGCGACGGGCCAGTGCCACACGGACATGTCGCCGCGCGGGTAGTCCATGCAGACATCGGTGGCGTGGGCCACGACGCCCTTGTTGTTGAAGAAGATCTTGGCCCAGTTGCCCCACCGGGTGGCCACCTGCTCGTAATACACGTTGGTGGCGGTGTTCTCGGAGTACTGGCGCCGGCCGACCGGGTCCAGCGAGAAGAACCAGTGGATGCGGTCGAACGCGGCCTGCTGGACGTCGGCGGGACGGTTGGCCCGGTCCATCATGTACCGCTCGAAGTACACCGGACTGGTGTCGCGCACCGCGGCCAGGTACTGCTCCACATCGCAGGTGGTGTGGATGATGCGACGCGGGATCGGATAGTCGTCGGTGGAATCGGCCATCGCCGGTCCGGCCAGGCTCGCGCTCACCGCGGCGGCGCCGAGGAATCCCAGACCCACCCGTGCGACGCGACTCATCAGTCCGCTCATCGTTTCTCCAGCCTCATCGTTCGGTCGGGTCCCACAGATTGTATAGCGCAGCTAGGCAGCTGGGCGGCCTCGCTCACCGTCAGCCTCCGCCGGTGACGGGGTTCGAGGTGAGTGAGATCCAGCCGCCGTTGATCCACACTCCCCAGCGGCCGCCCCAGCCCGAATTCCACACCACGGGCTGGCCGATCCAGACCTCGGCGGGCTTGGGCGGCGCCCAGGCCGGCGGCACCTCACCGAGCGCGGGCGGCGGCGGTGGAGGCGGTTGCGCACCGGCGACAGCGGCCGAACCCAGGAGGCCGGCAGCCAACCCGCCGGCGACCGCGGCAGCGGCCAGCGTGGTCTTGATCGGGGTCATCGCATCACTTTCGGATCGGTAACCGGACAGGATAATTAGCATATATAACCAGCGCGCGGCGCGCCGAATCCAGGGTCGCCGTTTTGCCCCTCCACATCGCCGATGGCTGACATTCTTGGAGCCGTCTGTAACGCCCCCAGCGAGGAGGACTGATGTCGGCACCAGTGGCGGTGGAGACCGGCAGCGACACCCACGGACCGCGCCGGGCGTGGGCGGCGGTGTCGGTGCTCGCGGTGGTCGGGACGCTGAACTACGCCGACCGGTTCCTGCCCGCGGTGCTGGCCGAACCGATCCGGGAAGAACTGTCGTTGTCCGACACCGCGATCGGACTCATCAACGGCTTCGGCTTCCTGGCCGTGTACGCGCTGATCGGCATCCCGATCGCGCGGATCTCCGACCGCGGGGCCTACGGGCTGGTGATCTCCGGTTGCCTGTCGCTGTGGGGCGTGATGACGATGCTCGGCGGGGCCGTGCAGTCGGGTTTCCAACTCGCGCTGACCCGGGTCGGCGTCGCGATCGGTGAAGCCGGGTCGACCCCGGCCGCGCACGCCTACGTGGCCCGCAACTTCGCCCCCGAGCGCCGTGCCGCTCCCCTGGCGGTGATCACCCTAGCGATCCCGCTGGCCAGCGCCGCCAGCCTGATCGGCGGCGGGCTGCTGGCCCAGGCGCTGGGTTGGCGCACCGCGTTCGTGGTGATGGGCGCGATCAGCGTGGCCGTCGTCCCGATCGTGCTGGCCGTCGTCGGTCGCAGACAACAACCGCTGGCCGAAACCGTGGCGGTGCAACAGGTCCCGGTGAAGTGGTGGGACATCCTGCGCAAGCCCAGTTACCTGGCGATCGTCGCCGGGGCGGCGTCGATCTCGGTGGCGGGCTACGCGCTGACAACGTTCGCGCCCGCGTTCCTGATGCGTGCCCGCGGCATGTCGCTCGGCGACGTCGGGCTGCAGTACGGGCTGGCCAGCGGGATCGCCGGCATCCTCGGCCTGCTGGTCGTCGGCAAGGTGGCCGACCGGCTCTCGGCGGTGGATCCACGGTGGCTGCTCTGGCTGGTCGCGGTGATGACCGCGGTGTTGATCCCGTTCTCCACCCTGGGGTTCCTGGTGGGTAGCGCGACGCTGTCGGTGTGTTTCATCGCGTTGAGCTATGTCGTGGGCACGGCCTACATGGCACCGTCCATCGCGGCGATCCAGCGTCTCGTGCCCGCCGAGCAGCGCGCCACCGCATCGGCGATCTTCCTGTTCTTCAGTGCGATCCTGGGCTCGGTGGGCCCGCTGGTGACGGGCCTGATCAGCGACGCGCTCAAGCCGGATCTGGGTGATCTGTCGCTGGGTCGCGCGCTGCTGTGCGTGGTGCCGGTGATGCACCTGGTGGCCATCGGCTGCTACCTGCTGGCCAGCAGACGCTTCCTGCGCGAACTCGTCGCTTGAGCTGAGAGGGCGCGCTCAGAGCCCGAACTGGTCCTCGACCACACCCAGCCACACCTGGGCGGCGTCGATGGCCACCTTCTCGCTGATGAAGGCGTGCTGGGTGCCGGTGTAGACGTCGCGGAAGGCCCGCTCCAGCCGGCTGCCCTCGCGGATCGAACTCGTGCCCGCGGCCAGATGCGCCCACTCCGCGCAGCCGCGCGCGGTGTCGGTGGCATAGACCGCCGCGACCCTCATGTCCGCGCGCAGTGTCGGCGTCAGGTCGCCCCCGGCCGCCACGGCCGCCTCGGCGGCGCCGAACGCGTCGAGCACCAGAAGGCGGGCCGCCCGCCACGCCGCGGTGTGGTGGGCCAGCCCCTTCTGGAAGGTGGGCCGGCTGGCCAGCGCGGCCATGTCGCTCATCCGGAACTTCGTCGCCGCGAGATCGGCGACGTCGTCGAGCATGCTCTTGGCCACCCCGAGCGCCCAGGCCGCATGCCCGGCGGCGGTCACCGGCATCATGCCCATCCGGGTCGCAGGCGAGCTGCCCCGCATCGGCTGGCGGGTGAACAACGCGAAAGTGCGTGCGTGCGGCACGAATACGTCGTTGATGGCGTAGTCGCAGGACCCGGTGCCTTTGAGGCCCTGCACGTGCCAGCCGTCGGCGAACGCGACGTCCGCCCGCGGCACCACGGCCACCTGCATGTCGGGCACACCCTCGGCGATCCAGCGGATCTGGCCGTCGACCATCGGCAGGAACCCGGTGGCGACGTACTGGGCGTGCCCGGTGCCGGATCCGAAACTCCACGACCCGGTCAGCCGGTAGCCGCCGTCGACGGCGATGCCCTGTCCGTTGGGGAAGAACTGGCCGCCCATCGTGACGCGGTTGTCGTTGGCGGTGAAGACCTCGGCGAACCCGGGGTCGGGCAGATAGGCCGCCGCTGCGAACGACGACGGCAGGTTGGCGATCCCGACCCAGCCGAATGAGCCGTCCTGCCAGGCCATCTCGATCCACGTCTCGATCATCTCGGCGAAGCTCGGTTCGACGCCGCCTGCGGGCACGGGGTTGAACGCCGTCATCAGGCCCGACGACCACATGGCGTCGACGATCGCCGGGGTCATCGTGCGGAGACGCTCGGCCTCGGCGGCCTGTTCACACACCAGCTCGCGCATTCCGCGGGCACGATCTGCCACCGCCGTCACGGCGTCGACGTTAGCCGCTCAGGGCAGGGCACTGAACAGAATCGCCGGATCTGTCATCTCGAGGGGAACCTGGACCACGGGCACCGAGACCGCGGGGCCCGGCCATTCGCCGGTCAGGTGCTCCTGGGTCGTCGGCACCGCCTCCGGAGCCGGCAGGTGTGATGTCGCGACCGGGGCGGGCGCAACCGCGGGCGCAACCGCGGGCGCAACTGCGACGGGAGCGGGCGCGACCGCCGGCGCGGGTGCGGTGTAGGCGCGCGGGGCCGGCGTCCATACCGGGCTCACGGCCTCCTCGGCCGGCTCGACCACCTTGCGCACGATGCCGGCCACCCCGTTGGAGGGTGCGGAGACGGCCACCCAGCCGGTACCGGCCGGGACGG
>NZ_BCRS01000161.1 GCF_001552715.1 Mycolicibacterium vaccae NBRC 14118 = CIP 105934 | reverse complement strand
CGGGCGCCCAGCACGAGGCGCGCGCCGCGGTGGCCGAGCAGCCGTGCCGTGGCTTCGCCGATGCCGCTGCTGGCGCCGGTGATGGCCACGACGGTGTCGTTCAGGGGGTCGGTGTCCGGGTAGGTCATGCAGGCTATGACCCGGCGGCGGTCCCGGCTATTCCGGCCGGGAACAAATCGGGCGCCGTCAAGGTTGAGCGCATCAGGTTCAACTTTGGAGGTTTGATGCCTGAAGCTCTGCAAGTGCCGGTGTTGTTCGTCAGCGAACCCATCGTGCTGCCCGGCATGGTCGTGCCGATCGAACTGGACGACGCCGCCCGCGCCGCCGTCGAAGCGGCCCAGACCGCCGCGCCGACCGGTGAGGCCGGCAAACTGCTCATCGCGCCGCGGCTCGACGACCGCTACCCGACCTACGGTGTGCTGGCCTCGATCGTGCAGGTCGGCCACATCCCCGGCGGTGGCTCGGCCGCCGTCGTCAAGGGTGAGCGGCGCGCCCACATCGGGTCCGGCGCCACCGGACCCGGCGCCGCCCTGTGGGTGCTCGTCGACGAGGTCGCCGACCCCGTCATCACCGACGAAACCCGGGCGCTGGCCGCCGAGTACAAGAAACTGCTGCTGGCGATGCTGCAGCGCCGGGAGGCCTGGCAGATCGTCGACGTGGTCAACAAGATCACCGACCCGTCCGCGCTGGCCGACACCGCCGGGTACGCGTCGTACCTGACCGACGTCCAGCGGCGCGAACTGCTGGAGACCGAGAGCGTCGACACCCGGCTGCGCCGGTTGATCGACTGGACCGGCGACCACCTGGCCGAGGTCGAGGTGACCGACAAGATCGCCGAGGACGTCCGCGCCGGCATGGACAAGCAGCAGAAGGAATTCCTGCTGCGCCAACAGCTCGCCGCGATCCGCAAGGAACTCGGCGACGGCGAGCCCGACGGATCCGATGACTACCGGTCCCGCATCGAGGCCGCCGACCTGCCCGAGAAGGTCCGCGAAGCCGCGCTGCGCGAGGTCGGCAAGCTGGAACGTGCCAGCGAGCAGAGCCCGGAGGGCGGCTGGATCCGCACCTGGCTCGACACCGTGCTGGAGCTGCCGTGGAACGTCACGACCGAGGACTCGACGGACCTCAAGTCCGCCCGCGAGATCCTCGACGCCGACCACCACGGGCTGGACGACGTCAAGGACCGCATCGTCGAGTACCTGGCCGTCCGGGCGCGGCGCGCCCAGCGCGGCATGGCCGTGGTCGGCGGGCGCGGGTCCGGCGCGGTGATGGTGCTGGCCGGTCCCCCCGGCGTCGGCAAGACCTCGCTGGGCGAGTCCGTCGCCCGCGCGTTGGGCCGCAAGTTCGTCCGCGTCGCCCTCGGCGGCGTCCGCGACGAGGCCGAGATCCGGGGCCACCGCCGTACTTACGTCGGTGCGCTGCCCGGTCGGATCGTGCGCGCCATCGGCGAAGCGGGATCGATGAATCCCGTTGTGCTGCTGGACGAGATCGACAAGGTCGGCTCCGACTACCGGGGCGACCCGTCGGCGGCACTGCTCGAGGTGCTCGACCCGGCGCAGAACCACACCTTCCGGGACCACTACCTGGAGCTGGATCTCGACCTGTCCGACGTGGTGTTCCTGGCCACGGCCAACGTCGTCGAGAACATCCCGTCGGCGCTGCTGGACCGCATGGAGCTGATCCAGCTCGACGGCTACACCGCCGACGACAAGGTCGCGATCGCGCGGGACTACCTGTTGCCCAGGCAGTCCGAGCGCGCGGCGCTGACCGCCGACGAGGTCACGGTGACCGATGCGGCGCTGCGCAAGATCGCCGCGGATTACACCCGTGAACCCGGTGTGCGGCAGTTCGAACGGCTGTTGGCCAAGGCGTTGCGCAAGGCCACCACCAAACTGGCCGCCGACCCGTCGCCGATCACGATCGACGAGCCGGACCTGGTCGAGTACCTGGGCCGTCCGCGGTTCATGCCCGAGTCGGCCGAACGCACCGCGGTGCCCGGCGTGGCGACCGGGCTGGCCGTCACGGGCCTCGGCGGTGACGTCCTCTACATCGAGGCCGGCTCCACCGACGGCGACGCGGGATTGCAGCTCACCGGTCAGCTCGGCGACGTGATGAAGGAGTCCGCGCAGATCGCGCTGTCCTACGTCCGTTCGCACGCGGCCGAACTCGGCGTCGACCCGAAGGCGCTGGACCGGCGGATCCACGTGCACGTGCCTGCGGGCGCGGTGCCCAAGGACGGTCCGTCGGCCGGGGTGACCATGGTGACCGCGCTGGTCTCGATGGCCACCGGACGTCAGGTGCGCTCCGATGTCGGCATGACCGGTGAGGTCACGCTGAACGGGCGGGTGCTGCCGATCGGCGGGGTGAAGCAGAAGCTGCTCGCCGCGCAGCGCGCCGGGTTGTCGACGGTGTTCATCCCGCAGCGCAACGAGGCCGACCTCGACGATGTCCCGGCCGAGGTGCTCGACGCGCTGGACGTCCGGCCGATGACCGACGTCGCCGAGATCGTCGCGCAGGCGCTGGTGCCTGCCGACGAAACGGTGACCGCCGCGGCCTAACCCCTGCGGCTTTACCGCGAGCAGACGCAAACTCGCACGTTTCCTCCCGGATTCGTGCGAGTTTGTGTCTGCTCGCGCATGAGGGTGCGCGTGCCGGGTAGCCGACCGCCATGAGTGACGACGACACCCTCCGTCGGCTCGTCGACGCGGCGGGCACGACCTACGCCGAGGAAGCCGGCATCACGCTGGCCGACAAGCCGATGCCCCTGTTCGAACTGCTGGTGCTGTGCATGCTCGCCAGCAAGCCGATCGACGCCGCGGTCGCGACCCGGGCGGCCAGGGAGCTGTTCGAGGCGAAGCTGCGCATCCCCGACGCCGTGCTCGGAGCCGACCGCCGCACCATGATCGCCGCGTTCGGACGCGCCGGCTACGCCCGTTACGACGAGAGTTCGGCGACGCGGCTGGCCGACATCGCCACCGCGGTCCGCGACGACTACCACGGCGACCTGCGGCAGCTGGCCGCCCGCTGTGACCAGAACGTCGCCGCCGCCAAGCGACTGCTCAAGCAGTTCAAGGGGATCGGCGACACCGGGGCCGACATCTTCCTGCGCGAGGTCCAGGACGTGTGGACCTGGGCGCGGCCGTACTTCGATTCCCGTGCCGTCGGCGCGGCGACGAAGCTGGGACTGCCGGGTGACGCGGACGAGCTGGCCGCGCTTGGACGCTCCCAATGTGCCCGGCTCGCGGCGGCTTTGGTGCGGGTGTCGCTCGACGACAAGCTGCGTGACGCGGTCACGGCCTAGCCGCGGGATGATCCAATGGGGCCATGCGAAACCCGATCCGTGTCGGCCTCGCCGCGCTGACGCTGCTCGCCGCGGGCTGCTCGGGACCCACCGTGGTCACGACACCGGACAGTGCGTCGCCCGCATCGAGTGCCGCAGCGCCGGCACCGACGAGCACCAGGCCCAGCAACGCCCACCTGGCCAACGCGTATGACTTCGCAGCCGACTCCGGCGAGCAGACGGGATACTACTTCGTGTCCCCGAGCGGACGATGGGCCTGCGCCATCATCCCGCGGCTGCGCGCCGGCTGCCAGAACGCCCAGTCACCGTCGGCGCTCGGAATCCAGGCGGCGCCCGACGAGGTGCCCGGACCCGACGGCCGACCGGCCGCACCCACCGCGGTCGTCGTCGACCGGACCGGCGGGCCGCACTTCGCCGCAGTACCGTCCCCGGGCTTCACGCTGAAAACCGAACAGGCCGAGAAGCTTCCGTTCAACCGCATCCTGGCCGTCGCCGGCTTCCGCTGCAACGTGCAAGAAGCCACCGGGATCTCCTGCCTGTCCGAAGCCAGCGGCGAAGGGTTCACCTTCGCCGCCGACAGCTACGTCCCCGTCTACACCGACGTCCCGGCTGACGCCCCCTGAGTAGGGTCGACAGCATGCCGACAGACCAACTGCCCGTCACCGTCGTCGTCACCGGCGCCGCCGGCCACATCGGCTACGCGGCGCTGTTCCGTATCGCCGCCGGTGCCATGCTCGGGCGCGACACCCCGGTCACGCTGCGTCTGCTGGAGCTTCCCGACGCGGTGCGTGCCGCCGAGGGGGTGGTGATGGAACTCGACGACGGCGCCTTCCCGCTGCTGGCCGGCCTGGAGGTCTACGACGACCCGGTCCGTGCGTTCGACGGCGTGGACGTCGCGCTGCTGGTCGGGGCCAAGCCACGCACCAAAGGCATGGAGCGCGCGGACCTGCTCGGCGCGAACGCGGCGATCTTCGCCGCCGCCGGCCGCGCACTCAACGCCGGCGCCGCAGCCGGCGTGCGCGTCCTGGTGGTCGGCAACCCGGCCAACACCAACGCGCTGGTGGCCGCCGCGCACGCCCCCGACATCCCCGCCGAGCGTTTCACCGCGCTGACCCGGCTGGACCACAACCGGGCGATCGCGGCGATGTCCCGCCACTCCGGGGTCCCGGTCGCCGAGATCAGCCGGATGACGATCTGGGGCAACCACTCCCCGACCCAGTACCCCGACATCTTCCACGCGGTCGTCGGCGGCCGCTCGGGTGCCGACTATGCTGCCGACACCCATTGGCTGACAGACGATTTCATCCCGACGGTGGCCCGCCGCGGCACCGCGATCATCGAGGCGCGGGGCGCGAGCTCGGCGGCGTCGGCGGCCAATGGCGCGATCGACCACATCGACGACTGGGTACACGGCACCCCCGCCGGCGACTGGACGTCGGTGGCGCTGCCCTCCCCCGGCGCCTACGGAGTGGACGAGGGCCTGGTGTGTTCGTTCCCGTGCCGCTCGGTCGACGGCCGGTGGGAGATCGTCGAGGGCCTCGACATCAACCCGTTCTCGCGGACCCGCATCGATGCCAGCGTCGCCGAGCTGCGAGCCGAACGTGACGCGGTCGCCGCGCTCGGTCTGCTCTAGTCATCGGTAATCAGTCGGCTCGATCCGCGCGGGCCATCGCCGCGTCGTAGTCGGCCATGTCGAGTTCCTCGGCCACGACCACCTTGTCGCCGTTGTAGACGTCACGGTCGATCTCGTCGTCGGCGTCGGCGACCAGCATCGCCACGAACGTGTCGCCGTTGACGTTGAGGAACGTGCGGAATATCCCGGCGAACCAGTCGACGGCGATCAGCAGTCCGACGGCCTCGAACGGCAGACCCAGGGACGTCGCCAGGAACATCGCCACCACCGGGAAGCCGCCCGGGACGGTGATCGTGCCCATGTTCAGCAGGATCGCCAGCGCCATGCCGAGCGCGATCTGTCCGAAGCTCAGCTCGACGTTGCCGGCCTGCGCGAGGAACATCACGACGATCATGTAGTTGAGGACGGCCCCGTAGGAGCCCATCGTCAGCCCGATCGACAGCGTGAAGTTGGCGACCTTCTGGCTCACCCCCACCTTCTCGACGGTGTTCTTCAGCACGGTCGGGAAGGTCACCGCCGAGCTGGTGGTGGTGACCGCGATCGCGGTCTGTTCGGCCAGTTTCGCGGGAAGCTTCCACGGGTTCAGCCGGGTCCGGACGGTGACCACGACGACGAACAGCACGAACAGGATCAGGACCCCGGCCAGGGTGGTGCCGAGGTACTTCAGCGCGGTGGTGACGACCGAGAAACCCACGTCCCCCGCCATGTCGGCCAGCAGGCAGAACACACCTATCGGCGCGATGTACATCACCAGGCGGATCATCGTCAGCACGATCTGCTGGATCTGGTCGATGAACGTGAGCACCCCGGTGTCGCCGGTGCGGGTGACGTGGACGCGCAGCGCAATACCGAACAGCAGCGAGAACACGATGATCGGCACCATGGTCGCCGTCGACATCGCGGCGAAGATGTTGGTCGAGACGAAGTTGAGCACGGTGTCCTGCCAGCCCAGCGCCTCACCCGCTGACTCCTCCAGGCTGGGGTCGAGTTCCTCGGAGTAGACCATGCCGGTGCCCGGCTGGAACGCGGTGCTGAGCACCCAGGCCAGCAGCGCGGCGACCACCGAGAAGCCGAACATCCACCCGAAGGTGCGTACCGCGATCCTGCCGGTGCCGGCGCCGGTCATCGACCCGGTCGCCACGATGACCGACGCCATCACCAGCGGCACGATGGACATCTGGATGAGACGGATGAACAGGTCGCCGACGAACTTGAGGTTGGCCGCCCACTCGCCGACGGCCAGGCCGAAGAGAATCCCGGCGACGGCGGCGATGCCGATCTGCAGAGCGGGGTGTCGCAGCGTCTTCATGGGAGAGCAACGTAGGTCGTGGCGACTACCGGGACATGCCGCCCACGTGACAGCCGCGTTACCGACGCTGCCCGCGCGTCTACTCCAGCGTCGCGGTGCCGTCGGGGTGCACCCGCACCGCGGCGCCGGCGATGTCCTCGGCCACGGTCACCGCGGCGCCCTCGGGATCGGTGATCACCGCGAGCGCGCGGGCGTCCTCGGGGGTCCGCACGGCCAGGAACGCCTTCTCCGGCGCCCCGTCGCGGTTCACCGGGGTGGTCCACGACTCCACGGTGCCCACTCCGGCCCACTCCACCGCCGCGGTGCGGGTCGGCTCCCGGTCCACCTCTGATTGCACGTCCTCCCAACGGAATTCGTGCTCCGGGGGCTCGGTGCCGTACACGCCGAAGCTGTGCTTGGTCAGGTAGCCGCCGTTGGCGGTGATCAGGCCGCGCCGGCCGGGCTCGGCGACCAGCAGCTCGGCCATCGTCGCGATCGAGTGGGTGACGTAGTTGTTCCACGGCCCGCCCGCGAACGTGAGCCCGCCGGTGACGGTGAGCGGCCGCGCCGGGTCCCCGATCGGCAGCCCGAGCTCGCGGGCGGCCACCTGCACCGCCGACGGGAAGCACGAGTACACGTCGATCAGGTCGATGTCGTCCACCCCGGCGCCGGCCAGCTCCAGCGCGCGCAGTCCGGCGATGCGGATGGCCGGGGAGGCATGGAACTCGGCCCGCTCGGCGATCGCGTACGTGTCGTGCGAGTCGGCACCCGCGTACGGGAAAACCCAACGCTCCGTGGGGATTTGCAGTTGTCGTGCCTTCTCCGCCGAGGCCAGGATCAACACCGCGCCCTGATCGACCATGTTGTTGGAGTTCATCAGCTTGGTGTAGGGCCAGCTGACCATCCGGTTCTTCGGCGACGGCTCGGAGATCTGTTCGGCGGTCAGCGCCTCGCGGCTCCACGCGTGCGGGTTGGCGGCGGCCACCGCCGAGAACCCGGCCCACAACTGGCCGATGCGCCTGCGGTGCTCGTCGGGCGTTTCACCGGCGGCGATGCGCACCGCCTGCTCGAACATCGGATACACGTAGGCCGGCCGGTCGAGGTTGATCCGCATGTCGGACGGGCCCGCCATCGGCACGCTCTCATCGGCGCCCGGAGGCACGGGCACCGACTCGTCCTGCCTGGTCCAGTCCGGCCTGCGGCCCGCCGCGCGCAGCTTGGTGCGGGTGCGCCACGTCTCCGCGCCGGCGATCAGTATCACCTCGGCACTGCCCTGCTGGATGTCCAGACAGGCCAGGTTGACCAGGGTCTGCGGCACGTTGCCGCCGATGCCGGTGTAGCGGGTCACCGCCTTGTCGACCCGGATGCGTTGCGCCAGAAGCAATCCGGGATCGCGGTAACGCCACGAAAGAAGGTTCACGACACGGATCGCGTCGACCGCCTCGAGCACCCGGGCATCGGCAGCCTCGCGGGCCGCCGCCGCCATCAGATCGACCGGTTCGACGGCGGGGTCCTCCTGGTGCTGGTTGACCTGACCGTAGCCGATGAGAACCGGCGTCCTGGGATCGATGGGCATCAGAGCGGGCTGCCTTTCGCTGTGGGGCGGAGTCGTCGAGACGCCGGGCGGGCACGTGCGGTGCCGGCAGAAAGATTAACGCCCACGCCATCGGGTACGGGTTGACTGCACCCCGATGCGGAGTTGGATGGACAGATGACGACCACGACGACAGCCCAGGACAGTTCGGCCGACGCGCGGAAGGCCGACGCGTGGAAAATCGTGGAACGTCGCCCGCTCGGTGACGCCGAGATCGACCAGATCGACCGGTGGTGGCGGGCCGCGAATTATCTGTCGGTCGGCCAGATCTACCTGCTCGCCAACCCGCTCCTGCGTACGCCGTTGACCCGCGACGACGTCAAGCCGCGGCTGCTCGGGCACTGGGGCACCACCCCGGGGTTGAACTTCCTCTACGCCCACCTCAACCGGGCCATCAAGGAGCGTGGCCAGTCCACCATCTACCTGACCGGTCCGGGCCACGGTGGTCCGGGCCTGGTGGCCAACGCCTATCTCGACGGCACCTACAGCGAGATCTACCCCGACATCACCCAGGACGACGAGGGACTGCGCAGGCTGTTCCGTCAGTTCTCCTTCCCCGGCGGCATCCCGTCACACGTGGCCCCCGAAACTCCCGGCTCGATCCATGAAGGCGGCGAACTCGGCTACGTGCTGTCCCACGCCTATGGGGCAGCCTTCGACAACCCGGACCTGCTGGTGGCCGCGGTGGTCGGCGACGGAGAGGCCGAGACGGGACCGCTGGCGACCAGTTGGCATTCCAACAAGCTGATCAACGCCGCCCAGGACGGCGTGGTGCTGCCGATCCTGCACCTCAACGGCTACAAGATCGCCAACCCGACGGTGCTGGCGCGCATCCCCACCGACGAACTGCGCAGCCTGATGACCGGCTACGGCTACCAGCCGTACTTCTTCGAGGTGCCCGACGACGCCGACGGGGGTGCCGACGGGGACCATGCCGACGCGCACCGCCGCTTCGCGACCCTGCTCGACGACGCCCTCGACGAGATCGCCGAGATCAAAGCCCGCGCCACCGACGACGAGTCGCGCCCGCGCTGGCCGATGATCATCTTCCGGACCCCGAAAGGCTGGACCGGGCCGGCCTCCATCGACGGCAAGAAGACCACGGGTTCGTGGCGGGCGCACCAGGTGCCGCTGGCCAACGCCCGCGACACCGCCGACCACCTCCGCGTGCTGGCCGACTGGCTGGCCTCCTACCGTGCCGACGAACTGTTCGACGGTGACGGCAAACTGCTGCCCGACATCGCGTCGTTGGCTCCCGCCGGGCAGCTGCGGATGAGCGACAACCCGCACGCCAACGGCGGGCTGCTGCTCAAAGACCTGCGCCTGCCGAACTTCCGTGACTACGCCGTCGACGTGCCGGCTCCCGGCGCGACGATCGCCGAATCCACCCGCGTACTCGGCCAGTGGCTGACCGACGTGATCAGGCTCAACCCGCACAACTTCCGCATCTTCGGCCCCGACGAGACCGCGTCGAACCGGCTGCAGGCCGTCTACGACGCCACCGACAAACAGTGGGACGCCGAGTTCTTCGGTCCCGAGGTCGACGAGCACCTGGCCCGGGTAGGGCGGGTCGTCGAGATGCTGTCCGAGCACCAGTGCCAGGGCTGGCTGGAGGGCTATCTGCTGACCGGCAGGCACGGGTTGTTCAACTGCTACGAGGCGTTCATCCACATCATCGACTCGATGTTCAACCAGCACGCCAAATGGCTCAAGGTCACCGACGAGATCCCGTGGCGGCGGCCCATCGCGAGCCTGAACTACCTGCTGTCCAGTCACGTCTGGCGCCAGGACCACAACGGGTTCTCCCACCAGGACCCGGGCTTCATCGACCACGTCGTGAACAAGAGCGCCAAGGTGGTGCGCGTCTACCTGCCGCCGGACGCCAACACGCTGCTGTCGACCTACGACCACTGCCTGCGGTCACGCCAGTACGTCAACGTCGTCGTGGCGGGCAAACAGCCGTCCCCCCAGTTCCTGACCATGGAGGAGGCGGTCGCGCACTGCACCCGCGGGGTCGGTATCTGGGAGTGGGCAGGTTCGGAGCTGCTGGGCACCGACCCCGACGTCGTCCTCGCCTCGGCCGGTGACGTCCCGACGCTGGAGGCGCTGGCCGCCGCCGACATCCTGCGCCAGCATCTGCCCGACCTGAAGGTTCGCTTCGTCAACGTCGTGGACCTGATGAGGCTGCAGGACTCCACCGAGCATCCGCACGGGCTGACCGACCGTGACTTCGACATGATCTTCACCACCGACCGGCCCATCGTCTTCGCCTATCACGGATACCCGTGGCTGATCCACCGGCTCACCTACCGCCGCGCCGGGCACCCGAACCTGCACGTGCGCGGATATAAGGAGGAAGGCACCACGACGACGCCGTTCGACATGGTGATGCTCAACGACCTCGACCGCTATCACCTGGTGATGGACGTGATCGACCGGGTGCCGTCGCTGGGTTCGCGGTGCGCGCCGCTGCGTCAGCAGATGGCCGACAAGCGGCTCGCGGCGCGCGAGTACACCCGCGCGCACGGCGACGACATCCCCGAGGTCAAGGACTGGGTGTGGCCCGCGGCGCGCGAGTCCGGGTTCGGCACGGCCGGCGTCGACGCCACCGCGTCCACCGGGGGCGACAACGAATGACCGGTAGTCTGGTGCGGTTATGTCAGATGCCGTCGCCTCGCCGGTAGAGCCACACCCCGTGGTGGCTCAGCTCGCCGCGCTCCACCACTTCCGGACCTATGTCGATATCGCGGTCGTCGTGGTCGTGCTCGCGCTGTCGAACCTGCTGGCCCACTTCACCACCCCGTGGGCCAACGTGGTCGTCGTGCCTGCCGCCGCGGTCGGGCTGGTGCTGGTCGTGCGCTCGCGCGGACTGGGCTGGAGCGAGCTCGGGCTGGGCCGTGAGCACTGGCGGTCCGGTGCCGGGTACGCGCTCGGCGCGGTCGGCCTGGTCGGCGCCGTGATCGCGATCGGCGCCCTGCTGCCCTGGACGCGGCCGCTGTTCCTGAACAACAACTACGCGACGCTGTCGGGCGCGCTGGTCGCGTCGATGATCATCATTCCGTTGCAGACGGTGATCCCTGAGGAACTGGCCTTCCGGGGCGTGCTGCACGGCGCGCTGGACCGGGCCTGGGGGTGGCGCGGCGTCGCCGCCGCCGGGTCGCTGCTGTTCGGGATGTGGCATATCGCCACGTCGATGGGCCTGACGGCGAGCAACGTGGGCTTCACCCGGATCCTCGGTGGCGGGGTCTTCGGCATGGTCGTCGGCGTCGTCGGCGCGGTCGTGGCCACTGCCGCGGCGGGCTTCGTGTTCTCCTGGTTGCGGCGCCGCAGCGGCAGCTTGATCGCGCCGATCGCGCTGCACTGGTCACTCAACGGTTTGGGTGCGCTCGCGGCCGCGCTGGTGTGGCACCTGTCCTGACGACTATCCGACCAGTACCGCCGCGCCGGCGATCCGGCCGGCGCTGAGATCGCCGAGCGCCTCGTCGGCCTGGTCGAGCCGGTATTGCGGGTTGGACACCTGGAGCCGGTGTTCGGCGGCGAAGTCCAGGAACTCCTGAGCGTCGGTGCGGGTGTTCGATGTCACCGAGCGCATCTGGCGCTCCTGGAACAGGTGTCGCTGGTAGTTCAGCACCGGGATGTCGGTGAGGTGGATCCCGGCGATGGACAGCGTGCCGCCGCGGTCGAGTGCGGCCATCGCCGGCAGCACCAGCTCGCCGACCGGGGCGAACAGGATCGCCGAATCCAGCGGAACCGGCGGCGGGTCGGCCGCGCCCTGCACCGATGCGGCGCCGAGAGCCAGCGCCAGGTCTCTGGCGCGCCCGCCCCGCGTCATCACATGCACTTCGGCACCGCGCGCGAGCGCCACCTGCGCGGTCAGGTGCGCGCTGCCGCCGAATCCGTAGATGCCCAGCCGGCCGCCCGGCCGAAGGTCGGCACGCGCGAGCGCGCGGTAGCCGATGATGCCCGCGCACAGCAGCGGGGCCAGTTCGGTGTCGGAGTAACCGTCGGGCAGGCGCAGCGCGAAGTCCTCCGGCACCGTCGCGAACTCGGCGTAGCCGCCGTCGGCGTCCCAGCCGGTGTAACGGGACCGCGGGCACAGGTTCTCGTGCCCGCGCAGGCAGTACCGGCATTCGCCGCAGGTGTGGCGCAACCACGCGATGCCGACCAGGTCGCCGACGGCGAACCGCGTGCCGCTCCGCGCGCCGAGCCCGGGGCCGATCTGGACAACTTCGCCGACCACCTCATGGCCCGGGATGACCGAGGGTCGGTGCACCGGCAGGTCACCCTCGGTGACGTGCAGATCTGTGCGGCACACCCCGCAGGCCCGTACCTCGACGAGCAGCTCGCCAGGGCCGGGCTCGGGCACCGGCACGACGGCCCGGACCAGTGGCCGGGTGGCCATCGGCCCGGGCTTTCGCACCTGCCAGGCCCGCATCGTGGGCGCGGTCACCCGCTTCACGATGCCACGTGCGGGCGCGTTCAGACGCGCGACTTGGTGACCTTCCCGACGATCCACAGCAGGATCACCGCACCGAGGATGGCGGTGAACAGCGTGAACCACCAGCCGCCGCCTGCGGTGTCGACGAAGAAGCTCAGCAGGAAGCCGCCGATGAGGGCACCGACGATGCCGATCACGATGTTCATCAGCAGGCCCGAGCCGGACCCCTTCACGATCTTGCCGGCGAGCCATCCCGCGAGCGCCCCGATGATGATGTAGCCGATCCAGCCCACGCTGGTCAGCGTGGTCGAACGGGCGAGAAACTCGGTAGCTGCCACGACGTCCATCAGGTACTCCTGTTCTGTCGCCGACCCGGAGCGAATGCGACCGGGTCAAGCCCAGGTATACCTACGCCGGGTAACGAAACGGCAGTGGAAACAGGCAGCGAACGGACACGATCAGGCGGGTGGCAGCATTCCGGGCGCCGTATTCGGGTCGACCGGCACGGGCACACCGACCGCGGGGCGCGGCGCCGGCGCGTTCGGATCCGCCGGGGGCACCGGCGCGTTCGGGTCGGCGACCGGGGGCGGCGGAGGCGTGTACGGGCGAATCGAGTTCGCGAGCGTGACCGCCTCGTTCTGCGGAATCGGGTTGGCCGCGGTGCCGAGCCACACCACGAACCAGCGCTCAGGGGTGCGCTGCCCGCGCGGCGTGCCCGGGGCGACCGGGGTGCCGATGACGCCGGCCCAGATCTGGCCGTTGGGCTTGTTGGTGTCGGTGAACTTGACCTCGTAGGACGACGCGACGCCGGTCATGCCGTTGGCGTCGAGCGGGATGGTCTGCTGGTTGATCCGCGTGCCCGGGAACGGCATGAAGAACTCGCCCATGTCCGAGGCCAGTCGCTGGGCGGCCTTGGTGTTGTCGTTCTCCGCGCCGGCGAACAGCTTCAGGTCGAGCCGGCCGAGCAGCACGCTGGTGTCGTTGGGCGGCTGAGCGTCGGCCGGGGCGCCCTCGGGCGGCAGCTTGGTCAGCAGGGCCTGCCCGTAGGACAGCTGGGTGGAATCGGAGACCTCCCAGCCTGCCGGCACCACGTAGCTGAAGCCGCCGGCGGCGTTGTCGACGCGGCCGGGCTCCGGCGCGGGTGCCTGCGGGGCGTTCGGGTCGACGGGCGCGTTCGGGTCCGCGGGTGCC
>NZ_BCRS01000160.1 GCF_001552715.1 Mycolicibacterium vaccae NBRC 14118 = CIP 105934 | reverse complement strand
GGCGGTCCCGTCGTCGGGCACGGTCTCGTCGGTGAGCACGGCCGCCGTCAACCGGTTCGACGCCGACCGGTCCACCGGGTCTGCCAAGCCGTCCGGGATCTCCGAAGGCTCAAGCACTTCCGGAGCCTCTACGGCTTCCCTCGGCGGAATGAAGTTCGCGATGAAGGCCTCGATTCCCTCGATAGCCGCCTTCGCGAGGTCTATGCCAACCTGGAACCAGTTCTGGAACAGCTTGAACGGCAAGATGCTCAGGCTGCGGGACACCCCCGGATTGCCGCTCCAGTCGAAGCCGAGGTCCACCAGCTCCCGCAGCACCGGTTCGGTCAGATCGATGAACGGCTTTGCCAGCCAACCGATTCCCAGCGAGTCCGCCAGATTGCGCACGACATTGGTCAGCGGCAGACTCGTCGCCGGGATCATGATGTAGGTGTTGCCGAAGTCGTCGGTACGGCAGTTGGCGGGATTGAGATCGCAGTCGAGCTGCGGCGCCAGAGTCTCGTCGGTGTAGCCGTACGGCATCGGCAACCCCGGGTCTTCCTCGTTGGGCGCCAGGTAGTACCCGTGCACGGTGTCGAACGCGGCGAGCATGTTGGCGATCGCGAACGGGTTACCCCAGTAGAGAGGGGCGTAGACCACTGGGTCGTACTCGAATCCGATTGTGGTGCTGCCGATTCCGGTGTCGATCGGCATCGCCGGCTCGAACGACACATCGAGGATCGGGACGGGTTCGCCGAGCAGGTAGCGCAACCAGGCCAGGCGCTGCCACAGGCCGCCGTCGGGATTCTCGATGTTGCCGATCGTCACCACCTTCAGCCGGCTCTTCACGGCGTCGGACAGTTCACGCCCGGCGAGGTCGGTGAGCACGTTGGCGACCACCGCCCCGCCCTGCGAATACCCGAAGATGAACACGTCCTCCTGCGACGCCGGATCCAGGAACGGGTCCAGCGCCGCCACGAGGTTGTCGATGCCTATGTCGACCGACTCGTCCCACTTCTCGCAGCGGCCGGGTACACACCACCTCGGCAGGAAAGAGAACGGCCAGAACGACGCGGGATAGGGGATGCCGACGAGGTCCGGGTCGGCGCAGTCGCTCACGCATTCCAGACTGATGAATCTGCTCCAGGCATTCTCCTGGTAGCCCGCGATCGCCTCGGAGTCAGGAGTTCCGGTGCCCGGGACGATCAGCGCGGTTGCACCGTAGGCCAGTGCCGCACCCAACGCGGTGGCGACAGCCAGGACCGTCGCGGTGACGAAAGCGAGGAGGGCGAGCACCGGCGCCCGGAGCCGTGTGAACATGTGACAACCATCACATACCGATGCGAAGTGCCGGGGCCGATCCGCGAACCCAGCGCGGTGGTTCAACCATAGGGAAACACCCGATTCGTCCCGCCGCCGCGGTGGCTACCGTCAGGGCATGGGCGACACGCGCAATGCGACGAACTTCCTCGCGGAGTGGTACCTGCCCGACCTGGCGGAAACCACGGTCGACGACATCGTCTGCCGTCTCGACGCGGCCGCCGCGGCGGTATCCGGCGAGGGCAGACACGTCCGGCTGGTGGTGACACTCTCGGTTCCCACCGACGAAGTCCTCTACGGGGTGTTCGACGCTGATTCGCCCGACACCGTCGACACGGCCTGCGCCCGCGCCGGCATCCCCCATCAGCGGCTGTCACCGCGCGTCGTGGCACGCATCGTCAGCGGAGTCGCCTGAACACCCCTCAGCGGCACTGAGTGCCATCCGTTTGCCGCAGATCTGCCGATTCCTGCTGCGACAACCATCCATCGTGTGAGAGACGCCGAAATCGTTGCGTATCTTGACTGTTGTCGAACTTGATTTATCGCTACGCGAATCTACGCCGTCGATGATATGTTGCTGGGCGAGGGTGCTCTTCGGTCGCCGCGACGCGGTCGGTGGTCTGGGGGGATGCCGACGACCTGTGGCCGTCAGACCGAGTCTCCGTTCGTGGGGGGCGGTGCTCGGGCGGGCCTGAAGCCGGCGGCCGAGGAGCACTCTCGAAGACCTCACAAGAAAACCCCGCACCATCAGGTGCGGGGTTTTCTCGATGTCTGGCTTCCGGCTCCGCCTACTCCTCAGACCTGAGGGGTCGGATCCGGCTCCGCCTACTCCTCCGTGAAATTACGGGTCACCGACGGGTCGACCGGGATGCCCGGGCCCGTGGTGGTGGAGACGACGACCTTCTTCAGGTAGCGGCCCTTCGACGAGGACGGCTTGGCACGCAGCACCTCGTCGAGCGCGGCGCCGTAGTTCTCGGCGAGCTTCTGCTCGTCGAAGGACGCCTTGCCGATCACGAAGTGCAGGTTGGCCTGCTTGTCGACGCGGAAGTTGATCTTGCCGCCCTTGATGTCCGCGACAGCCTTGGCCACATCCGGGGTGACGGTGCCCGTCTTCGGGTTGGGCATCAGGCCACGGGGGCCGAGGATACGGGCGATACGGCCGACCTTGGCCATCTGGTCCGGCGTCGCGATCGCGGCGTCGAAGTCGAGCATGCCGCCCTGGATCTGCTCGATCAGGTCGTCGCTGCCGACGATGTCGGCGCCGGCGGCCTGAGCCTGCTCGGCCTTGTCGCCGACGGCGAACACCGCCACGCGGGCGGTCTTACCGGTGCCGTGCGGCAGGTTCACGGTGCCGCGCACCATCTGGTCGGCCTTGCGGGGGTCGACGCCCAGCCGGATCGCGACCTCGACGGTGGCGTCCTGCTTCTTCGACGACGTCTCCTTGGCCAGCTTCGCGGCCTCGAGCGGCGAGTAGAGCCGGGTGCGGTCGACCTTCTCGGCGGCTTCCTTGTATGCCTTGCTGTTCTTGCTCATTGATTTCTCCTATTCAGAGTTGTGGTTGGCGGGCCGAAGCTGGCCCTCCCACGCTTTACGGCGTCGAAATTGCGCTGACGGTTGGGACGGATGGAAATCCGCGACCCTCAGTGCAATCTCGGCGATACGCCGAACTACTCGACCGTGATCCCCATCGACCGGGCCGTGCCGGCGATGATCTTGGCGGCCTGATCGATGTCGTTGGCGTTCAGGTCTTCCTTCTTGGTCTCGGCGATCTCGCGCACCTGATCCCACGTCACCTTGGCGACCTTGGTCTTGTGCGGCTCGCCCGAACCCTTGGGCACACCGGCGGCCTTGAGCAGCAGCTTGGCGGCGGGCGGGGTCTTCAGCGCGAACGTGAAGCTGCGGTCCTCGTAGACGGTGATCTCCACGGGGATGACGTTCCCGCGCTGCGACTCGGTCGCAGCGTTGTACGCCTTGCAGAACTCCATGATGTTGACGCCGTGCTGGCCGAGCGCGGGTCCGACCGGAGGGGCGGGGTTGGCCTGCCCGGCCTGGATCTGCAGCTTGATCAGCCCGGCGACCTTCTTCTTCGGGGGCATGGCTGTGCTTTCCTTCTTTTCCTGGTGGGCTTGCGGCCCGCGTTAAATCTTGGCGACCTGGTTGAACGTCAGTTCGACCGGTGTCTCACGTCCGAAGATCGACACCAGCACCTTGAGCTTCTGCTGCTCGGCGTTGACCTCGCTGATCGACGCAGGCAGCGTGGCGAACGGGCCGTCCATGACGGTGACCGACTCGCCGACCTCGAAGTCGACCAGGATGGTCGGCCGCTCGATGCCGCCGCTCTCGGCGGCCGAGGAGGAGGCAGCGGCCGTCGACTTGCCCGGCTTCTTCGCCGCCGCGGGAGGCAGCAGGAACTTCACCACGTCGTCGAGCGACAGCGGCGAGGGACGCGAGGTCGCACCGACGAAGCCGGTGACACCGGGGGTGTTGCGGACCGCGCCCCACGACTCGTCGTTGAGCTCCATGCGGACCAGGATGTACCCGGGCAGCACCTTGCGGTTGACCTGCTTGCGCTGGCCGTTCTTGATCTCGGTGACCTCTTCGGTGGGCACCTCGACCTGGAAGATGTAATCGCCGACGTCGAGGTTCTGCACGCGGGTCTCGAGGTTGGCCTTCACCTTGTTCTCGTAGCCTGCGTAGGAGTGGATCACGTACCACTCGCCCGGCTGGAGGCGCAGCTCTTTCTTGAGCGCGACTGCCGGGTCCTCGTCCTCGGGTTCTTCCGGGGCCGCCTCGGCGACATCGTCATCGGCACCTTCAGCGGCGGGCGCGGCGTCCTCGTCGCTGCCCACGGCCTCGGCGTCGGCACCAGCGCGAACCTCGGCGTTGGTCTCGTCGACGTCGATGGTGTCGACGGTGTCGCCCGAAGGCGTTTCCCCGTCGAAGCTAGTCACGTGTCAGTCCTCTCTCAATGTCGTCCGTAGCGGCGTCCGCGCCCGGTCCAGTCGGCTGCGTCAGCCGAAGACCCAGGTCACGAGCTTGGCCAGGCCCAGGTCAACGCCGCCGATCAAGGCCACCATGAACACGAGGAAGATCAGCACGACCGTCGTGTAGGTGACCATCTGCTTGCGGTTCGGCCAGATGACCTTCCGCAGCTCGCCGACAACTTCCTTCAGGTAGTTGATGACGAACGCGATGGGATTGCGGGACGGCCCGTCCTTGGGTTGCCTGGCCGTCTTCTTCTTGGCCTTGGGTCCCTTGCCGTCGTCGTCTTTGGAACCGGACGCGTCGGTATCGGGCGCCTTGTCGGTGTCCTCGTCCTTGTCCGAGGTCTTGTCCAAGGCCTCCGACGCGCGCCGTGTCCGTTTACCCGTGGGACGCAGTGGGCGGGTGACAACGGCGGTCTGGCCGCGCGTGTCACCGTCGTCGGTCTGTGCGCCGCTGTCGGTGTCAGCGGAGCTGACGCCGTCGCGCTCGTCGCTCACCGCATGTATCCCATCTGATCGTCGTCTGATCGTCTTCTGTGTGGCCCACTCTCCAGTATGCAAATGCCGGCGAGTGGTCACACGTGTCGATTATTCAGTTGAGCAGGGGCGACAGGACTTGAACCTGCAACCTGCGGTTTTGGAGACCGCTGCTCTGCCAGTTGAGCTACGCCCCTTCACGGGTCCCTACCGGGCCCACACAATTCGCGCGCTCCCCGTTCGGTCGATCTGAGCCGACGGACAGCGCGCTTAACTGGGAAAACCCCGAAGCCCGAGTGTAGCGCGCCGGGGTCCACAGTTACTAATCCTCGTCCACCTCGTGTGTTACCGGCTTGCGCACGACCTGACCGGACTCCGGATCCCAGCCGGCCGAGATCGAATTGTCGCCCTCATGGCCCATCAGCGTGGTGTAGGACTCCATCACCACGGCACCCGAGGGGTCGGCCAGCACATTGCGGGTGGTGACGATGTCGGCGCCGAAGCGTTCGTCCACCGTCAGGATGTGCATGGTTCCGGTCAGCTCGTCGCCCGCCGTGATGGGGCGGTGGAACAGGAACTTCTGATCCACCTGCACGATCTGCAGAGTTTCCAGGCCGATGTCGACGTGCTGGAAGAAGTGGTTCTGAATCATCACCGCGAAGATCGCCATGAAGGTCGGCGGCGCCACGAGTTCACCGTGGCCGAGCTCGGCGGCGGCGGCTTCATCGTGGGTCGCCGGGTCCTGAGCCTTGACGGCCTTCGCATACTGGCGGATCTGTTCGCGGCCGACGACGAAGGTGTCTGGGTATTCCCAGACCATCCCTCGGATGTCCGTCTTGAGTGCCATCGAATACCTACCTACGCCAGCTTCGCGACCGCGACGGCGCGGCCGAAGATTTTTTTCCCGCCCGCGGTGGCACTGATGGCGATCGTCACGGATTTGGATTCCGGGTCGACGGCTTTCACGCGGCCGTTGAACACGATCTCGGCGCCCTTGCCGTCGTTGGGGACCGGCACCACGGCGGTGAAGCGCACGTTGTACTCGGTGACCGCGGCGGGATCGCCCACCCAGGAGGTCACGTAGCCGCCGCCCAGGCCCATCGTGAGCATTCCGTGCGCGATCGCGGTGTCCAGGCCGACCTGCTTGGCGATCTCGTCGTCCCAGTGGATGGGGTTCAGGTCGCCGGACACACCGGCGTAGTTGACCAGGTCGGCCCGGGTGAGCGGGATGACCCTCTCGGGCAGTTGGTCGCCGACCTTCACCGAACTGAACTCACGAAGTGCCATCTGTAAAGCCACTCTCTCCGTCTTCTTCGCTACGCCCCGCCAAGGTGGTGTAGGACTCCTGCACGACGTCGCCGTTGCGGTTGCTGACGACATTCTTGGTGACGATGATGTCGGTGCCGTGCGCCTTACGCACCGACTCGATCCACACGTCGCAGTAGAGCTCGTCGCCGGCGTGGATGGGTCGAACGAATTTCAGTTCCTGATCGACCTGGACGATCTGCGCGTCGCTGATGCCGATACCGGCCGCGGCGAACATCGCCGACTGGGACTGGTATCCGAATATCGAGATGAAGGTCAACGGAGCCAGCAGCGAGTCGTGTCCGAGCTCGGCGGCGGCACTCTCGTCGAAGAACGCGGGGTCGTCGTTCTTGACCGCGGTCGCGAACTCGCGGATCTTCTCGCGTCCCACGACGTAGTGGTCGGGAAAGCGAAAGTGCGTCCCGACGTATCCGTCCAAGAAAGACACGAGTGATGAACCTACCTAGTAGACCCTCACCGACAGCGAATCGACGGCGCCGAGCCCTGTCGGGGCGCCTAGCGCGACTCTTTGTGGGCCTGGTGCTTGCCGCAGTTCGGGCAGAACTTCTTGATCTCCAACCGGTCGGGATCGTTGCGGCGGTTCTTCTTGGTGATGTAGTTGCGGTGCTTGCACACCTCGCAGGCCAAGGTGATCTTGGGCCGTACGTCAGTACTGGAGGCCACGTCAGTCGTCCTTCGTTAAACGTTCGTACTCGTCTTGTGTAGCGGTGGGGGGGCTCGATCCCCCGACCTCACGATTATGAGTCGTGCGCTCTAACCAGCTGAGCTACACCGCCCCGGACAGATCCAGGCTGGGCGCACACGGTCGCTCCGCCCTTCACCACCGAGCCCCCTAACGGAATCGAACCGTTGACCTTTTCCTTACCATGGAAACGCTCTACCGACTGAGCTAAGGGGGCCTTCGCTCGCTTGAGTGCGGCGAGCCTTAAAGAGGGTACATTCTCGGCGTTATCCACGCCAAACCGCTGGTCATTGCAGGCGCTGGACCGGCAAAAAGGCCCTGGGCGCGGTTTCGCCGCCACCCGGTGCCTACCCTGAAACGCATGGCTGCCGCCCACGACAACGACCGTCTCTACTTCCGCCAACTGCTCTCGGGCCGCGACTACGCGGTCGGCGACATGATCGCCCAGCAGATGCGCAACTTCGCCTACCTGATCGGCGACCGGGAGACCGGCGACACCGTGGTCGTCGACCCCGCCTACGCCGCCCAGGATCTGGTGGACGCGCTGGAGGCCGACGGCATGCGGTTGTCCGGCGTGCTGGTCACCCACCATCACCCCGATCACGTCGGCGGCTCGATGATGGGCTTCGAGCTCAAGGGCCTGGCCGAGCTGCTGGAGCGGGTGAGCGTGCCGGTGCACGTCAACGCCCATGAAGCCGATTGGGTGTCGCGGATCACCGGCATCGCCGGCAGCGAGCTGACGTCACACCAGCACGGCGACAAGGTCGCCGTCGGCGACATCGAAATCGAGCTGCTGCACACGCCAGGTCACACCCCCGGCAGCCAGTGCTTCCTGGTGGACGGGCGCCTGGTCGCCGGAGACACGCTGTTCCTGGAGGGCTGCGGCCGCACCGACTTCCCCGGCGGCAACGTCGACGACATGTTCCGCAGCCTGCAGGCCCTGGCGCGACTGTCCGGCGACCCCACCGTGTTCCCGGGGCACTGGTACTCGGCCGAGCCGAGCGCGTCGCTGTCCGAGGTGCGCGACTCCAACTACGTGTACCGGGCGAGCAACCTCGACCAGTGGCGCACGCTGATGGGCGGCTGAGCGCCGCCTACCTGAAGACGCCGCCTACTTGAAGAGGGAGCCGACGCCGCACTCCCACAGGCCCAGCTTCGGCACACCGTCGGACGGGCGGGCCCGCCGCCGCCGGGTGCGCCGCTCGGATTCCAACTGTTCGGCCGGTCGTTGCCGCTTCGCACGCATGGCTCCCCCTGAAGGTTGGAGGCGCGGTACCCCCCTCGTGCACCGCGCCTGCACAGCACGTTACGAACGTGCCGATGCTCGGGCATGCGTAGCCGACTACCTCTGTTCGGCCGTGCGGCCCGCGATCCCGCCTAGGTAGTGCCGCGTTCGCCGCTGTTAGGTTCGACACCATGACCAGCACCGTCTCCTACGAGCTCGCCGATTCCGTAGCCACCATCACCCTCGACGACGGCAAGGTGAACGTGCTCGGGCCCGCGATGCAGGCTGCGATCAACGAAGCCCTCGACCGGGCGGAGGCCGACCAGGCCAAGGCCGTGGTCCTGGCCGGGAACTCGCGGGTGTTCAGTGGCGGCTTCGACCTGTCGGTCTTCCAGTCCGGCGACGCCGCCGCGGCGCTGGGCATGCTGTCGGGCGGTTTCGAGTTGTCGGTGCGCACCCTTACGTTCCCGGTGCCGGTGATCATCGCCGCGACCGGCCCCGCGATCGCGATGGGTTCGTTCCTGCTGCTGTCGGCCGATCACCGTGTCGGTCAGCCGAAATCGCGCTGCCAGGCCATCGAGGTCGCGATCGGGATGACCATCCCCATCTCGGCACTGGAGATCATGCGGATGCGGTTGACCCCGGCGGCGTTCGAGCGCGGCGCCGCGCTGGCGGCGACGTTCGCCGGCGACGAGGCGGTCGCCGCGGGCTGGCTCGACGAGATCGTCGAGGCCGACCAGGTTCTCCCCCGCGCCCGCCAGGTCGCCGTCGAGGCCGCCGGCACGCTGCACACCGGGGCACACCTGGCCACCAAGCTCAAGGCCCGCAAGTCCGCCCTGGAGGCCATCCAGGCCGGAATCGACGGCCTGGCAACAGAATTCACCCTCGGCTAGTCCGGGGCGGGCCGGCGCCGCGTTTCCGGCACATTTCGCAGGTGAGCTCCACCTAACGAGTTCGTATTCCGTCCCTAACCATCGCGCAACGCCGCGGGCCTGTAATCGAGTGAGCCGAAAGCCACCGACTCACTGGGAGCCCGCATGACGTTTGACGATTCGATCACCGCGAACATCGAGGCCTCGCTCGCCGAGATCCCGCACCCGGCCCTGCCCAAGGGCACGAGCATCTACGGCGGCACCAAGATCTTCCCGGACTACAAGGCGGAGAACGGCGAAAGCTACTTCACCCTGGTCCACGGCATCGCCCACGAGTCGTCGGTCAGCTTCGTCGCGGTGCTGCAGGCCACCAGCGCGCTGCGCAAGGGATTCGACTCCGCGCTCTACTTCTACGGCCCCGGCTCCATCAACTGCCTTGCCACCCGCGGCTTTCCGACCACCGGCGACTCCGGCTTCCCCGGCGAGCAGAACATCAACGACGCACTCGGCACCTTCATCGGCGAGGGCGGGACGGTGTTCTGCTGCCGGTTCGGCCTCGCGCTGCACGGCGGACGCGAGGAGGACCTGATCGAGGGCGTCATCCCGGCCCACCCGCTCGATGTGCAGGACGCGCTCATCCACTACGCCCGCAAGGGCGCCATCATCAACTCGACCTACATGGTGTGAGTCCGGTGACCACGCTCGCCGCCGCGGCCGCCAACTTCACCCGCGATCTCGACCAGAACTACGCGCTGATCGCCGAGTTGGCGGAGCAGGCCAGGGCCAGGGGCGTGGACTTCCTCGCGCTGCCCGAGGCCGCGATCGGGGGCTACCTGTCCTCGTTGGGCAATCACGGTGACACCGCGCCGACCACCCACTCGCTGCCTCCGGCCATCCGGCTGGACGGCCCGGAGATCGCCGCGGTGCAGCGGATCATCGGCGATCTGGTGGTGGCGATCGGCTTCTGCGAGCTCGCCGACGACGGCCGCACGCGCTACAACGCCGCGGCGGTGCTCGACGGCGGGACGGTCTACGGCTCCTACCGCAAGGTGCACCAGCCGCTCGGTGAGGGCATGTCCTACTCGGCCGGTTCGGGCTATGACGTGTTCAGCACCCCGATCGGCCGGGTGGGACTCCAGATCTGTTACGACAAGGCCTTTCCCGAGGCGGCCCGGGTGATGGCCCTGCAGGGGGCGCAGGTGATCGCAAGCCTGTCGGCCTGGCCGGCGGCACGCACCGCGACCGCCGCCAACCTGCAGGACGACCGGTGGACCTACCGGTTCAACCTGTTTGATACCGCGCGGGCGCTGGACAACCAGGTCTTCTGGGTGGCTTCCAACCAGAGCGGCACGTTCGGATCGCTGCGTTACGTCGGCAACGCCAAGGTGGTCGACCCGGGCGGGAACATCCTCGCGACAACGCGTCTCGACAGCGGCATGGCGGTGGCCGAGGTCGACATCGACGAGACGTTCCGCACCATGCGGGCCGGCATGTTCCATCTGCGTGACCGCCGGCCGGATGTCTACGGCTCGGTGGCCGATGTGGACCCGGCGGCCCGGGCGCCGTGGCGGGAGCTCACCCATGCCTGAGATGACCTTCCGGGTGCGTTGGCCCGACGGTGTCGAACAACGCTGCTACTCACCGAGTCTGGTCGTGCACGAGCACTTCAGTATCGACGACTGCTACACCGTGGCGGACTTCGTCGAGCGCACCGGCCGGGCGATGGCCGAGGCCAGTGACCGGGTACGGGCCAGGTTCGGCTTCGCGTGCACCTCCGCGGCGGCCACGGCCGAGGCGGTCAGCCGGGCCGCGGCCCGCTACCCCGGTGACGCCGCCGTCCGCGTGGTGGCGATGCACCCGCCGCTGGAGGCGTCATGAGCACCCACCTCCCGGTCGCGATCATCGGCGGCGGGCAGGCCGGATTGTCGGTGAGCTGGTATCTGTCCCGCGCCGGCATCGAGCACGTGGTGCTCGAAGCCCAGACCCCGGTGCACGCGTGGGCCGACAGCCGTTGGGACAACTTCACTCTCGTGACCCCGAACTGGCACTGCCGGCTGCCCGGCTACAACTACGCCGGACCCGACCCGGACGGCTTCATGACCCGCGACGAGGTGGTCGCGTGGCTGGCCGGCTGGCTGGACACCTTCGAGGCCCCGGTGCGCACCCACACCCGGGTAACCCGGCTGCGCCACGGCGCATCGGGCGGTTTCGAGCTCACCCTGGACGCCGCCGGCGGCGAACAGACGCTGACGTGTGGGCACGCGGTGATCGCCACCGGCGGCTACCCCGTCCCGGTGCTGCCGAGTTTCGCGGGCGCACTGGACCCCTCGGTCACCCAGATCCACTCCGAGCAGTACCGCAACGCCGGTCAACTCCCCGACGGCGCGGTGCTCGTGGTGGGCACCGGGCAGTCCGGCGCGCAGATCGCCGAGGACCTCCACCTGGCCGGACGGCAGGTGCATCTGGCGGTCGGCAACGCGCCGCGGGTGGCGCGCACCTACCGTGGCCGGGACTGCATGACGTGGCTGGCCGAGATGGGTCTCTACGACCGGCCTGCCGGCGAGTACCCCGGCGGGCGGGCCGCCATCGAGAAGACCAACCACTACGTCACCGGCCGTGACGGCGGTCGCGACATCGACCTGCGCGGCTTCGCGGCCGAGGGCATGCGCCTCTACGGCACGTTGGTCGACGGTCACGGGACGGGCCTGCGGTTCGCTCCGACACTGCGCGCCGCACTCGATCACGCCGACGCGGTGTACAACTCGATCTGCGCCGACATCGACGACCACATCGCGCGGACCGGCGCGCCCGCGGGCGCGCCGACCCGGTACGTCCCGGTGTGGGAACCCGACACCGAGGCCACTGCCCTGGACCTGGCTGCCGCGGGCGTCACCAGCATCGTCTGGGCGATCGGCTACCGGCCGGACTACCGGTGGATCGAGGCGAGCACCTTCGACGGCGCCGGCCGCCCGATGCAGAACCGCGGCGTGACCGCGGTGCAGGGGCTCAGCTTCGTCGGGCTGCCGTGGATGCACACCTGGGGGTCGGGCCGCTTCCTCGGTATCGACCGCGACGCCGCACACCTCGCCGCGACGATCGTCGCCGCGCATCGCGACCCCGCTTCTCACCACCCCGCGGACCAGCCGGCGGCGCTGCGCCTGGCGGTAGGCGGCTGAGCCGATGACTCCTTCCCACGCGCACTCCACCCGGGTCGACCTCGCCCTGCTCGGTATCCGCGGCACACCGCCGCTGAGTCGCGGCGCGGGCGCGGGCCCCAGCGACGACGGCCACCTGGTCGTCGACGGGCTCGACGCCGCCATCCCGCGGAACCCGCTGAGCCCGTTCGCCTTCGACGGCGACAGGGTGCTCTACGACGGGCACGACACCGGGCTCGAGATCGAGGTGATCGAACGCCCGAAGTTCTACGATCTGGTCACCGCCGACGGCGTCCGCTACGAGAAGCTGGCCCGGCTGCACGGCCGGAATGTGCTGGCCACCACAGTCGTTCAGACGTGCATCCGCTACGACCCCGAGCAGCGGTGCCGGTTCTGCTCCATCGAGGAGTCGCTGCGGGCCGGGGCCACCACCGCGGTCAAGCGGCCGGCCGAGCTGGCCGAGGTGGCGCGCGCGGGGGTCGCGCTCGACGGCGTCACGCAGATGGTGATGACCACAGGCACATCGGCGGGGGCCGACCGCGGGGCGCGTCACCTGGCGCGGTGCGTGCGGGCGGTCAAGGAGGCGGTGCCCGAGCTGCCGATCCAGGTGCAGTGTGAGCCACCCGCCGACCTGAGCGTGCTGACCGAGTTGCGCGACGCCGGCGCCGACGCCATCGGCATCCATGTGGAGTCACTCGACGACACCGTGCGCCGCCGCTGGATGCCCGGCAAGGCCACGGTCCCGCTGACCCAGTACCGGGCCGCGTGGCGGGAAGCGGTCGCGGTGTTCGGCCGCAACCAGGTGTCCACCTATCTGCTGGTCGGCCTCGGCGAGGATCCCGAGGAGCTGATCGCCGGGGCCGCCGAGCTGATCGAGATGGGCGTGTACCCGTTCGTGGTGCCGTTCCGGCCACATCCCGGCACGCTGGCGGTCGAGCAGGACGGCGCGTCCGCACCCGCGGCCGCGGTCGTGGAGAAGGTCTCGCGCGAGGTGGCACACCGGTTGCGGTGGGCGGGGATGACCGGCGCCGGCCAGAAGGCCGGCTGCGCCGCCTGCGGCGCGTGCGGGGTGCTCCAGCACATGGGTGGGTGAAAAGCATGCTGTTCCAGGCTGATCCGTCGCACAGCCCCGATCTGTCCATCCTGGCCGGGGTGCGGCCCCAGCGCAGCACACCGTTTCTCGTCCGGCCCGCCGACGAACGCGAACTGCAGCACTACCGGCGACTGCGCCGGGCGTCGTTCGTCGTGGAGCAGGGCATGTTCGCCGGCACCGACCGCGACGACGTCGACGACGATCCCCGGACCGTGGTGCTGGTCGCGGTGACCGGCGCCGGCGCGGTGCTCGGCGGCGTGCGGCTGGCCCCGGCGTGCACCCCGGACATCGGCTGGTGGATCGGCAGCAGGCTGGTCGTCGACCCGGCGGCACGCGC
>NZ_BCRS01000159.1 GCF_001552715.1 Mycolicibacterium vaccae NBRC 14118 = CIP 105934 | reverse complement strand
TCGGCGAGACCTTCCCCGCCGACGCCACCAGCGTGGCCGAGGCCAACGGGGCGATCCTGCTGGGACTGACCGAAGGCGTCAGTGCGCTGGTGCTGCGCGTCGGCGACGCCCCGGGCGCGGCCGCGCCCGCCGACCTGGCCGGGTTGCTCGACGGCGTCTACCTGGATCTGGTGCCGGTGGTGGTCGAGGTGGCCGGCGACGGCTCCATCTACCGCGCGGCCGCCGACGCGCTGCTGGCGCTGCTGACCGGGCTCGACGCCGATCAGCGTTCCCGGCTGTCGATCGACCTCGGGGCCGATCCGCTGACCGCGCCGCTGGCCGGGCGCCCGGCACCGGGGACCGACGACATCGTCGCCGTCGCCGAGAAGGCCCTGGCATACGGCACCCACGTCCGCGCGATCACCGTCGACGGGCCGGCGTTCCACAACGCGGGCGCGAGCGCGTCGTGGGAACTCGGTGCGGCCGTCGCGGCCGGAGTGGCCTACCTGCGGGTGCTGACCGACGCGGGGATGTCCACCGCGGACGCGCTCGGACAGATCAGCTTCCGGTTCGCCGCCGACGACGACCAGTTCATGACCATCGCCAAAATGCGTGCCGCACGCCAACTCTGGGCCCGTGTCGCCGAGGTCGTGGGGGAGCCGGACGCCGGTGCGGCCACCCTGCACGCCACCACCTCTCTGCCGATGATGACCGCGCGGGACCCGTGGGTGAACATGCTGCGCACCACTGTCGCGGCGTTCGCGGCCGGCGTCGGCGGAGCCGACACCCTTCTGGTGCACCCCTTCGACGTCGCGATCTCGGGCGGATTCCCCGGCACCGCGCGCAGTTTCGCGCGCCGTATCGCCCGCAACACCCAGCTGCTGCTGCTCGAGGAGTCCCACCTGGGCCGGGTGCTGGACCCGTCGGGCGGCTCGTGGTTCATCGAGGACCTCACCCGCAGCCTGGCCGGCCAGGCGTGGGCGCACTTTCAGGAGATCGAGGCCGAAGGAGGGTTCGCCGCCGCCCGCGAGCACGTCAGCGCCCGCATCGCCGAGGTGGCCGGCCGGCGCGCCGACGACGTCGCGCACCGGCGCACCGCGGTCACCGGCGTCAACGAGTTCCCCAACCTCGGTGAAGTCCCGCTGCCCGACGGGGATCCGCTGCCCCACGTCCAGCGCTATGCCGCGGCCTTCGAGGCGCTGCGGGGCCGCTCCGATGCCTTCCTGGAGAAGACCGGGGCGCGGCCGAAGGCGCTGATGCTGCCGCTCGGGCCGCTGGCCGAACACAACATCCGCACCACGTTCACCGCCAACCTGCTGGCCTCCGGCGGGATCGAGGCCGTCAACCCGGGACCGCTGGACGCCGCCGGGGTCGCCGCCGCCGTGTCCGACGCCGGCGTGACCGAGGTGGCCGTGATCTGCGGCACCGACGCCCGCTACGCCGGTGAGGTGTCGGCCGTCGTCGAGGCGGCGCGCGCGGCAGGGGTGACCCGAGTCCTGCTCGCCGGACCGGAAAAGGCGGTCGCAGAGGCCGATTCGAAACCCGACGGATACCTCACCGCGAAGATCGACGCGGTCGGCGCCCTGTCGGACCTGCTGACCCGATTGGGAGCATGACATGACCGCCACCGAATCCAGGAACATCCAGAGCTTCGCCGACGTGCCGCTGTCCGGCGACGCGGCGGGCACCCCACCGGCACCCGCCGACGTCGATCGGCAGGTATCGGCCGCCGCGGCCGCCCACGGCTACACCGCCGATCAACTCGACTGGTCCACCCCGGAGGGCATCGAGGTCAAGCCGGTCTACATCGGCGCCGACCGCGACTCGATCGTCGAGGCGGGCTACCCGCTCAACACCCTGCCCGGCGAGCCGCCGTTCGTGCGCGGGCCGTACCCGACGATGTACGTCAACCAGCCGTGGACCATCCGTCAGTACGCCGGGTTCTCCACCGCGGCAGAGTCCAATGCGTTCTACCGGCGCAACCTGGCCGCCGGCCAGAAGGGGCTGTCGGTCGCGTTCGACCTGGCCACCCACCGCGGCTACGACTCCGACCACCCCCGGGTGGCCGGTGACGTCGGCATGGCCGGCGTGGCGATCGACTCCATCCTCGACATGCGTCAGCTCTTCGACGGGATCGACCTGTCGTCGGTGTCGGTGTCGATGACGATGAACGGTGCGGTGCTGCCGATCCTCGCGCTGTACGTGGTGGCCGCCGAAGAGCAGGGCGTGCCGCCGGAAAAGCTCGCCGGGACCATTCAGAACGACATCCTCAAAGAGTTCATGGTCCGCAACACCTACATCTACCCGCCGAAGCCGTCGATGCGGATCATCTCCGACATCTTCGGTTACACCAGCGTGAAAATGCCGAAGTTCAACAGCATCTCGATCTCCGGCTACCACATCCAGGAGGCGGGGGCCACCGCGGATCTGGAGCTGGGCTACACGCTCGCCGACGGGGTGGAGTACATCAAGGCGGGCCTGGACGCCGGCCTGGACATCGACAAGTTCGCGCCGCGGCTCTCGTTCTTCTGGGGCATCGGCATGAACTTCTTCATGGAGGTCGCCAAGCTGCGCGCGGGCCGGCTGCTGTGGAGTGAGCTGGTGTCGCAGTTCGACCCCAAGAGCGCGAAATCGCTCTCGCTGCGCACCCATTCGCAGACCTCGGGCTGGTCGCTGACCGCTCAGGACGCGTTCAACAACGTGGCCCGCACGTGTGTGGAGGCCATGGCCGCGACCCAGGGCCACACCCAGTCGCTGCACACCAACGCTCTCGACGAGGCGCTCGCGCTGCCCACCGACTTCTCGGCGCGCATCGCCCGCAACACCCAGCTGCTGTTGCAGCAGGAATCGGGCACGACGCGGCCCATCGACCCGTGGGCCGGGTCGTACTACGTCGAATGGCTGACCTACCAACTCGCCGAGAAGGCCCGGGCGCACATCGCCGAGATCGCCGAGCACGGCGGTATGGCCCAGGCCATCGACGCCGGCATCCCGAAGCTGCGCATCGAGGAGGCCGCCGCCCGCACTCAGGCGCGCATCGACTCCGGCCAGCAGACGGTGATCGGCGTCAACCGGTACCAGGTCGACGAGGACCACGAGATCGAGGTGCTCAAGGTCGAGAACAGCCGGGTGCGTGCCGAGCAGATCGCCAAGCTGGAGCGGTTGCGCAGTCAGCGGGACGATGCCGCCACCCAGGCCGCGCTGGCCGAACTGACCCGCGCCGCGGCGGCGTCCGGGCCGGCCGGTGAGGACGGGCTGGGCAACAACCTGCTCGCCCTGGCCATCAACGCCGCCCGCGCGAAGGCCACCGTCGGGGAGATCTCGGACGCTCTGGAGAAGGTCTACGGCAGGCACCAGGCCGAGATCCGCACCATCGCAGGGGTGTACCGAGACGAGGTGGGCATGGCCAGCAACGTCAGCAGCGCAACGGAACTCGTCGAGAAGTTCGCCGAGGCCGACGGCCGCCGGCCGCGCATCCTGGTGGCCAAGATGGGTCAGGACGGACACGACCGTGGCCAGAAGGTGATCGCGACCGCGTTCGCCGACATCGGCTTCGACGTGGACGTCGGCTCGCTGTTCTCGACGCCCGAGGAGGTCGCTCGCCAGGCCGCCGACAACGACGTGCACGTCGTCGGGGTGTCCTCGCTGGCTGCCGGCCACCTGACGCTGGTCCCCGCGCTGCGCGACGCGCTGGCCGAGGTCGGCAGGCCCGACATCATGGTCGTGGTCGGCGGCGTGATCCCGCCGGGGGACTTCGACGAGTTGTACGAGGCCGGGGCGACGGCGATCTTCCCGCCGGGCACCGTGATCGCCGACGCCGCGATCGGTCTGCTGAACAAGCTGGCCGAACGACTCGGGTACAGCTTGAGCTAGATGAGCCAGCCGGTCAGTGAGCTCGCCGCGGCGTTGCGCGGCGGTGACCGCTCCGCGCTGGCGCGGGCGATCACGCTCGTCGAGTCGACCCGCGCCGATCACCGGCAGAGGGCCCAGGAGCTGCTCCTGGAGCTCTCACCGGCCGGCGCGCCGGGTGCGCAGCCCGAGCCGGCGACCCGGGTCGGCATCACCGGGGTGCCCGGCGTCGGCAAGTCGACGACCATCGAAGCGCTCGGCATGTACCTGATCGAGCAGGGGCACCGGGTCGCGGTGCTCGCGGTGGATCCGTCCTCGACGCGCACCGGTGGCTCCATCCTGGGCGACAAGACCCGGATGGCGAAGCTGGCGGTGCACCCGGATGCCTACATCCGTCCGTCGCCGACCTCGGGAACTCTGGGCGGGGTCGCCAAGGCGACACGCGAGACAATTGTTTTGCTGGAATCCGCCGGTTACGACGTGATCCTGGTCGAGACCGTCGGTGTCGGGCAGTCCGAGGTGACCGTTGCCAACATGGTCGACACCTTCGTCTTCCTGACGCTCGCGCGCACCGGTGACCAACTGCAGGGCATCAAAAAGGGTGTGCTGGAGTTGGCCGACATCGTGGTGGTCAACAAGGCCGACGGCGAGCACGCGCTGGAGGCCAAGTCTGCCGCGCGGGAACTGGCCGGCGCCATCAGGCTGATCTATCCTCGCGAAACCCTTTGGCGGCCACCAGTTTTGACTATGAGCGCGCTGACCGGCGCCGGACTGGCCGAGCTGTGGGACACCGTGCTCAAGCATCGCGGCGTGCTCACCGAGGCCGGTGAGTTCGACGCCAGGCGGCGCACCCAGCAGGTCGAGTGGACCTGGTCTATGGTGCGCGACACCATTCTCGACCGCGTGCTGTCCAGCCCGGGGGTGCGCGCCATCCGGGGCGACGTCGAACGTCGGGTTCGCGACGGCGAGCTGACTCCGGCGCTTGCTGCACAGCAGATTCTCGACGCGGTCGAGCCGCCGCCGGAGCGCGCTGATTAACAAATCGGTAACTGTCGAATAGTTTGCCCGGCGCCGGGGTAAATTCAAGCTGTGACGGGCGCCATACATCCGGAGCGCGAAGAGGCGCTCTCACACGGCCACGGTGCTGCGCTGCCCCGTGGCATCCAGGGGGCAGCCGACCCGAACTTCGGCTGCGCGGTCCGCGCGTTCGCGCAGATGTTCCCGTGGCGCCGGCTCGGCGGCGGAGCGTTGTCGGTGTATCTGGACGGGGAACCCGTCGTCGACGTGTGGACCGGATGGGCCGACCGTAAAGGCACCCGGCGCTGGACGGCCGACACGGCGCCGATGGTGTTCTCGGCGACCAAGGGGGTGGCCGCCACCGTCATCCACCGGCTCCACGATCGCGGGCTGATCGACTATGACGCCCCGGTCGCCCAGTACTGGCGCGATTTCGGCGCGAACGGCAAGTCGGCGATCACGGTGCGCGACGCGCTGCGGCACCGGGCGGGACTGTCCCAGCTCAACGGCGCCGCCCGAGCCGACCTGCTCGACCATCTGACCATGGAGGAACGGCTCGCGGCCGCGCCGATCAGCTGGTTGCACGGTAAGCCCGCCTACCACGCGTTCACGTTCGGCTGGCTGCTGTCCGGCCTGGCCCGATCCGTCACCGGCAAGGGCATGCGGGAACTGATCCGCACCGAGGTGGCCGCACCGCTGCACACCGACGGGCTGCACCTCGGGCGCCCGCCGGCACAGGCCCCCACGCAACCGGCCCAGATCATCGGTCCGCAGTCCCGGCTGCAGAACCCGATGTTCAATCTGATGGCGCCGCGCATCGCGGCGTTGCCGTTCTCGGCGGCCTTCGGCGCGATGTACCTGCCCGGAGTGAAAGCCCTGGTGCAGGGCGACACGCCGCTGCTGGACAGCGAGATCCCGGCGGCCAACGGCGTCGCGACCGCACGGGCCCTGGCGCGCATGTACGGCGCGATCGCCAACGGCGGGCGCATCGACGGCACCCAGTACCTGTCCAGCCAGACCGCCGCCGAGTTGATCGGCCGGCCGAGCCTGCGTCTGGATCACAGCATGGTCATGCCGCTGTCGTTCCACCTCGGATATCACGGTCTGCCGCTGCCGGGCGTGCTGCCCGGGTTCGGGCACGTCGGTCTCGGCGGGTCGCTGGGCTGGGCGGATCCGCACACGGGGCTGGCCTTCGGCTACGTGCACAACCGCCTGCTCACCCCCCTTGTCGTCAGCGACCAGGCCGGTTTCGTCACCACGGCGGCGCTGCTCCGGCGCGGGGCCGCGCTGGCCCGCAGGAACGGCTATCGGCCGGTGCGCGAGTACGGGGCCCCGTTCGCCGACGCGACCGCGACCGCGGTCTGACCGGGCGGGACCTCTAGCGGTTTGCCCCGGTGAACCAGCGGGTCCGCATCCGCCACGACTGGGCGGAGGTCAACGCGAAGCCCGCGCCGCAGGCGCATGCGAACACCCACACCAGCGTGGTGCCCTGAACGGTCTGCAACTGCGGGACGAACGCGGTGGTGATGCGGACTACGCAGGCCAGGATGCCCATCGTCGACGCGAAGAGGTAGACGTTGGCGACATGGCGCGAGCGGGGGTCCGTGCGCAGGATCATCAGCGCTCGCACGCAGTAGGCGAGGAGGTAGATGAGCATCCCGCAGAGCAGGAGCCAGTACACGTTGAGCCAGAAGTCGGTGGGTACGTCGAAGAAGTCGGCGCGGTAGATCGACGCCCCGTTACCGAGCCAGAAGGTGGCCAGCAGAAGTGGGATGCACAGCGTGGCCGGACGTTCGATGTGCTGACGGAAACGTTGCTGGAGTTCGTGATCCTGCTCGAGCCGGCCGAGCGTGTTGTAGACCACCGCGGATGCGGCGACGATGTAGAAATCGTGGGCCAGATAGTCCTCGAGATTCCACTTGCCGGTCAGCGAGTACAGCAGCGGGCCGATCGTTTCGGACGCCAGCGGCGACATCAACAACACCGCCGCGCCGTGCAGGGCGATATTGAGGGTCGCGGCCACCTCCCACCGGCACGACCAGGTCACTCGGCGAATCCACAAGCTCCACCCGATGCATATCAGGGTGATCACGATGAGTGATGCAAGAGCCATGGGGAATCGCTTTCGAGCGTGCCGTTGTCAGCAAATTGTAGGCGCCGACGTCGTTAAAGGGGGGGAGCGTCCAGTCGGGGTGTCAGATCGGAGAGCCGCCTGCGCCGCCCGGTTTCCACCTTTGTCGTGGTCGCGGGCTGTGCGGCCACTGCGACCGGCGTCCGGCCCGTCGCCTCGACGTACTGCCAGACCTCCTGCCGGCTCATCAGTCCGAACTGAATCTGCAGGTCGGGGTAGCTAAGTTCGAAGCGGTCGGCCACCAGACGCAGTTCCTCGGCCGACGGGTAGTCGGATTCCTTGATGCGCCGGTAATACGTGCTGCTGGAGATGCCGAGCGCGTCGATGAGGTCCTTGGCGTCGATCTCTCCGTCCAGCAGATAGTCGAGCAGAGCTTTCAACTGTCTGCCGTTCTCGTCCGTGCGGGGCATTTGAACACCTTAATGGGTGATCCCGGTTTCGGGCATCCCCTCCCGGCAAATAGATGACGCGCTCCTTATTGACATAGCCGTCACAGTTTTGGGAGCAGTCTCCCAATTCTGGGACATTCGCTGTACGGTTAGCCACATGGTCGCTCCATACATCTCGGACGAGGTCAAACAACGGCCCGTCCTGTCCGCGCCGAAATCGCTGGATGTGTTCGATCGCGTAGCGATCGACGTGCTGCCCGCCCGATCGCTGAAGTTCGGCACCGAGCCGTCGAGCGAACTGACCGAGGAACTCGACGGTGCCGCGGAATGGTTGGGGGTGCCGGTCGAGGAGATCCTGCTCGCCGCCCTCGGCCGCACCTTCGGCCGCACCCGCGGCGACGGAAGCGTCGCCGTCGACGTCACCGGTGGTCACCGCTGGCTCAACCACCCGGTGTCGGTGACGTGCGCGGCCGGCCCGGAGACCGGGCCCACGGAGATGTTGCAGAGCGCGCACAGCGCGCTGGCAGGGGCGCCCGGGCACCCGGTCGCGCAGTGCGAGGTGTTGCTGAACATCGCCGACGGGGCGGACGAGGGCCCGAGCGCCCGCGCACTCGAGTTGCGCGTGCAGCGTGTACACGACCTGCTCCGGATCGACTGGTGGTACGACGAGTCCCGCCTGGACGCGTACTCCGTGCAGGAGATGGCCGAGCAGTTCCCGCTGGCCGTCATCGAGATCACCTCGGACGCCGCGGCGCCGCGCTAGACCCGCCCGCTAAACTGGGGCGATCGGCGTCGATCCGGCCATCACCGGGGAGCCTTCGGAAGAACAGCGGGAGCTCGAGTCGCGCTCACGCCCAGTAGAACCGAACGGGTGGGCCCGTCATCGCCTGACATGAGCGGCGCACCCCAGGTGCGCAAGCGGGGTGGTACCGCGGCGCTCGCGCACCGGCGCGACGTTCGTCCCCGTGCCTGAACACGACCTGGCACGAGGAGCGCGACGTCCGTGACCGCCTATCCGAAGCCCGCCCCAGGCGCTCCGAAGTTCCCGGCGCTGGAAGCCGATGTGCTCAGCTACTGGGACCGCGACAACACCTTCAAAGCCAGTGTCGCGCGCCGTGACGGTGCGCCGGAATACGTCTTCTACGACGGGCCCCCGTTCGCGAACGGGCTGCCCCACTACGGACACCTGCTCACCGGTTACGTCAAGGACATCGTGCCGCGCTACCGCACCATGCGCGGCTACAAGGTGGAACGCCGGTTCGGCTGGGACACCCACGGTCTGCCCGCCGAACTGGAGGTGCAACGCCAACTCGGCATCACCGACAAGGCCCAGATCGAAGAGATGGGCATCGAGAAGTTCAACGATGCGTGCCGGGAGTCGGTGCTCAAGTACACGGGCGAGTGGCGGGAGTACGTCACCCGCCAGGCCCGGTGGGTCGATTTCGACAACGACTACAAGACCCTCGACATCGGCTTCATGGAGTCGGTGATCTGGGTCTTCAAACAGCTCTGGGACAAGGGTCTGGCCTACGAGGGCAACCGGGTGCTGCCCTACTGCTGGAACGACGAGACCCCGTTGTCCAGCCACGAACTGCGGATGGACGACGACGTCTACCAGAACCGGCAGGACCCGGCGCTCACCGTGGGCTTCCGGATCGAGGCCGACGAGCGCTCGCGCGAGGAGCAGACAGACGGACCGGTCCCGGATCTCGTCGGCGCCTACCTGCTGATCTGGACCACCACGCCGTGGACGTTGCCGTCGAACCAGGCGGTCGCGGTCAACCCCGACGTCACCTACGTCGTCGTCGAGGCCGACGGGCGCCGCTACGTGCTCGCCGAGTCCCGGCTCGGTGCGTACGCGCGCGAGCTGGGTGAAGAGCCGACGGTCGTGGCCACCTACACCGGACGCGACCTGCTCGACGTGCACTACGCGCCACCGTTCCCGTATTTCATGGACTCGCCCAACGCGTTCCGGGTACTGCCCGCCGATTTCGTCAGCACCGAGGACGGCACCGGACTGGTCCACATGTCGCCGGCCTACGGCGAGGACGACATGGCCACCGCGCAGGCCGGCGGAATCGAGGCCGTCACCCCGGTGGACGCCAAGGGGCGCTTCGACGCCACCGTCCCCGACTACGCGGGCCAGCACGTGTTCGACGCCAACCCGCAGATCATCCGAGACCTGAAGAACGGCTCCGGCGCCGCGGCCGCCAACGGCGCGGTCCTGCTGCGTCACGACACCTACGAGCACTCCTATCCGCACTGCTGGCGCTGCCGCAATCCGCTGATCTACCGGGCGGTGTCGTCCTGGTTCATCAAGGTCACCCAGTTCCGCGACCGCATGGTCGAGCTGAACCAGGAGATCACCTGGTACCCCGAGCACGTCAAGGACGGACAGTTCGGCAAGTGGCTGCAGGGCGCGCGGGACTGGTCGATCTCCCGGAACCGCTACTGGGGCACGCCGATCCCGGTGTGGAAGTCCGACGATCCGGCCTACCCGCGAATCGACGTCTACGGCAGCCTCGACGAACTCGAACGCGACTTCGGGGTTCGGCCCGACAACCTGCACCGGCCGTTCATCGACGAGCTGACCCGGCCCAACCCCGACGACCCGACCGGCAAGTCGACAATGCGGCGCATCGAGGACGTGCTCGACGTGTGGTTCGACTCCGGGTCGATGCCCTACGGGCAGGTGCACTACCCGTTCGAGAACCAGGACTGGTTCGAGTCGCACTACCCGGGCGACTTCATCGTCGAGTACATCGGGCAGACCCGCGGCTGGTTCTACACACTGCACATCCTGGCCACCGCGCTGTTCGACCGGCCCGCGTTCCGCACGTGCGTCTCGCACGGCATCGTGCTGGGCAACGACGGTCAGAAGATGAGCAAGTCGCTGCGCAACTACCCGGACGTGTCCGAGGTGTTCGACCGCGACGGCTCCGACGCGATGCGCTGGTTCCTGATGGCGTCGCCGATCCTGCGGGGCGGCAACCTGGTCGTCACCGAGCAGGGCATCCGCGAGGGCGTGCGGCAGGTTCTGCTGCCGCTGTGGAACGCGTACACGTTCCTGGCGCTCTACGCTCCCGCGAAGGGCACCTGGCGCACCGACTCGCAGCACGTGCTGGACCGCTACATCCTGGCCAAGCTCGCGCAGCTGCGCGACGACCTGACCGAATCGCTGGACGTCTGCGACATCTCGCAGGCCTGCGACCAGCTGCGCCAGTTCACCGAGGCGCTGACGAACTGGTATGTGCGCCGGTCGCGTTCGCGGTTCTGGGAGGAAGACGCCGACGCCATCGACACCCTGCACACCGTGCTGGAGGTGACCAGCCGGCTGGCCGCACCGCTGCTGCCGCTGGTCACCGAACGGATCTGGCGCGACCTGACCGGGGAGCGGTCGGTGCATCTGACGGACTGGCCCGAACCCGGGATCGTGCCGGCTGACCCGCAGCTCGTCGCCGAGATGGACCTGGTGCGCGACGTCGCGTCGGCCGGGTCGTCGCTGCGCAAGGCCAAGAAGCTGCGGGTGCGGCTGCCGCTGCCGAAACTGACTGTGGCAGTTGCTGATCCGGCTACCCTGGAACCTTACCGGGATATCATCGCCGACGAGCTCAACGTGAAGTCCGTCGAGCTCACCGACGACATCGCCGCGCACGGACGGTTCGAACTGACCGTCAACGCCCGCGTCGCGGGCCCGCGTATCGGCAAAGACGTCCAGGCCGCGATCAAGGCGGTCAAAGCGGGGGAGGCCGTCGTCAACGAGGACGGCACCCTGACCGCCGGCCCGGCGGTGTTGCAGCCCGAGGAGTACAGCTCGCGGCTGGTGGCCGCCGATCCGGAGTACACCGCCGCATTGCCCGACGGCGCAGGTCTGGTGGTGCTCGACGGCACCGTCACCCCGGAGTTGGAGGCCGAAGGCTGGGCCAAGGACCGGATCCGTGAGCTGCAGGAGCTTCGCAAGTCCACCGGACTCGAGGTGTCCGACCGGATCTCGGTGGTGATCTCGGTCCCCGAGCAGTACCGGGAGTGGGCGCTGACCCACCGCGATCTGATCGCCGGCGAGATCCTCGCGACCCGCTTCGAGTTCGGCGAGCCCGAGCAGGGCAGCGAGATCGGCGACGGCGTGCGGGTGGCGCTCACCAAGGCCTGAGCGTCTCCATCGAGTGGGCCCGCGAGCGTGCGTGCACGGTCGTTGTCGGTCAGCCCTGACGGCCGTGGGTTCACTCTCGCGGGGTGGATCCCGCGCTGACCCGGGCGCTGCGGCCCTCGCACACCACGACGTCCCCGGGGCGCAGCTGCCTGCCGCGCCGGAGGTCGGTCTCGCCGTTGACGCTGACCAGGCCGTCGCCGATCACCGCTTTGGCGTCGGCACCGGAGTCGATCAGCCCCGCGAGCTTGAGGAACTGGCAGAGCCGGATCGAGTCGTCCCGGATCGGTACGTCGGCGGGCTCGTCACTCGGGTGTGCCATGCCGGTCACGGTATCGGCACCGCCTAGCATCGGCGGGTGTGGCTGCCCGATGGGTCCTGCACCTGGACATGGATGCGTTCTTCGCATCCGTGGAGCAGCTGACCCGCCCGACCCTGCGGGGGCGGCCGGTGCTCGTCGGGGGACCTGGCGGCCGCGGGGTGGTCGCCGGCGCGAGCTACGAGTCCCGGGTGTTCGGCGCCCGCTCGGCGATGCCGATGCATCAGGCCCGACGGCTGGTCGGCGCCGCCGCGGTGGTGCTTCCGCCGCGCGGTGTGGTCTACGGACTGGCCAGCCGCCGGGTGTTCGACACCGTGCGAGCCAAAGTGCCTGTGCTCGAACAGCTTTCCTTCGACGAGGCGTTCGGCGAACCGGCTGAGCTGGCCGGTGCCGCGCCGGCCGAGGTGGCCGCGTTCTGCGAGGAGTTGCGCGCAGAGGTGGCCGCCGCCACCGGACTGGTCGCCTCCGTCGGCGCCGGGTCGGGAAAGCAGTTGGCCAAGATCGCCTCCGGGCTGGCGAAACCGAACGGCATCACCGTGGTGCCCCGCGACAAGGAGCGGGCGCTGCTCGACGGGTTGCCGGTGCGCAAGCTGTGGGGCATCGGGCCGGTCGCGGAGGAGAAGCTGCACCGGCTGGGCATCGAGACCATCGGCGGGTTCGTCGCGCTCACCGACGCCGAGGTGGCCAACATTCTGGGGCCGACCGTCGGGCCCGCCCTGCACCGGTTGGCCCGCGGCATCGACGACCGTCCGGTGGCCGAGAACGCACCCGCCAAGCAGATCAGCGCGGAGTCCACGTTCGCCGAGGATCTGACGACGTTGCCGCAGTTGGTGGATGCGGCCGGACCGATCGGTGAGCACGCGCACCGACGGCTGCTCAAGGACGGCCGCGGCGCACGCACCGTCACCGTCAAGCTCAGGAAGTCGGACATGAGCATCCTGACCCGGTCCACGACGCTGCCGTACGCCACCACGGACCCGGGCACGCTGATCGCGACCGCACGCCGGTTGCTGCTCGACCCGGTCGAGATCGGGCCGATCCGGCTGGTCGGGGTGGGGTTCTCCGGGCTCTCCGACGTTCAGCAGGAATCGCTGTTCCCCGACCTGGAGACGTTCGGCTCCGACGAGATCACCGACACCGGCGCCGCCCAACCCGCCGCGGAGCCCGCGCCGTCGGCGCCGGCCTGGCGCATCGGCGACGACGTCACCCACCCGGACCTCGGGCACGGCTGGGTACAGGGCGCGGGGCACGGCGTGATGACCGTGCGGTTCGAGACGCGCAGCAGCGGGCCGGGCCCGACCCGCACGTTCCGCGCCGACGACCCCGCGGTGACCCGCGCGAACCCGGTGGACAGCCTGGACTGGCCGGAGTTCGTCGACCAACTCGCCGGACGCGACACCGCGTGACCAGCTGTCAGCCCCAGGCCGCGAACACCTGCTGGGGGTCGGCCACCGCGGCCAGCGACGCCATCAACAGCACCCGGGCCTGAGGCGGGCGCAGACGGGGGACCACCACCGCCCCCGCGTCGACCAGCGCCCGGCCCGGACCGTAGCCGGGGCTGACCGTTCCGCCCGGCACGCGGGTGGACACCGCGACCGCAACCCCGTCGCGGCAGTGCCGCGCGACCCCGTCGATCAGCGCGGCGCC
>NZ_BCRS01000158.1 GCF_001552715.1 Mycolicibacterium vaccae NBRC 14118 = CIP 105934 | reverse complement strand
CCGCGGGGGCGGCCAAGCCCGCGCCGGGATCGTCTGCGGCGCCCGCGCCGGGCGGCGGGAGTGCCGACTGGGACGTCGACCCGGCCACCGGCAACCGCGAGACCGCCTGGGACATGACGCTGCCCCAGATTCCGAGCGCGTTCGTCAGCGGCGATCCGATCCAGATCATCAACGCGGTCATCAAGATCATCACGACGTCGCTGAAGATCACCCAGGACCTCGGCCGCAAGTTCCTGCAGAGCCTCGGCCTGCTGCCCACCCCGACCGGCATCACCAACGGCGCGATCCCGACGCTCTACGGCAGGCAGGCCACCGAGTACGTCATCAAGCGTGGCATGTCTCAGATGGGTGTGCCGTACTCCTGGGGCGGCGGTAACGCCTCCGGGCCGAGCCGTGGGATCGACCGCGGCGCAAACACTGTCGGCTTCGACTGCTCCGGTCTGATGCTCTACATGTTCGCCGGCGTCGGCATCAAGCTCGACCACTACTCGGGCTCGCAGTACAACGCCGGCCGTAAGGTGCCGTCCTCACAGATGCGCCGCGGCGACATGATCTTCTACGGCCCCAACGCCAGCCAGCACGTCGCGATGTACCTCGGCGACGGCCAGATGCTGGAGGCCCCGTACACCGGCTCGGTCGTCAAGATCTCGCCGGTGCGCACCAGCGGGATGACGCCGTTCGTGACCCGAATGATCGAGTGGTGATCGCCCTGCGTCGCTTCGTCATCACGGTGGCCACCGCCGTCGCACTGCTGGCAGGTGCCGTCGCGCCCGCGGCAGCTCAACCCGACGGCGGACAGTGGGACCCGACGCTGCCCAAACTGATCAGCGCGGGCGCGCCCGGCGACCCGCTGGCGATCGCGAACGCGTCGTTGGCGGCCACCGCCCAGGCCACCCAGGTGACCATGGACCTGGGCCGCAAGTTCCTGCAGACGATCGGGCTGGCGCCCAAGGACGCGCCCGCAGGTGTCGCCCCCGGCACCGTGCGCGGCCCCGCGGCCATCGAGTACGTGATCCGGCGGGGCGGCACCCAGATCGGCACCCCGTACTCGTGGGGCGGCGGCAAGCCCAACGGCCCCAGTCGCGGGATCGACTCGGGCGCCAACACCGTCGGCTACGACTGCTCCGGCTTCACCCAGTTCTCCTACGCCGGGGTCGGCGTGCTGATCCCGAAGTACTCCGGCGACCAGTACAACGCCGGGCGCAAGGTCCCGGTCCAGCAGGCCAAACGCGGCGATCTGCTGTTCTGGGGACCGGGCGGCAGCCAGCACGTCGCGATCTACCTCGGCGGCGGCAAGATGCTGGAGTCCTCGGGCAGCGCCGGCAAAGTGACGGTCAGCCCTGTGCGCATGTCCGGCCTGCAGCCGTTCGTGGCACGCATCATCGAATCCTGAGTGTGGCCTGAGTTAAAGCTGAGCAACCCAGGCGACGTCGACGGATCTCCAAGCGCCTGGAATAGTTGACGGCGAGCGCACGGCCAGGACGGGCCGCGCCGCGAAGGCCAGCATGTACGGCGCATGTGGAAGGAATGTTGATGACCTCACCGAGTGGACCGCCGCAGGGCGCTGGAGGATATCCCGGACAGGCCCCGCCACAGGGCTACTCCGCGGGCGCGCACGCCGCGCCTGCGCAAGCCGGTTCCGCGCAGTCCAACGGCGGTCTGCAGAACGAGGTGCACACCCTGGAGCGCGCGATCTTCGAGGTCAAGCGCATCATCGTCGGCCAGGACCTGCTCGTCGAGCGGATGCTGGTGGGGCTGCTGGCCAAGGGGCACGTGCTGCTCGAAGGCGTCCCCGGTGTGGCCAAGACACTCGCTGTCGAGACCTTCGCCAAGGTCGTCGGCGGGACGTTCGCCCGGATCCAGTTCACCCCCGACCTGGTGCCCACCGACATCGTCGGCACCCGCATCTACCGGCAGGGCAAGGAGGAGTTCGACATCGAACTCGGCCCGGTGGTGGCCAACTTCCTGCTCGCCGACGAGATCAACCGCGCACCGGCCAAGGTGCAGTCCGCGCTGCTCGAGGTGATGGCCGAGCGCAAGATCTCCATCGGCGGCAAGACCTTCCCGCTGCCCAGCCCGTTCCTGGTGATGGCCACGCAGAACCCGATCGAGCAGGAGGGCGTCTACCAGCTTCCGGAGGCCCAGCGCGACCGGTTCCTGTTCAAGCTCAACGTCGACTACCCGACGCCGGAGGAAGAGCGCGAGATCATCTACCGGATGGGCGTCAAGCCCCCGGAGCCCAAGGCGATCCTCAACACCGGTGACCTGTTGCGCCTGCAGGACGTGGCCGCGAACACCTTCGTCCACCACGCGCTGGTCGACTACGTGGTGCGCATCGTCACCGCCACCCGCGAGCCGGACAAGTTCGGCATGCCGGACGCCAAGGCGTGGATCGCCTACGGCGCGTCCCCGCGTGCCTCGCTGGGCATCATCGCCGCGTCCAGGGCGCTGGCCCTGGTGCGCGGACGCGACTATGTGATCCCGCAGGACGTCGTGGAGATCATCCCGGACGTGCTCCGGCACCGTCTGGTGCTGACCTACGACGCACTGGCCGACGAGATCTCCTCCGAGACCGTGATCAACCGCATCATGCAGACCGTCGCGCTGCCGCAGGTGAATGCCATTCCGCAGCAAGGGCATTCGGTGCCGCCCGTAGTCCCGGCCGCGGCGGCCGCGGCGAGCGGTCGCTGACCTGGTGACCCGCTCAAGCCGCTCTGTCGACCTGCCGTCGATGCAGCGCGGGGAGATCCGGGACCCCGCACTGACCGCGGCGCTGCGCAAGCTCGAGCTCACCGTCCGCCGCAAGCTCGACGGCGTGCTGCACGGTGACCACCTCGGGTTGCTGCCGGGCCCGGGATCCGAACCGGGGGAGTCGCGGGTCTACCAGCCCGGTGACGACGTCCGGCGGATGGACTGGTCGGTGACCGCGCGCACCACCCATCCGCACGTGCGGCAGATGATCGCCGACCGCGAGCTGGAGACATGGCTGGTGGTCGACATGTCGGCCAGCCTGGACTTCGGCACCGCCAACTGCGAGAAGCGTGACCTGGCGGTGGCCGCGGCCGCGTCGATCGCGTTCCTCAACAGCGGCGGCGGCAACCGGATCGGCGCGATCATCTCCAACGGCGAGACGACCCGCCGGGTACCCGCCCTGTCGGGTCGCATGCACGAGCAGGAACTGTTGCGGGCCATCGCCACCACCCCGCGGGCGCCGGTGGGGGTGCGCGGTGACCTCGCCGCCGCGATCGACGCGCTGCGCAGGCCCGAGCGGCGGCGCGGCATGGCGGTGATCATCAGCGACTTCCTCGGGCCGATCGACTGGATGCGCCCGCTGCGCGCCGTCGCGGGCCGGCACGAGGTACTCGGGATCGAGATCCTCGACCCCCGCGACATCGAGTTGCCGGACGTCGGCGATGTCGTGCTGCAGGACACCGAAACCGGGCGCACCCGCGAATTCACCATCGACGAGCAGCTGCGCACCGACTTCGCCCGGGCCGCCGCCGCGCACCGGGCCGAGGTGGCGCGCACCCTGCGCCGCTGTGGTGCCCCGCTGCTGACCCTGCGTACCGACCGGGACTGGATCGCCGACGTGGTCCGGTTCGTCGCGAGCCGGCGCCGCGGTGCGCTCGCGGCGCGGTGATGACCTCCGACGATTGCCGATAACGACGAAATGACTAGTGACGCATGACTTTACCGTTGCTCGGACCGATGTCGCTTTCAGGTTTCGAACATCCGTGGTTTTTCCTGTTCTTCTTCGTCGTGCTCGGGATCATCGCGCTCTACGTCGTGATGCAGCTGTCCCGGCAGCGGCGGATGCTGCGCTTTGCGAACATGGAGCTGCTGGAGAGCGTGGCGCCGAAGCGGCCCAGCCGGCTGCGCCACCTCCCGGCGGTGCTGATCGTCCTGTCGCTGGTGTCGTTCACGATCGCGATGGCCGGCCCGACGCACGACGTGCGGATCCCGCGCAACCGGGCCGTGGTGATGCTCGTCGTCGACGTCTCGCAGTCGATGCGGGCCACCGACGTGGCCCCCAACCGGCTGGTCGCGGCGCAGGAAGCCGCCAAACAGTTCGCCGACCAGCTGACCCCCGGCATCAACCTCGGGCTGATCGCGTACGCCGGCACCGCGACCGTGCTGGTGTCACCGACCACCAACCGCGAGGCGACCAAGACTGCGATCGACAAGCTCCAGCTCGCCGACCGCACCGCCACCGGTGAGGGCATCTTCACCGCGCTGCAGGCCGTCGCCACCGTCGGCGCGGTCATCGGCGGCGGCGACGAACCGCCACCGGCGCGCATCGTGCTGATGTCGGACGGCAAGGAGACCGTGCCGTCCAACCCGGACAACCCCAAGGGCGCCTACACGGCCGCGCGCACCGCCAAAGACCAAGGGGTGCCGATCTCCACGGTGTCGTTCGGCACACCGTACGGCTACGTCGAGATCAACGACCAGCGCCAGCCCGTCCCGGTCGACGACGAGATGCTCAAGAAGATCGCTGACCTGTCCGGCGGCGAGGCCTTCACCGCGTCCAGCCTCGAGCAGCTCAAGCAGGTGTTCACCGACCTGCAGGAGCAGATCGGCTACGAGACCATCAAGGGCGACGCCAGCGTGGGCTGGCTCCGGCTCGGTTCGGCGCTGCTGGCGCTCGCCGCGCTGGGGGCGTTGCTGCTCAACCGGCGCCTGCCCGGTTAGTACCGCGCGGTGCCTTCGGCCAGCGGGGGATAGGCGACCGACGCCAGTCCGTCCACCGTCGCGCCGGCGAACTGCAACGCGGCCAGCAGTTGAGGTTCCACCGGAACGTGCAGTTGCGGTGCGGACACAGTGTCGAGACGCTGCAGCTGATCGGGCGTCAAGGTGATCGCCAGGCCGGCCAGGTTGGTCTCCAGATGCTGGAGGCGTCGTGCTCCCAGGATCGGTACCACGGTGCCGCGGCGGGCCCGCAGCCACGCCAATGCCACAGCGGCCGAGGTGGTGTCGAGTTCCTCGGCAACGGCCGCGACGGCATCTATCACCGTGAACTCGGCCTCGGTCGGACCGCCGACGAAGGCGGCTCGGGCAGAGTCGGTGACGTGCGTCCCGCGCCGGTACTTGCCTGACAGGAACCCGTTCTGCAACGGGCTCCACGGCACCAGCGCCAGGCCCTGGTCCCACGCCAGCGGGGCGATCTCCGCCTCCACTCCGCGGTTCAGCAGCGAGTAGCCGACCTGCAGCGCCACCAGCGGTGTCCAGCGGTTGAGCTGCGCCATCGTCTGCGCCTGGGCGGTCACCCAGGCGGGGATGTTGGAGAAGCCGATGTAGCGGACCTTTCCGGCCCGGACCAGGTCGTCGAGGGTGCGCACGGTCTCCTCGATCGGGGTGTGCCGGTCCCAGTTGTGCAGCCAGTACAGATCGACGTGGTCTGTGCGCAACCGGCGCAGACTCTCCTCGAGTTGTGCCACCATCGACCGTCTGCCTGCGCCGCCACCGTTGGGGTCGCCCGGGTACATGTTGGTGAAGAACTTGGTCGCCAGAATAGCACGATCCCGCTGATGGGGACGCGCGGCGAAATAGTCACCGAGAATCTTCTCGGAGTGTCCGTTGGTGTAGAAGTTCGCGGTGTCGATGAAGTTTCCGCCGCGCTCGAGGTAGCTGGTGATGATGGACTCGGACTCGGCGACACTGCAGCCGGCTCCGCCGGAATCCTCGCCGAATGTCATGGCGCCCAGGGCGAATGGGCTCACTCGCAGGCCGGACCGGCCGAGTGTGACGTAATGGTCGAGTGTCATTGATGTTCTCCTTCGTGGCGCCGTATCGGACACTGTCGATACAACGCCGTGGTGCCGGTGAACGGTAGACCGATACGCCCAAGCTCTTGTCTGATCCTGCTGATTATGGATGGATCAGTCGATCCGTGGTTGGCTGGAACCCATGCGACGGTCCGAGGAGGCGCTTACCGAACTGCGCATGCTGGTGGACGCCCACGCGACACCGGACATGTCGACGGCCATCGGCGGTCTGCTGCTGTCCCGCGCCACCGGATCGGCACCGGAGTACTCCTTGACCGCGCCCCTGCTTGTCGTGCTGGCCCAGGGCGCCAAACGACTGCATCTCGGCGATCAGGTCTTCGAGTACCGCGCGGGCGACGTCCTGGTCGTCACCGCAGAGCTACCGGTCAGTGGGCACTTCATCGGTGCCGATTCACGCACCCCGGCGCTGGGAATCGGCATGGAGCTGCGCCCGCTGGCGATCACCGATCTGATGCTGGCGGCGCGTAGCGGCGCACGGCCGTCGCCATCGGCGCCGGCGATGTCGACCGGTCCGGCCGGGCCCGATCTGCTCGACGCGGTCCTGCGGATGGTGCGGCTGCTGGACCATCCGCAGGACGCCGACGTGCTGGCCCCGCTCATCGAGCGGGAGATCCTGTGGCGACTGCTGACCGGGCCGCACGCCGCGGTGGTGAGTCAGATCGGCAGCGCGGGGAGCGGGCTCGCCCACGTCAACAGAACCATTCGCTGGATCAGGGAGAACTATGCCGAGCCGCTGCGCATTGCCGAGCTGGCGTCGATGGCCGGGATGAGTCCCTCGGCGTTCCACCGCCACTTCCGGGCCGTCACCGCGATGAGCCCACTGCAGTTCCAGAAGCAGATCAGGCTGCAGGAGGCCAGGAACCTGTTGGTGTCGCGCGCCGGGGACATCGCGGGGGTGGGCCATCTCGTCGGCTACGACAGCCCCACCCAGTTCAGCCGGGAGTACCGCCGGATGTTCGGTGTGCCCCCTGGCCGTGACGCGGCACGGCTGAGCGCCCCGACGGCGCTTCTGCCGTGATCGGCGAACGCGATGCGATTTCGGACGGGTGCCGGTCAGGCACTAAGTTGGCCGTCATGAGCGACTCTGCTGCCGTCGAAGCCGCGCCCACCGGTCGACCCGCGTTCGTATCCCGTTCGGTGCTGGTGACCGGCGGTAACCGCGGTATCGGTCTGGCCATCGCGCAACGCCTGGCCGCCGACGGGCACAAGGTCGCCGTCACCCATCGCGGTTCGGGTGCACCCGAGGGCCTGTTCGCGGTGGAGTGCGACGTCACCGACAACGACGCCGTCGACCGCGCCTTCACCGAGGTCGAGGAGCATCAGGGCCCGGTCGAGGTGCTGGTGTCCAACGCGGGCATCTCCGCCGACGCGTTCCTGATGCGGATGACCGAGGAGAGGTTCCAGAAGGTCATCGACGCGAACCTGACCGGAGCCTTCCGGGTGACCCAGCGGGCCTCGCGCACCATGCAGCGCAAGCGGTTCGGCCGGATCATCTACGTGGGCTCGGTCTCGGGCATGTGGGGCATCGGCAACCAGGCCAACTACGCGGCCTCCAAGGCCGGGCTGATCGGCATGGCCCGCTCCATCTCCCGCGAGCTGTCCAAGGCCAACGTCACCGCGAACGTGGTGGCGCCCGGCTACATCGACACCGAGATGACCCGCGCGCTCGACGAGCGGATCCAGAAGGGCGCACTGGACTTCATCCCGGCCAAGCGCGTCGGCACCGCCGCCGAGGTCGCCGGCGTGGTCAGCTTCCTCGCCTCGGAGGACGCGAGTTACCTCGCCGGCGCGGTGATCCCGGTCGACGGCGGCATGGGCATGGGCCACTAACAGAGATAAGGACTTTCACATGGCAGGTTTTCTCGAAGGTAAGCGCATCCTCGTCACGGGGATCATCACCGACTCCTCGATCGCGTTCTACATCGCCAAGGTCGCCCAGGAGGCCGGCGCCGAGCTGGTGCTGACCGGGTTCGACCGGATGAAGCTGATCCGCCGGATCGCCGACCGGCTGCCCGCGCCGGCGCCGCTGATCGAGCTCGACGTGCAGAACCAGGAGCACCTCGACACGCTGGCCGACCGGGTCACCGCGGAGATCGGCGAGGGCAACAAGCTCGACGGCGTGGTGCACTCCATCGGCTTCATGCCCCAGACCGGCATGGGCATCAACCCGTTCTTCGACGCGCCCTACGAGGACGTCGCCAAGGGCATCCACATCTCGGCGTACTCCTACGCGTCGCTGGCCAAGGCCGTGCTGCCGATCATGAACCCGGGCGGCGGGATCGTCGGGATGGACTTCGACCCGACCCGCGCCATGCCTGCCTACAACTGGATGACGGTCGCCAAGAGCGCGCTCGAATCGGTGAACCGATTCGTCGCCCGCGAGGCCGGCAAGGTCGGGGTGCGGTCCAATCTGGTTGCGGCAGGGCCGATCCGGACGCTGGCGATGAGCGCGATCGTCGGCGGTGCTCTCGGCGAGGAGGCCGGCGCGCAGATGCAGCTGCTGGAAGAGGGCTGGGACCAGCGGGCGCCGCTGGGCTGGAACATGAAGGACCCCACCCCGGTCGCCAAGACGGTCTGCGCGCTGATGTCGGACTGGTTGCCGGCGACCACGGGCACCGTGATCTACGCCGACGGCGGCGCGAGCACCCAGCTGCTGTGAGATCCCGTGACGTTTGACGCGCTGCTGCTGCTGTCGTTCGGGGGCCCGGAAGGACCCGAACAGGTGATGCCGTTCCTGGAGAATGTCACCAGGGGGCGGGGGATCCCACGGGAGCGGCTCGAGTCGGTCGCCGAGCACTATCTGCATTTCGGCGGCGTGTCACCGATCAACGGCATCAACCGCGAGCTGATCACCTCGATCGAGGCCGAACTGGCCCGCCGCGGTCAGCAGATCCCGGTCTACTTCGGTAACCGCAACTGGGAACCGTACGTCGAGGACACCGTCGCGACCATGCGCGACAACGGCATTCGCCGCGCGGCCGTGTTCTCGACGTCGGCCTGGGGCGGCTACTCGGGGTGCACCCAGTACCAGGAGGACATCGCCCGCGGCCGGGCCGCGGCAGGTCCGGACGCCCCGGAGCTGGTCAAGCTGCGGCAGTACTTCGACCACCCGCTGCTGATCGAGATGTTCGCCGACGCCGTCGACACCGCGGCGGCGACCCTTCCCGAGGAGCTGCGCGGCCAGGCGCGCCTGGTGTTCACCGCGCACTCGATCCCGTTGCGCGCGGCATCGCGTTGCGGGCCAGACCTTTACCAACGCCAGGTCGAGCACACCGCGGCGCTGGTCGCGGCCGCGGCCGGCTACCCCGAGTACGACCAGGTGTGGCAGTCCCGGTCAGGGCCGCCGCAGGTGCCGTGGCTGGAACCTGACGTCGGCGACCACCTGACCACGCTGGCCGCCCAGGGCGCCAGGGCGGTGATCGTCTGCCCGGTGGGCTTCGTCGCCGATCACATCGAGGTGGTGTGGGACCTCGACAACGAACTGGCCGAGCAGGCCGCCGAGGCCGGCATCGCCTTCGCCCGGGCGTCCACCCCGAACGCGCAGCCCCGGTTCGCCGAGCTGGTCGTCGACCTGATGGACGAACTGCGCCTTGGGGTTCCGCCCCGACGGGTCGGTGGCGGGCAGGTGCCGTGCTACGGCAGCAGCGTCAACGGCGCCCTGTGCACACCGGACTGCGCGGGCTGACGGTTCCTAACCGCGCCAGGCCGAGTGCAGGATCGCCTCCACCGCGGCCAGTCGGGCCGAGCGCACCACCGCAGTCAGGGGTCGCAGCACGTCGCTGGCCAGCTGGACCTCCGACGAACTCTGAAGTCCGATCGGAATCAGTCCCGAGCTGACCGTGATGATGGCGTCCACGTGAGCGGCGTTCTCCATCACCCGCACCGCCCGCGTCGGGGCGTGGTCGGGGATGCGGTGCAGGCGGGTGGAGTCGAGCACCTGCTCGACGAGCCGGCGCGGGTCTGCCACCTCACCTCCGGAGGCGCCTGCGCGCAGCGCGCCCAGCGCGTCGGCGGCCGAGCGCACCGCGTCGCGAAGCTGATACTCGGACTCGCCGAGGTCGAAGTGTCCCGCAGGCGGGGCCGACGTGAACGAGTACACCGTCCAGGACAGCCCGCTCAGCTCGGCTTCGAACTCGTAGTCGTCGTCGGGGTCGGCCGGATCGGGAAAGCTGTCCTGATACTCGAAGTCGGGCACCAGCCCGATCGCGCCGTCGGCGCCGTTGACGAGGACGGCCTCGCCGGCCGTCACTGCGTCCCGGCCGAACTGCGTGCCCGGTGGAAGGCCCCGGACGTCACCGGGAACCGGCAGGGCCAGCGCGATCGACGGTTGCGGAGCGCCCCTTCCGGCAACCGTGCGCACCGTCTGCAACAGCGACATCGAGGCGTTGTCATCGAGATCCGGCCAGGACAACCCGGTGCGCTCCGCCGCGACCGAATCGTAAGCGGTCACCGAATGCTTTGGCGTCCACTGAGATAACGCGTCAAGGACGTCGTCGGGCGCGGCAGCGCCTGCCAGCCAGGCGTTGGCCCATATCGATAGCGAGACACTCGGGCACCACATGATGGCTGCAGTGTAGTTGTTGCCGGGTCGTCGAGTCGGTTGCGCGGTTAGGCTGGCGTCATGCCCGTCTCGCTGATCTGGCTGATCGCAGCATTGGCGCTCGCCGGCGCCGAGGCGCTCACCGGCGATCTGTTCCTGCTGATGCTCAGCGGCGGCGCGCTCGCCGCAGCCGGTTCCAGCTTCCTGTTCGACGCGCCGATCTGGGTCGACGGCATTGTGTTCCTGGTGGTGTCGGTGCTGCTGCTGGTCGGGGTGCGTCCCGCGCTGCGGCGCAGGATGCAGTCCGGCACGGGTCTGCCCGAACCGGCCAAGGCGCTGGAGGGCAAGAGCGCGCTGGTGCTCGACCGCGTGGCCCGCCACGAGGGCCAGGTCAAGCTCGACGGCGACGTCTGGACCGCCCGGCCCTACAACGAGACCGACGTCTACGAACCCGGCGATCAGGTCACCGTCGTGCACATCGACGGCGCGACCGCGGTCGTCTCCAAGATCGGCTAGAGAAGGGACTCGACATGGATGGCGCAATCACGGGGCTGGTGCTACTGGGTGTGCTGGTGTTGTTCGCCGTGGTCGTGGTCGCCAAGTCGGTGGCGCTGATCCCACAGGCTGAGGCCGCGGTCATCGAACGGCTGGGCCGCTACAGCAAGACGGTGTCCGGTCAGCTGACCCTGCTGGTGCCCTTCGTGGACCGCATCCGGGCCCGCGTCGACCTCCGGGAGCGGGTGGTGTCGTTCCCGCCGCAGCCCGTCATCACCGAGGACAACCTCACCGTCAACATCGACACCGTGGTGTACTTCCAGGTCACCAACCCCCAGGCGGCGGTGTACCAGATCAGCAACTACATCGTCGGCGTCGAGCAGCTGGCCACCACCACGCTGCGCAACGTCGTCGGCGGCATGACCCTCGAGCAGACCCTCACCTCGCGCGATTCCATCAACAAACAACTGCGCGGCGTGCTCGACGAGGCCACCAACAGGTGGGGACTGCGCGTGGCACGGGTCGAACTGCGCAGCATCGACCCGCCACCGTCGATCCAGGATTCGATGGAGAAGCAGATGCGCGCCGACCGCGAGAAGCGGGCGATGATCCTGACCGCCGAAGGCAGCCGGGAGGCGGCCATCAAACAGGCCGAAGGCCAGAAGCAGGCGCAGATCCTGGCGGCCGAAGGCGCGAAGCAGGCCGCCATCCTCACCGCCGAGGCCGATCGGCAGTCCCGGATGCTGCGCGCCCAGGGTGAACGCGCCGCCGCGTACCTGCAGGCCCAGGGCCAGGCCAAGGCCATTGAGAAGACGTTCGCGGCGATCAAGGCCGGCCGACCGACCCCGGAGATGCTGGCCTACCAGTACCTGCAGACCCTGCCGCAGATGGCCAAGGGCGAGGCCAACAAGGTGTGGCTGGTGCCCAGCGACTTCGGGTCCGCGCTGCAGGGCTTCACCAAGCTGCTCGGCGCGCCGGGCGAGGACGGCGTCTACCGCTACACCCCGTCGCCGGTCGACGACGCTTCGGCCCGGCCCGTCGACGACTCCGAAGAGGTCGCCGACTGGTTCAACACCGAGACCGATCCCGCGATCGCCGCGGCGGTGGCCAAGGCCGAGGCCGAGGCGCGCATCCCGGTCGACGGGCCCGGCCGCCTGCCTTCGCCGCAGCCGCCCGGCCAGCTCGGCGCGCCACGGCACGAAACGCAGGAACAGTGAGCGCGCTGACGTCGCCGCGAACCTACGCCGTGCTCGCCGCGGTGCAGGCCGCAGACGCCGCCGCCAGCGTAGGACCCGTCGCGCCGGTCAGGAAGGCGTTGGACGACGTCGGACTGCCCCGGAAACTGTGGCCGCTGCTCCCGCTCGTGAAGGGGGCCAGCGCCGTCGGCCTGCTGTCGGTGTTCCGCTGGCCCGCACTCGCGCGGCTGACGACGTTCATGCTCACCGTCTACTTCACCCTGGCCGTCGGCTCCCACGTCAGGGCCAAGGACTGGAGTCCCGGCCTGGTCGCCGCGTCGTCGCTGCTCACGCTGTTCGCCGCGATGACGGTCAAGGGGCCCGACGTCAGGACGTCGTGACGGGCGTCCGGCTGCGCCGCTCGATCCTGATCTCGTAGAGCAGCCCGGCCACCCCGACCGCCGCCGTGCACACCGACACCACCAGAAGCAGCGGGCTGATGCGGCCGGTCAACGCGTCCCCGAACACGACGATCGCCGAGGTGCCGGGAAGCACGCCGACCAGGGTGGCCAGTGTGTAGGGCAGCACCCGCACCGACGAAGCGCCGGCAGCGTAGTTGAGCACCGAGAACGGCACCGCCGGGATCAACCGGGTCGCCAGCACCACGGGCCAGCCCCGCTCGCTCAGCCGCTTGTCGACGGCCGTGACGCGGGGATGGGACACCAGGCGGCTGACCTGCCAGCCCGCGACCCGGACCAGCAGCAGCGCGATCACCGCGCTGAGCGTGCTGGCCACCACCGCGATCGGGATGCCCAGCAGCGGACCGAACAGCAGGCCCGCGGCCAGCGTGAACACAGTGCGGGGGAACGGGAACACCGTCGCCACGACGTGCGCGGCGAAGAACACCAACGGGAACCACGGACCGGCCGCGGTGGCCCAGTCGCGCACCTGCAGCGCGGTCGGCAACGGCACGAACACCGCAACTGCGACGAGAATCACAATCCCCATCAGCGTCGCAGCGAGCCTGCCCCGCGGAGCCGTCTTCAGCGTGACGACGACCGCGGCACCGACGGTACGAAGCGTGCTGACTACGGATTTCACGATTCCCAAGGGTACGGGGGCGCAGCAGATGCGCTCGTCGGGGACGACAGTGCAGTGAGCTACCGGCCCACGAGAGTGTGATGGCGATCATTTAGCCTGATGGCTGTGCAGAATCCCAGCGCCGGCGCCGCCGGCGGAGTAATCGATTCCGATCTGGACCGGTGGCGCTCCGCTGTGGCGGGCGTGCTGGCGAAGTCCCTCAAGCGGGACCCGGCCGACCTGCCCGCCGAACCCGAGCGGCTGCTTGATTCGGACACCTACGACGGCTTCCCGATCCGGCCGCTCTACACCGCCGCCGACGAACTGGCCGAACCCGCGCTGCCGGGGCAGTGGCCGTTCGTGCGCGGCGGGGACGCGCTGCGCGACGTGAAGTCGGGGTGGAAGGTCGGCGAGACCTTCCCCGCCGACGCCACCAGCGTGGCCGAGGCCAAC